>CP048469.1:2705000-3077500 GCA_025559845.1 Agrobacterium tumefaciens
GCGCCAGCGCCTTCCAGACGGCAGAGATCCGTCCTCGTGTCACCGGCATCATCCGCGAAATTCCCTTCAAGGAAGGTAGCGAGGTCAAGCAGGGCGATATTCTCTATCAGATCGACGACGACACCTATCTGGCGGAAGTCGCGCAGGCCAAGGCAACCGTTGCCAAGGCCGAAGCCAGCATTCCGAGTGCCCAGGCAAACCTGAGCCGCTACGAGCGCCTGGTCAACAGCGGCGCGACGCAGATCGAATATGAAAATGCCAAGGTCACTCTGCTGCAGGCTGAGGCCGACGTCGCTCAGGCCAAGGCAGCTCTGGAAACCTCCGAGATCAATCTCAATCTTACCAAGGTCCGGGCGCCCTTTGACGGCATCACCAGCACCACGGCGTTCAGCATTGGCAACGTTGTCACCGCCAATCAGACCACGGCTCTGACAACACTGCGTCGGATTGATCCGATCTACATCGAACTGATGGAATCGAGCACCAATCTTCTGCGGCTGCGCAATGCCATCGCCTCCGGCCAGCTCGGCGGAGACGCAAAAGCCACCGGTATTCACCTGACGCTCGAAGACGGCACCGAATACAAGCAGGACGGCAAGATCGACATGTCCGATATGGCCGTCAGCGAAACGACGGGTAGCTTCTCGATCCGCGCTTTGTTCGACAATCCGGATGACCTCATTCTCCCCGGCACCTATGTCCGCGCGACGCTGAACATTGGCAAGGAAAAGGGCTATCTCATTCCGCAGCGCGCCGCGAACCGAGATGCCAGCGGCAACCTGACCGCCAAATTCGTGACAGCCGAAAACAAGGTGGAAACACGCACCTTCGCGTCCAGCCAGCAATCCGGCAACGCCTGGCTTGTCACCGAAAACGTCAAGGATGGCGACAAGCTCATCGTCGACGGCTTCCAGTGGATCGCCGACGGCGCAACCGTCGCACCCGTTGAAGTCACCATCGATGACCGGGGCATCGTCGTGCAGCCGGCCCAACCGGCCGCCGCTCCCTCGAAATAAGCATAGGCAGAGAACCTTTGTTCGAAGCTCGAAAAAGATAAGGCAAGGACTGCCATGGCCCATTTCTTTATCCGGCGCCCCGTTTTCGCATGGGTTATCGCCATCGTCATCATGCTTGGCGGTGCCTTGGCCATCGCGACGCTTTCCATATCGCAGTATCCGGACATTGCGCCGACGACGGTGCGCATCAGCGCTACATATAACGGTGCAAGTGCGGAGACAGTCGAGAAATCGGTGACGACAATCATCGAAGACGGCATGACCGGTCTTGATGATCTCACCTATATGACCTCGTCATCCTCGACCGGCAGCTCCGAAGTCACACTGACGTTCGGCAACAGCATTCTGCCGGATATTGCCCAGGTTCAGGTGCAGAACAAACTGCAGCTGGTCCAGTCGCAACTGCCGGATACCGTGCAGCAGCAGGGTATCCAGGTCAGTCGCTCGACGTCGAGCATTCTGATGGTCGGCGCATTGATTTCAACAGACGGGAAGCGCAACTCCGCTGACCTCGGCGACGTCTTTTCCACCCGCATTGAAGATCAGATCAAGCGTCTTGAAGGCGTCGGCAGCATCAACGTGTTCGGTTCCGAATATGCGATGCGCATCTGGCTGGACCCATTCAAACTCAACAAATATCAACTCACCACCGCAGATGTAACGAGCGCAATCGAAAGCCAGAACACGCAGGTCTCGGTCGGCTCGCTCGGAGCGCTGCCGGCCGTAAAGGGCCAGCAGCTCAACGTGACGGTGACGGCACAGAGCCAGCTCACGACGGTTGCGGATTTCGAATCCGTCATCCTCAAAGTCGAGAAGGACGGGGCGACCGTTCGTTTGAGCGACGTCGCACGCATCGAAATCGGCCAGGAAAGCTACGGCGGCGATTCCCGCTCCAACAGCCGCCCGGCAGCAGGTTTCGCGGTCAATCTCGCAACCGGCGCAAACGCCCTCGACACGGCGGCCCGCGTGAAGGATGCATTGACGAGGGTTGAAGGCTCTCTGCCGGAGGGTGTTTCGATCGAATATCCCTACGACACGACACCCTTCGTCAAATTGTCGATCGAGAAGGTGGTTCACACCCTGATCGAGGCGATCATTCTCGTCTTCGTCGTGCTTCTGGTGTTCCTGCAGAATCTCAGGGCAACATTCATCCCGATGATCGCGGTTCCCGTCGTTCTGCTTGGAACCTTCGGCATTCTTGCGCTCACCGGCTATTCGATCAACACGCTCACCATGTTTGCCATGGTGCTGGCGATCGGTCTTCTCGTCGATGACGCCATCGTCGTCGTTGAAAACGTCGAACGTATCATGTCGGAAGAAGGCCTTTCGCCTGTCGAAGCAACGGAAAAGTCGATGGGTGAAATTACCGGCGCAATCGTCGGTATCGCCCTCGTCTTGACTGCCGTGTTCATTCCGATGGCCTTCTTCGGCGGGTCCACCGGCATTATCTACCGCCAGTTCTCCGTGACGATCGTATCGGCAATGTTGCTTTCGGCCGTTGTCGCTATCGTGCTGACGCCGGCGCTTTGCGCCACCATGCTGAAGCCGATCGACCATCACAAAAAGCAGCGTGGACCTGGCGCGTGGTTTAACCGCGGCTTCGGGAAAACCACTGATGGCTACGTTTCGACCATTGGTTATCTTCTGAAGCGTCCGCTGCGTGTCATGGTACTTTTCCTCGCCATCATTGGCGGTTGCGCATGGTTCTTCACGAAACTGCCAAGCTCGTTCCTGCCGCAGGAAGACCAGGGCGTTCTGTTGACCATCGTACAGACGCCAACCGGCTCGAACATCGAGCGGACCAACGAAGTGGTCAAACAGGTCGAGGCCTATTTCCGTGAAAAGGAAGGCAACAACGTTGAATCCGTATTCGGCGTGCTTGGCTTCAGCTTCACCGGTTCCGGCCAGAACAACGCGATGGTGTTCACCAAGCTCAAGGACTTTTCCGAGCGCACGGCGCCGGATCAGCACGCAGCAGCGATTGTCCAGCGCGCGATGGGAACATTCTTCGGTTTCCGCGATGCGCAGGTATTCCCGCTTCTGCCGCCGGCAATTCAGGGCATGGGAACGTCCAGCGGCTTCTCGATGTACCTTGTCGACAGCGGCCGTAACGGCACTGACGCCCTGACGGCAGCATCGAAGGAACTGATCCAGCTCACCAACGGCAACCCCAACATCAGTTCGCTGCGAAGCAACAGCCGTGACAACGAATCGCAGATGAAGATCATTCTCGATCAGGAAAAGATGGGGGCCATGAGCGTCGATCTTGCCTCAGTGAATCTCATGCTGTCGACGATCTTTGCCGGACGCGATGTCAACGACTTCACGCTGAACGGCGAGTTGAAGCCGGTCTACGTGCAGGGTGATGCCCCCTATCGCATGCAACCAGACGACCTGAAATACTGGTATGCCCGCAACACGAATGGTGAAATGGTACCGTTCTCGTCCTTCAGCGAAGTCACCTGGATCAATGCACCGCCGACGCTTGCGCGGTTCAACGGCACGGGCGCCATTTCGCTTGAAGGAACCGCCGGACCGGGCGTTGCGTCTGGTGACGCAATGAACGAGATGGAGCGTCTGACAGCAAGCATGCCGGGTGGTTACACCGTCGCGTGGCAGGGCATTTCCTATCAGGAACGTTTGTCCGGCTCACAGGCACCGATGCTCTATGCGCTTTCGGTCCTGATCGTCTTCCTCTGCCTTGCCGCCCTTTACGAAAGCTGGTCGATCCCGTTCTCAGTCATCATGGCCGTACCGGTCGGCGTGCTGGGTGCATTGGGTGCTGCGCTGCTCTTCGATCAATCGAACGACGTTTATTTCAAGGTTGGTCTTTTGACGACCATCGGTCTCGCTGCCAAGAACGCCATTCTGATCGTCGAGTTTGCGAAGGAGAGGCAAGAACACGGGCTTAGTCTGGTGGATGCGACGCTGGAAGCTGCGAAGCTTCGTCTGCGCCCAATCATCATGACCTCGCTGGCCTTTATCCTCGGTGTTGTTCCCCTTGCAATCGCAACCGGAGCAGGATCGTCGGCCCAAAATGCGATCGGTATCGGGGTGCTGGGTGGTATGCTTTCTGCAACACTCCTCGGAATTTTCTTCGTTCCGTCGTTTTTCGTGGTCATTCGCCGCCTTTCTAGGCGTTAACAAAACAAAAATGGGCTGTGCCAATTGTAAATACGCTGCTAGAAATGTTGCTGATTTGGCAGATGCTCGTTTCTACGGCACATGAGCGGCTTTGTTCGCTTCGTCATGACGCTGCATTCGGTAAGCCAACCGGAGAATTGGGAAAAATATATGCTGTCTATTCGTGCTACCATTCCCCTGACAATGCTTTTGCTGTCTGGCTGCGTTGTCGGACCAGATCACAAGACCCCGGAAATTCAGCTTCCCGGAAAATATGCAGAAGGTGGAAAAACCAGTAACGGTGACATCAGCAGTGTTGCCTGGTGGACGGCCTTCAACGATAGCCGCCTGAACGGCTATGTCTCGACCGGTCTTGCGCAGAACCTAACGGTCCTGCAGGCCCTCGAGCGCATCAACCAGGCCGAGGCCAACGTTGTCGCAGCCGGCGCCGGTTCGCTTCCAAGCCTTACGGCAAGTGGCCAGCACACCACAAGCCAGACCAAGGGCAGCTATCGCGACGTTCCCGTCACGAACGCCTCGTCCGGTGGCCTGAGCGTTTCCTGGCTGCTTGACCTGTTCGGTCAGTACCGTCGTGCCAAGGAAAGCGCCAATGCCTCGCTCGACGCGGCGTATTCCAACGTCGACACCCAGCGTCTGACGCTGATTTCGGCAGTTGCCGCCGCCTATATCGACGCTCGCTACTACCAGGAGCGTATCGCGATCGCCAAACAGAACCTCGGTTCTCGCCGCGAAACGCTCGACCTGACCAAGCTGCAGCTCGAAGCAGGTGCTGCATCGCGCCTCGACGTTGTGCAGTCCGAGGGCCTGGTGAATTCGACATTGTCGGAAATTCCGGGTCTTGAGACGAATTTCCGTCGCTCGGCTCACCGCATCGCCACCCTGCTCGGCATGCCGGCTTCGTCGCTTCTGACGGAGCTTCAGAAGGGTTCTCGCCAGCCAGTTGCCCGCAACGTCCCGCGCACCGGCATTCCGGCAGATCTCATTCGCAATCGTCCGGACATCCGTGCGGCCGAACGCGAACTGGCCGCAGCCGTTGCGAGCATCGGCGTTGCCGAGTCGCGACTTTATCCGAGCATCGAACTCGGCGGCTCCATCACGCCAAGCTACAACTTCATCAGCGGCGGCAGCCGAGGATCGGCAAATAGCTGGTCGTTTGGTCCGAGCATCGTCCTGCCGATTCTGGATGGCGGCACCATCCGCGCCAACATCGATCTGACGAACTCGCAGGCTCGCGAACAGTATCTCGTCTGGAAGGCGACGGTTCTGAACGCTGTGGAAGAAGTTGAAAACGCGCTGGCCGCCATCAATCGCGATCAGCGGACTGCCGATGCGTTGCGCAAGACGGTTGCCTCCTATCAGGAAGCCCTGCAGCTCTCGACCGCGAGCTATCGTGACGGTGCGTCCTCGCTGCTCGACGTTCTCGATGCGCAGCGTCAGGTTTCCACCGCTCAGGCAAGCCTTGCTCAGGCCGTACAGCAGACCGCCCAGGACTATGTTTCTCTGAGCGTCGCTCTCGGTGGCGGTTATGCCTATGGCCAGACCGCACCGAAGAAGGTCACGGAAACACAGACTGTCGCAAAGGGCATGTAACAAGCCTTTCGCAACAACAAAAAAGCCCGCGCTTTGCGCGGGTTTTTTTATGCCAACACATCCGTCAAATCAGGCAATAAAAAAGCACCGGTTTCCCGGTGCTTTTTGCATTTTCGGATCTGGATCGGCGCATCACCTCAAATAGCTGAAACGCTCCGAATGCGCCCGCGAGCACACATCCAGTGATCAGTTCTTGGCGCGCTCAACGTAGGAGTTGTCTTCCGTCGCGATCACAACACGAATACCGGCATCGATGTGCGGCGGAACCATGGTGCGAATACCGTTGGAGAGAATTGCCGGCTTGTAGGACGAAGACGCAGTCTGGCCCTTGACGACCGGTTCGGTCTCAGAGATTTCCAGCGTGACGTGACGCGGCAGTTCTACAGAAAGCGGAACGCCTTCGTGGATGGAAAGAACGCAGGTCATGCCTTCCTGGAGGTAAGCCTTCTGGTCACCCATCGTATCAACATCGACAACGACCTGATCGTAGCTCTCAGGGTTCATGAAGTGGAAGCCTTCGCCGTCTTCATAAAGGAACTGGAAATTCAGGTCTTCAACAAACGCGCGCTCGACCTGTTCGGTGGTCCGCCAGCGCTCGGAAACCTTCACGCCATCGACGATGCGGCGCATGTCGACCTGCGTAACCGGGGTACCCTTGCCAGGGTGAAAGTTCTGGGCAGTGAGGACGACGTACAGCTTGCCGTCGACGTCGAGAACATTGCCCTTGCGGACGGATGAGGCGATAACCTTGACCATATGAGTTCCTTGTAACTCGATGAAATGCGTCGTAAAGGACTGCGCGGCTGCACCGACCCGGTAGACGTTTTGTCTTTTTTCTGGGGCGCAACTACCTTAAATCCGTGCGAATTGCCAGCCTTCTACAGCAATTCCGGGAAGAGTGCCTAGCGCTTTTCGGTCCAGAACTGCTTTAAATGGTATGATCGCACATGTAGCGGAGAAAAATCTCTGCAATGCCGCCGCCGCAACGACGGAAAAGAAGACAGGAAAATGGATTCAAGCAAACAGAAAGTATCGTCCTGGTGGAGGCCTGATGTTCATGCAGACCGTC
This sequence comes from Agrobacterium tumefaciens, assembly GCA_025559845.1. Taxonomy (NCBI): domain Bacteria; kingdom Pseudomonadati; phylum Pseudomonadota; class Alphaproteobacteria; order Hyphomicrobiales; family Rhizobiaceae; genus Agrobacterium; species Agrobacterium tumefaciens. The sequence goes on from CP048469.1 coordinate 2,711,820, forward strand.
GCGCCTTTCTGATCGGACGAAATGCGATCCAGTCTGCCTTCCGCGGTTATTTCGCCCGCAAGGATTTTCTCGAAGTCGATACTGCGACCCTGCAGATCTCGCCCGGAAACGAGGCCCATCTACACGCTTTCACGACACAGGGCATCACCACAAGTGGCGACAGGGCCGCACTCTACCTTCACACCTCGCCCGAATTCGCCTGCAAGAAATTGCTTGCAGCGGGTGAAAAACGCATCTCCTGTTTCGCCCATGTTTACAGAAACCGTGAGCGCGGCCCCCTGCATCATCCTGAATTTACGATGCTTGAATGGTACCGTTCCGGCGAGACATATGAAACGCTGATGAATGACAGTGCCGAACTTCTGGCACTTGCGGCCGAAACGGCGAAAACCAGAACCTTTACCTATCGTGGCCGCAGCGTCGATCCGTTTCTGGCGCCTGAACGCTTGAGCGTCGCGGAAGCGTTTGAGCGATATGCGGGTATCGATCTTCTCGCAACGATCAGCCGGAATGGTGAAACTGACGCCAGGCACCTCGCCGCGAACCTCATCAACGCAGGCATCCGTGTTGCCGACGACGACACCTGGGCGGACATGTTCAGCCGTGTCATCGTCGAACGGGTGGAGCCTGAGCTCGGCTTCGGACGAGCCACCATCCTTGATGAATATCCGACCAGCGAAGCCGCCCTCGCTCGAAAATCGCCGGCAGATGCACGTGTTGCAGAACGCTTCGAGCTTTATGCTTGCGGCGTGGAACTCGCTAATGCCTTTGGCGAATTGACCGACGCAACAGAACAACGGCGACGCTTTGAAGCTGAAATGCTGGAAAAGCAGCGCGTCTATGGGGAGATCTATCCGCTCGACGAGGATTTTCTTGCTGCGTTGGACATCATGCCGGCAGCAAGTGGAATAGCGCTTGGTTTCGACCGGCTTGTCATGCTGGCAACCGGCGCGCCGCGCATCGATCTCGTTATGTGGGCACCCGTTGCGGAATATGGGCAATGACAGCAGCCGAAACCATCAAGACACCCGAAGCGCTGTTTGATGCAGGTCTGATAGACGCCAGTGCGCTTGATGGCCTGCGAGCAGTGGCACAACGTTATGCCGTGGCAATCACGCCCTCGATTGCCGCGTTGGTCGATCCGGCTGATCCGGCCGACCCGATTGCATTGCAGTTTGTTCCGACCGAAGCCGAGCTTCTACAGCTTCCAGAAGAACGTGACGACCCGATCGGCGACAAGCCGCATAGTCCCGTCCACGGCATCGTCCACCGATATCCGGACAGGGTGTTGCTGAAGGCCGTGCATGTCTGCCCCGTCTATTGTCGTTTCTGCTTCCGCCGTGAAACGGTCGGCCCGCAAGGAAGTGGTACGATGAGCCCGGACGAACTGGATGCAGCATTCGACTACATCAGATCTCGCCCGGAAATATGGGAAGTAATTCTGACGGGTGGCGATCCACTCGTGCTATCGCCACGCAGACTTTTCGGTCTGATGCAGCGACTGCGCGACATTCCGCATGTCAAAATCGTTCGTTTCCATACGCGGGTGCCGGTTGTTGATCCGGCCCGTATTGACAGCGCACTAATCGATGCGCTGAAGGCGAGCGGCAAGACGACCTATGTTGCACTTCATGCAAACCATGCGCGTGAGCTCACAGATGTAGCAAGGGAAGCCTGCGCCCGTTTGGTGGATGCTGGAATTGTCATGATCAGCCAGACGGTATTGCTGCGGGGCATCAATGATGACCCAGCGGTTCTTGCGGACCTTATGCGTGCCTTCGTCGAAACCCGTATCAAACCTTATTACCTGCATCATCCAGATCTTGCGCCCGGCACCAGCCATTTCCGGCTGAGCATAGAAGACGGGCAGCGAATCGTTTCGGCGCTGCGCGGGCGAATCTCTGGTCTGTGCCAGCCGACCTATGTTCTCGATATTCCCGGCGGATATGGCAAAGCCGTTATCGGCGAGAATGCGGCGAAAAAAACACCAGAGGGTTGTTACTCAGTCTCTGATTTCAACGGAAACGATCATATCTACCCACCCACGGACGGGAACGGCAATTAAAAAGCCAATCAAAAGCCCGCATTTCCGGGCTTTTGAAACCTGACGTTTTCAGAAACAAAAATTTCACATTTCCGCCCATCTCCTGTCATCATACAGAAAAATATTCTACCTATAACAATCGGTATTGATTTTAACGCCGATCCGGACTATCTGTCGTTTGAACTGGAGAACGAGTCTCCTGATATTCCGGGTCAACACCAACACAGGGAGTGTGTCATGTCGAAATATCCGCGCATCGTCGCAATCCTTGGTCTTGAATCCCGGGATGGTGGATTTAAATCCACATGTTCCCGCTGCTGTCGAATGTGACTTAATCGTCTCAATCATCTGAAAATTCAGTTCGACAACATGCTGTGAGATATAGCCACAGCGGGAGTGTATTATGCAGAAGCAAGTTATTGAATTCGCTGGCGAACCCGTCGGCATCGTTATTCCGGACAATGACCGGTTGAAGTTCATCGCAGTCAAGTTTCACGTCCATGATCTGGACGAACAGAAATTTGACAGCGCCGACGACGTACGCATTGCAATCCGCAATCTCGTGCGCGAGCGGAACTTCGCCGCTGTCGCTTGATGGAATGCATTTTCCGACAGTTTGAAAACCGATCAGAAAAACAAAAGCGCGCCCGATACTGATATCGACGGCGCGCTTTTTTGTTGTAACGCGTCTCGGCTTCAGAACGCCGTGAACGTCAAAGTGGTCAAAGACCGCACGATGCCGGGAATGTTGACGATGTTCTGGTTGATGAACTTGCCGATATCTTCTTCCGACCCCAGATAGATTTTCAGCAGCAGATCATATTCGCCGCTCGTCGAATACAGTTCGGAAACGAGTTCGGTCTTGTAGATGGCGTCGGCGACATCGTAGGTCTTGCCGGGTTCACATTGAAGCTGAACAAAGATTGGCTTCACGGACGTCTCCCGTGGTTGGATTCGTAATAAATGGCTTTGCCCTGTGGGCATGCCGCACTATTGGCGCACCCGCATTCGTCTTGCAAGACCGTTCCGAGCCCGCCGTAAAAAAGTGTGCGACCATTTTGACCACGTTACGTAGAACTGCGTCAGCCTCGCGACGCGCCACGCAATTGAATATCGCCCTTTTTTGCCTGCCCGACGATCCAGTTCCTAAAACTTTCAAGCGGCAAATAACCTGCCCTGTCCGACATGCAGGCCAGATAGTAGGCCTCTTCACTTTCAAGCGTTCCTGAAACTGCTTTGACCAGTTTGCCGGTTTGCATCTCATCTTCGATCATGAAGGAGGGAATGAGTGCCACTCCAACACCGAAAGACGCCGCCTCGGCAATCGTCGTAAACTGGTCAAACAGCATGCCATGCAGATTGTCGAAACCCACATCATGGCTTCGGAACCACTTTTCCCAGGCATCGGGACGGGTCGTCATGTGCAACAGCGGCACATTCAGCAAATGAGCCGGGCCAGAAAGACCATGTCGTTCCTTGAAGTCAGGGCTACAGACCGGCACCACGCTTTCATGCATCAGGAAAACGAGTTCCGCCCCCGGCCAATGCGGCAAACCGAAATGAATGGCCGCATCGACAGTTTCGGTCCTGAAGTCGAACACAGACGAGCGCGTCAGGAGATTAACCGATATTCCCGGACAGGCCGCGATGAAATCGGGGAGGCGCGGTACCAGCCAGCGTGTCCCGAAACTCGGCAGAACGGCAAGATTGAGCGTGCCACCGTCGGGATTGGCGCGCAGATTGAGCGAGGCGGTGGAAATGCGGCGCAAAGCCTCGCGAATTTCGCGTGCATAGCCCTCCCCCGCGCGGGTAAGCCGGATCGTCTGGCGTTCGCGTAAAAAAAGCGCCACGCCAAGCTGCTCCTCAAGCGCGAGAATTTGTCGACTGACCGCTCCTTGTGTCAGCCCTAATTCCCGGGCCGCCGCCGATACGCTGCCGATACGCGAGGCAGCCTCGAACGCCGCGAGAAGAGACAATGACGGCAAAAATCTGCGCGGCGGAAGAACCATATTCCCTCACGGAATGAACTCTTGACGATATGTCGATATTCACCATGCACGCTCGGCTGTAAAGTCTTCGGAACAAGGGCTTATCACTCATATATAATCAGCATGGATAGGCCCAAAAAATGGTGGAACGATGTACAACAACCCCCGCTCTCATGGCCTTTGGGAAAAGACCGCGCCCCAGCCCCCTGCGACCTCTTCATTGATGGACACGGTCCATGCCGACGTCGTCATCGTTGGAGGCGGTTTCACCGGCCAGTCAGCAGCACTTCATCTGGCGGAAAGAGGTGTGAACGTCGTTCTTCTCGAAGCAAAACAGATCGGCTTCGGAGGCGCTGGCCGCAATGTCGGCCTGATCAATGGCGGCATGTGGGTCATGCCTCAGGAACTACCGGGGGTTCTGGGCCCGGTCTATGGTGAGCGCCTTCTCAACCTGTTGGGCGATGCGCCGCTCACTGTCCGAAACCTGATCGAAAAACACGACATCGCCTGCGAGATGGAAAAGAACGGCACCCTGCATTGCGCGGTCGGCGAAAAGGGGCTGGCGGAAATCAAGGCCCGATGTGAACAGTGGGCAGCCCGCGGCGCACCGGTCCGGGTTCTCGACGCCGACGAGACAGCAAAGCGTATCGGCAGCCCGGCCTACTCTGGTGCGCTTCTCGATACACGCGCAGGCACACTGCAACCGCTTGCCTATGTCCGCGGTCTTGCAAAGGCTGCCGCGAAGGCCGGGGCACGCATCTTCACCGAAAGCCCTGTCATCGCCACGGAACGCGACGGAAACCGATGGGTCGTCAAGACACCGCAGGGCGCGGTCTCATCCGACTGGATCATCGTCGCAACCGAGGCTTACAGCACGGGACCTTGGAAAATCGTGCGAGAAGAACAGGTCTACCTGCCCTACTTCAACCTTGCCACCCGGCCATTGAGCGACAATCTACAAAAAAGCGTCCTGCCAAACCGCGAAGGGTGCTGGGATACCAAGGAAATCCTGTCGTCTTTCCGGATGGACAAGGCCGGCAGATTGGTGTTCGGCAGCGTTGGCGCCTTGCGTCGAACGGGTACCGCCATCCACAGGAGCTGGGCAAGACGATCGCTGAAACGGCTCTTTCCGCAGCTTGCCGACATCGAGTTCGAATGCGAATGGTATGGCCAGATCGGTATGACGGACAACGCACTGCCGCGCTTCCACAAGTTTGCAGACAAGGTCGTCGGCTTCTCCGGCTATAACGGCAGAGGCATCGCACCAGGCACGATTTTCGGCCGTACGATTGCCCACCATGTCCTGGGTGACCTTTCCGAGGATGACCTGCCCTTGCCCGTGACCGATCCTCAAGCCCAGCCATTTCGTGCGCTGAAGGAAAGCTACTATGAAGCAGGCGCGCAACTTGCCCATTTTGCCGGCGAGCGCTTCTAAAAATCGGCACGCACAATAAAGCCGCCTGACCATTGCGCGTCTCCATTGCCAAAGATAGCAGCTCTGCGTATTGATTTCAGGGTTGAGTTGAGGAGGAGAATCTTCTCAACCTGACCTTGCCTTGGCGGATACGGAGCCACAAGTCGAACTTGGCGCGTTCTGGTGGAGGAAACGGCGGGACCACAGACCAAATGGAACATCCGGAGTGGTCATTTAAATTGAAGATATTGAGACTATGCATCTGATCGATCAGAGGCAAAATCACGGCCAGAGATGCAGCCGACACGACATCGATTTGTTGATCGTGTGGCCCTGGTGCCTGCCATCTGCATGGTATTGACGGTATTTTATGTATTGGGGGACTTTTAAGTGATTGATTACGTTGCGGGCCTGCCCGCATTTTTGGGATATTTCTTCATCGGACTTGCCGCATACGCTGCTTTCGCTGCCATATACACCCGACTGACCCCTCATCGGGAGGCGGAGCTTATCCACGAGGGAAACCTTGCAGCCGTTATAGCTTTTCTCGGCGCACTGATCGGTTTCAGCCTGCCGCTTGCATCTGCGGCAGCCCATTCTGTCAGCATCGTCGACTACGTCATCTGGGCCGTAATTGGCATCGCCGCCCAAGTGCTCGCTTTCTACATTGCCAATTTCACGATGAAGAACCTCCATGACAAGATCACAAGCGGCGATATCGCAGCCGGATTGTGGGGTGGCGGTGTGGCGCTCGCGATCGGCATCCTCAATGCCGCCTGCATGACGTATTGAGGAGAGAAAATGCGCAGACGTTTGAGCGGGCACACACGCCCAATCCTCATTTTCGGCTCCCTCGCCGCATACGCTTTGTTTCTTCACAACTGCACCAAGACCCCGCCCTACAACGTCATGTTCACCTCCGTGGATGAGTGCGTTTCCTCTGGCATGGATACGCAGGTCTGCCAGACCGCCTATCAAGATGCCATGGAGACGCATCTCACAAACGCTCCGCGTTTCGATGGCATGGCAGCCTGCGAGGATGAGTACGGAAAATTTCAGTGCACGGAACAACAAGGGCTAAAGTCGAGCGGCACGAGCAGCGGCTCCTTTACGCCGTTCATGACCGGATATTTTCTGTCTTCCACGATCAAAAACATCGCTGACTATAACAACTACCGTCGAGAGGAAAACGAAGAGGAAAGCAGCTCTTCCGGCGGCGCAGGTATCAGCGCTTCCCAACCGGTCTATCGCAACCGCACTGGCCAGACGGTAACACCGATGATGATGGCAAGCGGCGCGCACAGCGATACTGAAATCACAACAACGCGCGCCACCCAGATGGTCAATGTAAAAACCCAGAGCGTTTCGCGTGAAGGTTTCGGCGGACGTTCATTTAGCAGCAGCGGTTGATATGAAACGCATAGGCATTACGGCCCGACCCGACTGGCGCGAGAAAGCGCGCACTGTCGGCTTTGGCTTTCATGAAATGTACGGCGAACCCTATTGGGTCGATGACACCGCTTACGTCTTTTCGTTTGAAGAAATCGAGACAGAAATCGAGGCCCCGAGCCAGGAATTGCACGATATGTGCATGGACATGGTCGGTGACATCGTCACCAGTGAAGAGATGCTCGACAGGCTTACCATACCGCACGACATGCACGACGTGGTCCTGCGATCCTGGCAACGCGGAGATCGCCATCTTTATGGACGGTTCGATCTGGCGTATGACGGATCGGGGCCGGTCAAACTGCTCGAATACAATGCGGACACGCCGACATCCATATTCGAGGCAGCCTATTTCCAGTATGACTGGCTGACAGATCAAATCTTGAGCGGCCAACTGCCGGACAGTGCGGATCAATACAATCTTCTGCAGGAAAGCCTGATCGAGGCTTTTGCGCAGTTCTCCAAGGAACCGATTTTCCATTTCGCTGCCGCGACCCGAAATGAAGAGGATCGCGGCACGACAGTGTACCTGATGGATTGCGCCCTGCAGGCAGGTCATCGCGTCGAGCTTATCGACATCAACGACATCGGGATCGACGCGAAAGGGCGATATACCGATCTTCAAGATCGGGTGATCGATCGCTGTTTCAAACTTTATCCTTGGGAACATATGCTGCGCGAGCCTTACGCCCGCCAGTTGGCAAAATCCGGCGACGTGTTCATCGAACCGGCCTGGAAATCGGTTCTCTCCAACAAGGGGCTGCTGCCGCTTTTATGGCAACGACATCCCAACCATCCCAACTTGTTGCCGAGCTTCTTTGCCGACGCCCCGGCAGCAACGGGCCTGATGGATTACGTGCGCAAACCGCTTCTTTCCCGTGAGGGAGAAAACGTCACCATTGTTCGTGACGGACATGACGTGATCGAAGCTCCTGGCGAATATGGCGAGGAGGGCTTTATCATACAGGCCTATTCGCCACTTTTCGAAAGCGAGGCGGGCTACGCCGTGCTCGGAAGTTGGGTGATCGGCGACCGCGCTTGTGGTCTGGGCGTCCGTGAGGATCAATCACGAATTACCGCCAACTTGTCCCGCTTCGTACCGCACGTCATCATCGACTGATTTGATCAAAAGCGGCCATTTTCCATCCTGATCCTGCAAAGACGTCTCGACGTTTTCACAAGATCGATATGTTCTTGAAAATATAATGATGGCGATGTACGGCTAGCGTTATATTCACGAAAATATCTCGATACCGGGGAATTATTATGAAGCTTCTGAGCCGCACTTTTTTCAGATCTGTTGCTGCCGCCACATCCATGGTGCTGGCCGTGTCATTTGGCGCCCTACCGGCCAACGCCGCCGAAAAGGTGACTGTTTTTGCAGCCGCGAGCATGAAGAATGCTCTTGATGCCATCAATGGCGAATGGGCCAAGGAGAGCGGCAACCAGGCCACGGTGTCTTATGCGGCAAGCTCTGCACTTGCCAAACAGATCGAAGCCGGCGCGCCTGCCGATATCTTCATTTCCGCCGACCTCGCATGGATGGATTACGTTGCAGACAAGAAGCTGATAGACACCGCAACCCGCTCCAACCTTCTTGGCAACCGGATCGTTCTCGTCGCTCCTGCCGACAAGGCCAAACCCGTTGAGATCGGCCAGGGCTTCGATCTTGCCGGCCTAGTTGGCGATGGCCGATTGGCGATGGGCGCCGTGGATTCCGTTCCGGCTGGAAAATATGGCAAGGCTGCACTGGAAAAGCTTGGCGTGTGGGCGTCAGTCGAGAATAAAGTCGCGGGCGCTGAAAGCGTGCGCGCCGCACTGCTTCTCGTTTCGCGCGGCGAAGCACCTTATGGCATCGTCTACCAGACAGATGCTGCCGCCGACCCGGGCGTGAAGATTGTCGGCACCTTCCCTGAAGACAGCCATCCGGCAATCATCTATCCGGTCGCTGTACTTTCAGAGGCCAAGTCCCCGGCGGCCAAATCCTATCTCGAATTCCTGAAGTCGGAAAAAGCCAAGCCATTCTTTGAACAGCAAGGCTTTACGGTTTTGAAGTAAGGTGATCGCCGTGGCTTCCGAACAACGGCAGCCACGGCTTTTCACGACGACAGGATATGCATTTGGACTGGTGGACGCTCAGCCCTGAAGAATGGACTGCAATCAGGCTCAGCCTGCGGGTGTCCGTGGTCGCAATGTTCGCAAGCCTGCCATTGGGAATTCTCGTGGCGCTTGCCTTGGCGCGTGGTCGCTTCTGGGGAAAATCCATCCTCAACGGTATCGTACACCTGCCACTCATTCTCCCGCCCGTGGTCACGGGCTTTCTCCTCCTCGTCATGTTTGGCCGAAGAGGCATGATCGGCCAGTTTCTCGATACTTATTTCGGTATTGTCTTCTCATTCCGATGGACAGGTGCCGCACTCGCCTGCGCGGTCATGGGATTTCCATTGCTGGTCCGCTCCATCCGTCTTTCGCTTGAAGCGGTAGACGGCAAGCTGGAAGAAGCAGCGGCGACGCTCGGTGCCAGTCCCTTGCGCGTCTTTCTCACCGTTACGCTGCCTCTGATTTTACCAGGCATCATTGCCGGCATGATCCTGGCCTTTGCCAAGGCAATGGGCGAATTTGGTGCGACAATTACCTTCGTCTCGAATATTCCAGGGGAAACCCAGACACTCTCAGCCGCCATCTACACCTTCACCCAGGTTCCCGGCGGCGATTCCGGTGCGCTTCGCCTCACCATCGTCTCCGTCATCATTTCCATGCTGGCGCTGCTCGGTTCGGAATTTCTGGCGCGGATCATCGGCAAAAAGGTGAGCATGGAATGACGCTCTCGGTTAAAGTTCGCCACCGCCTTGGTTCTTTTGCGCTGGACGCGTCCTTTGAATCGCAGAGCGGCGTCACGGCTTTGTTTGGGCGTTCCGGCTCCGGAAAAACGTCGATGATCCGAATTATCGCGGGTCTGTTACGGCCGGAGAACGGGCAGGTTTCGCTTGATGGCGAGGTTTTGGCAGACAGTGACAAGAAGCTGTTCGTGCCCGTCCATGAACGTCGTTTCGGCTATGTTTTTCAGGAATCACGCCTTTTTCCGCATCTCAGCGTGGCTCAGAACCTCAATTACGGGAAATGGTTCACGTCCGCCAAACTGACGACGGCTGACGACCGTCGCATCATTGATATGCTCGGTATCGACCACCTGTTGCAGCGGCATCCCAACAAACTGTCCGGGGGCGAAAAACAACGCGTTGCGATCGGACGCGCGCTCATGTCATCACCGCGACTGCTGTTGATGGATGAGCCGCTGGCGTCTCTCGATGAGGCGCGCAAGGCCGAGATAATTCCCTATCTGGAACGGCTGCGTGACGAGATGAACATTCCGATTGTCTATGTCAGCCATTCGATCCAGGAAGTCGCACGCCTGGCCGACAACATCGTAGTCATGAAAGACGGCAAGATCGAAACGCAGGGCAAGGCGGCCGATGTTCTTGCCCGACCCGCTCTTAGTGTTCATCTTGAAAGGCGCGAGACCGGCAGCATTGTTTCCGGCCATCTGGGCAGCTTCGATGCACACCATAACCTTGCTGCCGTGCGCCTCTCGAATGTCGTCCTGCAGGTTCCCGCCAAGTCCGGAACGGCTGGAGCAGCGGTGCGTGTCCTGATCCCCGCTCGCGATGTCATGCTGGCAACAGTAAGACCGGAAGGCTTGAGTGCCCTTAACATTCTTGAGGGAACGATTGCCGATATCACGGCCTCCGGCGACGGGATGGTTACGGTTCAGGTCGACTGCGGCGGCAACCTCATCCAATCGCGCATCACCGATCTGTCGCGTGAGCGTATGCAGCTTGAACCGGGCAAAGCCATCCACGCGATCATAAAATCGGCGGCTCTTGATCCCTATTGATCGCATCGCCCGCTTCAGGATTGCGATTGGCCTCCAGCCAGTCGAGATCGGCGCGTAAGGCATCGTTCATGCGCAGTTCCATGGCGCGATACCGCTCCAGGACTTCAACGCCAAATGGGGTCAGGGACGCGCCGCCCCCCTGCTTGCCGCCGCGCTGCGATTCGATCACAGGCTGCCGGAACATGTGGTTCAGAGCATCCACCAGCAGCCATGCCCGTCGGTAGGACATGTCCATTGCCCGCCCGGCAGCGGAAATCGACCCCGTCTCGGCAATAAGCTCCATCAGCTCGATCCTGCCATGCCCGAGGCGATCGCCAGGTGGAAAATCGATCCGAAGAACTGGCTTCAACGGTAAAGATGCGTTGCTCATTGCCCTGTGCTCCGGTGAACATCGCGAAATGCCTTTTGGGCACCGGCAACCGGCAGAGCCGTCGCTTCATAAACGCCACGCGCCACGGCGCGTGCCATGGTGATTGTCGCAAGGTGGCAGAGTTCTGCAAAGTGAACACCGGCCTGAAGTGTTTTTTCACCCGTTGCGGCAGAAAACATTGTGTCGCCATCACTTGGCAGATGAGCCGGCAAAACGGCGCGGGCAAGGCCATCATGCGCCATGATCGACAAACGATGTGCCTGTGCTTTTGTCAGTGCGGCATCGGTCACCACAGCCCCAATCGTTGTTGCGGTGAGGTTCACACCCTTCAAACGAAGCGCGGTATCGTGCGTCGCGAATTGCGAAGGATACCCAAAAGCCCCAAACTCGCCGTCCGTTTCAAACGGCGCGGACCAGAAATGATGCCCCTCCCCGACAGTTGCAGAACCAAGTGCATTGACCGCAACAATCGCCGCAATCTTGTAGCCGCCGGAACTCATGGCGCTGGCCGAACCAAGACCACCTTTGAAGGTAGCAGTCGTCGCCCCCGTCCCGGCACCGACTGTGCCAAGATCAAACGGTCCTGTCGCAGCCGCCCTGAAGGCAGCATAACCCATGTCGCGATAGGGAGAATTGAGGCCCCAATCCTTGTTCCCGCCATTCAATAGATCCATCAGGATCGCCTGCGGTACGATCGGCACCCGCGTGGTGCCGACCTGCAAGCCACGACCAATCTCACGCAAACCGGCCTGAACGCCACCTGCCGCATCCAGCCCGAATGCTGAACCGCCGGAAAGCACAAGAGCATCCACCGTCTCGACCGTCATGGAAGGGTCCAGCAAGGCCGTGTCCCTGCCGCCGGGCGCGCCTCCCAGCACGCTGCCAGAGGCAACAGCCGGTCGATCGAACACGATGGCGGTCACACCCGAGCCAAGTTGAAGGTCGGTGACGTTTCCGACTGAAACACCATCGATATCGGTGAGAAGATTGTGCATTGCGGCGTTGTTCCCTCTTTTATGCCGGTATCCCGCCACGACTGAAGAGTGTCAACGTAAAACCAGCCTTCCGGAAAAACGACGATCAGGAAAACACCGCCGTACCGATGATCGGCGTTGAGGGCACGGCCATGTCCCTTGGCTCAAGTAGCCCGGCTTGAAACGCATCACGCCCGGCAGCGATCGCACGGGCAAATGCCTGCGCCATGATGACCGGATGAGTTGCACCCGCAACCGCTGTATTGAGCAGGACCGCGTCATAGCCCAGTTCCATCACCGTAACCGCGTGGGATGGGCGACCAATCCCGGCATCGACGATCAGCGGTACGTCAGGAAAATGCGCCCGCATCGATTTGAGTGCCGTCACATTGAGAGGCCCCATGGCACTTCCGATTGGCGCGCACCACGGCATCAGCACCTTGCAGCCGGCATCCAGCAGTTTTTCCGCAACGACTAGATCGTCGGTGGTATAGGGGAAAACCTCGAAACCCTCGTCGCAGAGAATTTTCGCGGCCTCGACCAGGGCAAAGACATCTGGCTGCAAGGTATCGTGATTGCCGATGACCTCGAGCTTGATCCAGTCTGTCGCGAACACCTCGCGCGCCATTTTCGCAGTCAAAACCGCTTCCTTGGCGGTATGGCAACCCGCCGTGTTGGGCAGGATGTGGCAACTGAGGTCACGCAGCAGTTCAAAAAACTGCCCGCCCTTCTTGCCGCCCGCCGTTTCCCGGCGCAACGAAACTGTCAGGATTTCCGTGCCACTTGCCCGGATAGCCTCTTCAAGAATGGCAGGCGATGGATAGCGGGCCGTACCAAGCAGCAGACGGGAAGAGACTTCGCGATCGTAAAACGTCAACATTCCGTCAGCCCCCCTGCATCGGCGAGAGAATTTCGATACGGTCGCGATCCTTCAACCTGCACGCGGCACGCTCGTCCGAATGGATGAGGTCGCCATTGACCGCCGTCGCCAGCCATTCGCCTTCATACTCAAGATCGGAAAGCAGTGCTGCCAATGTGTCTGCGGCGAAATCAAGCTCCTCGCCATTCACCAGAAGTTTCATGTTGTTTGTCCTTTGCAGATAGATCACTGAAGACGACACGCGCAGCTTCGCGCGCCATCGCTGGCGACAAAAGAAAGCCGTGCCGGTGCGCACCGTTGACGAGAATGGTCCTGCCGCTTTCGCTGATCTTCGGCAGGTTATCGGGAAATGCAGGGCGGATACCGGTGCCTGTTTCGAGTATCTCCGCTTCGGCGAAAGCCGGATGAATGGTGTAGGCAGCATTGAGGAATTCCATCGTCGAGCGGACCGAGATCGGTCCGGTATGCTCGGATTCAATCATCGTTGCCCCGACCATGAAGCGCCCGCCTTCACGCGGCACAATGTAAAGCGGGATACGCGGATGCAGCAGGCGGACAGGGCGGGCCAGCGAAACATCCTGTGTGGCGAGATAAAGCATTTCGCCACGAACACCGCGAAGCCGGGGAAGCCGACCGACCCCCGCATAGCCGACACAATCGACCACACGGTCGAACGTATTTTCCTCCAGCCGGCCCATGCCCAGATGGAAGGCGACACCCATGTCCTGAAGGCGCGCATGAAGAGCTTTCAGCGCAAGGCGCGGATCGAGATGGCCTTCTTCCGGAAAATACAGCCCGAAACGGAAACGCCCCGAAAGATCGGGCTCGAGAGCTGCAATCCCATCCTCATCCAGCCATCTGTAACCACTGGTTCTGGAGGCAAAACGCGAAAGCTCGGCGCGATCGCGCGCCGGTGCAACGACAAGCGTGCCGTTGCGGAAAACGAGGCCGGGGGTGGCTCGTTCCCACCAGTCCAGTGCAGACTGACCAAGCGTTAGTACAGCCTCTTCTGCACTCTCGCGTTCACACCAGGGAGCCAGCATTCCGCCTGCATACCAGGAAGCGCCGCGAAACGGTTCGGCAGCGGCATCCGCAACCTCGACCGAAGCACCCGCCAAAGCCAGTTCGAACGCCGCGGTTAAACCCGCGACGCCCGTTCCTTTGATGAGGATACGCATGCTAAGCGCCAGTCGAAGGATCGACAGGCAGATAGAGCTCTCCACCCTCCTGGAACCTGGCTGCCATTGCTTCCAGCCCTTCCTTCTGCGCCTCGGCGCGGATGTCATGCGAAATCCGCATCGAGCAGAATTTGGGACCACACATCGAGCAGAAATGCGCGACCTTGTGCGCCTCCTTCGGCAGCGTTTCATCATGGAAGGAACGCGCCGTGTCGGGATCGAGCGAAAGATTGAACTGGTCTTCCCAACGGAACTCGAAACGGGCGCGCGACAACGCATCGTCACGCACCTGCGCAGCCGGGTGTCCCTTGGCGAGATCGGCTGCGTGGGCGGCAATCTTGTAGGTAATGACACCCACCTTGACGTCATTGCGATCAGGCAGACCGAGATGTTCTTTCGGTGTCACATAACAAAGCATTGCCGTGCCGAACCAGCCGATCATCGCGGCGCCGATACCAGACGTAATGTGGTCATAACCCGGAGCAATATCCGTCGTCAGCGGCCCGAGCGTGTAGAACGGTGCCTCGCCGCAGACTTCAAGCTGCTTGTCCATGTTCTCCTTGATCTTGTGCATTGGCACATGACCAGGGCCTTCGATCATCACCTGGCAATCCTTGGCCCAGGCGATCTTGGTCAACTCACCCAGCGTTTCCAGTTCGGCAAATTGCGCCGCATCATTGGCATCGGCAATTGACCCCGGACGCAGACCGTCGCCGAGTGAGAAAGAAACATCGTAGGCGCGGCAGATGTCGCAGATTTCCTCGAAGTGTTCGTAGAGGAAACTCTCCTTGTGATGATGCAGACACCACTTGGCCATGATCGAACCGCCACGCGACACGATACCGGTAACGCGGTTGACGGTGAGCGGAATGTAATGCAGCCGGACGCCGGCATGGATTGTGAAGTAGTCTACGCCCTGCTCCGCCTGCTCGATCAGCGTATCGCGGAAGACCTCCCAGGTCAGGTCTTCGGCAATGCCGTTCACCTTTTCCAGCGCCTGATAGAGCGGCACAGTGCCGATCGGCACGGGCGAATTGCGGATGATCCACTCTCGGATATTGTGAATGTTGCGACCCGTTGAAAGGTCCATGACCGTGTCGGCGCCCCAACGGATCGCCCAGACCATTTTCTCTACCTCTTCCGCCATCGAGGACGTAACGGCGGAATTGCCGATATTGGCGTTGATCTTCACCAGGAAATTGCGGCCGATGATCATCGGCTCCAGTTCGGGATGATTGATGTTGGCGGGGATGATCGCCCGGCCTGCGGCCACCTCCTGACGAACGAATTCCGCACTGACGTGATCAGGAACATGCGCGCCGAAACTCTCGCCATCACGCACAAGCTTTTCCCTGGCCGCCTCACGCCCAAGGTTTTCCCGGATGGCGATGAACTCCATTTCCGGTGTGATGATACCTGCCCGAGCATAGGCAAGCTGCGTGACGGCTTTGCCGTCTTTGGCCCTGAGCGGTTGATAGCGTAACGGAAATTCAGGCGTCAGGCGGGTGCCAGTCGCAAAACCGTTGTCCTCCGGTTTGACGTGACGTCCGTCGTAAGCCTCGACATCACCTCCGGCCAGCGTCCAGTCGCGACGCTGGCGTGGAAGGCCACGCTCAATGGCGGCACTGTGGGAAGGGTCGGTGTAGAGACCGGAGGAATCATAGACCGTTACGGGCGGTTCGCCCGCTGTCGGATGAACCGCGATCTCGCGCATCGGCACGCGAATTTCCGGATGCAGGACACCTTGCCTGTAGACTTTCGTGGAGGCAGGCAACGGCCCGGTGGTGACGACGGGTGGGGTAGTCTTGGCAACGATATTCATCTTGAGGCTCCAAAGTTTGACTGTGGAGACCCAGTTCGAGCCGGAATGATGGAAAATACCGCAAGGCGCTGCATGAACGTCAAGCGTCAGCAAACCCTTTGGTCTTTGCACCGTCCCTACGCCAGTATGAACTGGATCAGGTTCAACGGGTCACTGCGCATAACAGCAGAATCTCAGCCCCTTGCGGGACACCCCTGGTGAATGACCGAAAGAAAATGCACATCCCCGCTTTTGTCAAGGAGCGATATCGACACTTGGCAGCATCGACTGTTTGTCGCATGCTGCTGTTAGTTGCAGTTAACCTAACGGTTTAGTTGAATGTTATCGTTTGGAATGTAACCATAACATTCAAAGCGTCTAATATGACTTCATGGGAGACACGTCCAAATGAACGCGACTATTCGTGAAATACTGGCAAAGTTCGGCCAGCTTCCCACCCCTGTCGAAACGATCGCCGATGAGGCTGATCTTTACGCGGCGGGGCTTTCGTCTTTTGCTTCGGTACAACTGATGCTCGGCATCGAAGAGGCATTCGATATCGAGTTCCCCGACAATCTTCTCAACCGTAAATCCTTTGCGAGCATCAAGGCCATCGAAGAAACGGTCAAGCTCATCCTCGACGGAAAAGAGGCCGCCTGATGAACGTCACCGTGGCGCCGATGGATGAAGCTCTGTCCGCGCGTGCGGGCAAAGTCGCGGCGATTGCCGCAAAACATGCCGATGATGTCGATGCTGCCGGCCGGTTTCCCCATGAGGCCGTCGCAGCACTGCGGCACGAACGGCTGCTGGGAATTCAAATTCCTGAAAACCTTGGCGGCGAAGCTGCCTCCCTGCAGGCGATCGCCGATATCTGCGTTCGCCTGGGACAGGCATGCTCGGCAACGGCGATGATTTTCGCCATGCATCATATCAAACTGTCGAGCCTCGTTGAGCACGGCGAACAAAGCGACTGGCACGCGGCTTTCATGCGCCGTGTTGCGGGCGAACAGCTCCTGCTCGGATCGGCGACGACGGAAGGCGGCATCGGCGGTAATCTCCGCAACTCCATCTGCGCAATCGATATCCAGGGCGATATCTGCCAGCTGGAAAAGGACGCCACCGTCATTTCCTACGGTAGCGACGCCGACGCCATTTTGATCACCTCGCGCTCGCATTCTGACGCCGCTCCCACCGATCAGGTGATGACGGTTTTCCTGAAAGACCAGTATACGCTCGAGAAGACCCACGTATGGGACACGCTCGGCATGCGCGGAACCTGCTCCGACGGCTTCCTGTTTCGCGGCAAGGCGCCGGCCACCCAGATTTTTCCGAAACCCTTTGCCGAGATCGCTGCACAATCGATGCTTGCAACATCGCATCTGCTGTGGAGCGCGGTCTGGTACGGTATCGCTTCTGACGCTGTCTTGAGAGCGCAATCTTTCGTACGCGCTGCGGCACGCAAATCGCCAGGCACTGCACCACCAGGCGCCATCCGCCTTGCCGAAGTCTCGACCAAGCTGCAGGTGGTGAAATCCAACATCATCGCTGGCATCAAGGCCTACAATGACACCAAGAGCGATCCGGAAAAGCTCATGTCCATGGCCTTCGCCGTGGCCATGAACAATGTGAAGATCTGCTCTTCGGAATCCATTCTCGAAATCATCGACCACGCCATGCTGATCTGCGGCATCATGGGCTACAAGAACGGTACGCCCTACAGCCTCGGCCGACATCTGCGCGATGCGCATTCCGCGCGCCTGATGATTTCCAACGACCGCATACTCGGCAATTCCGCCAACCTCCTGCTCGTTCACAAGCAGGACACCAGCCTCTTGGGATAAGACCATGGACATGCAGACATCGTTTGTTGATCGACTGTTTGAAGAGGGCCTGCTGATCGAGACGGGCGTGGATGGTCTTTATGGCCGCAGCGGTCAGTTCGAAGACGTCATCGCCGCGTTCGAGCGCCTGATTGATCGGACCGGTGGTCCGGATGGTGCAGAAGCGATCCGCTTCCCGCCGGGCATCAACCGTGCCTATTTCGAAAAAAGCGGCTACATGAAGAGCTTTCCGCAGCTTGCAGGCACGGTTCACTCCTTCTGCGGCTGCGAGCTGGACCATGTCAGCCTGCTGAAGACGATGGATGAGGGTGGCGACTGGACGAAAGACCAGAAGGCCACCGATATCGTTCTGACACCGGCCGCGTGCTACCCGCTTTACCCGACGATTGCCAAGCGCGGCAACCTGCCGTCCGGCGGTGGGCTCTACGATATCCAGTCCTATTGCTTCCGCCATGAGCCGTCCAAGGACCCGGCCCGCCAACAGCTTTTCCGCATGCGCGAATATGTTCGCATGGGCACGGAAACGGATGTCACAGAGTTCCGTCAGATCTGGATGGATCGTGGTGTCGCGATGATGGCTGCCGTTGGCCTCGACGTAACGATTGACGTGGCAAACGATCCGTTCTTCGGCCGCGCCGGCAAGATGCTTGCCAACAATCAGCGCGACCAGAACCTGAAGTTTGAGCTGCTGATCCCGGTGACATCCACCACCAATCCGACGGCCTGCATGAGCTTCAACTACCATCAGGACGCCTTCGGCCAGAAATGGGGTCTGAACCTCGACAGCGGCGACGTTGCGCATACGGCGTGTGTTGGCTTCGGCCTCGAGCGCATTGCGCTTGCACTGTTTGCACATCACGGTCTCGACGTGAAAAAATGGCCTGAAAAGGTCGTGAAGACGCTCTGGGGCTGACCCGCGATGAAGCAGATATTTCCTGGCCTCGATCCTCAGAACTACGCGCAGCATCCCCTGCATTCCTCAGAGAGAATGTGGCCGGAAACCAATTGCTACGTCGATTTGTGGATCGAAGTGCTGGCGTCCCGAGGCCTGCCTCCGGAAGCCATGCTCGGCTTCACGCTGGCTCAGGATTTCGAAGGCGACCAGTTCACCTTTTTCAAGGTGCCGCTGGAAGACCTCGAAGCACTATACGACATCCGCGCCACCGAACTGGCGATCTTCGATCAGGTGGAAAACCACGTCGAGGCACAGCTTCAGCGCGGCCGCATCTGCCTCATCGAAATGGACAGTTTCTACATGCCTGATACCCATGGTGTGGGCTATCAAAAAGAGCATGGCAAAACGACTATCGCCATCAATCGGCTCGACAGAGACAAGCGCGAGCTGGACTATTTCCACAATGCCGGTTTTTTCCATCTGGCAGGTGACGACTTCGACGGTCTGTTCCAGCACCATCTGCAGGAAACCGACCCGCCTTTCCTGCCCTATACGGAATTCGCGAAATTTCCCGACAGCAACAATTCTGAAACGCACATCCGCAAGACGGCTGCGCGCCTGCTGAAGCTGCATTTCTCCAGGCGTCCATCCGCCAATCCGGTCAGGGCGTTCTCGGCCGTATTTCCGGCTCAGGTGGAAAAAGTGGCCGACAGACCCTTCGGCTTTTTTCACAAATATGCTTTCAACACGTTACGACAACTCGGCGCCAATTTCGAACTGGCGGCAAGCCACCTCGAATGGCTGGATAGGGATGGCTTCCAAGAGGCATCGCAACACGCTTTGCGCATATCGGAGGTCGCCAAGACCGTTCAGTTCCAGCTGGCGCGGGCTGTCACGCGCCGCAAATTCGATGCGCTTGCAACTGTTCTCGATCCCGCCGCAGATGCATGGGACGCGTTGATGCAGGCCCTCGACAAGAAACTGTCCGATGCCAGCGAGGCCGCGTGAGAGTGACCCTTCCGGGAGAGACGGCGACCCTGTTAAGCGAAGGCTGGACGCTGACGCTGACATCAGCGGATGCCTATGATCTCCCGTCGGACATTCCGGCACACCTTGAAAGCCTGCCCGCCGACGTTCCGGGCACCGTGGCGCAGGCACTGGAGGTCTCAGGCGAGTTCGATCGCTTTGCCCCAGAAGCCCTGAACGACAAAGACGCATGGTATCGCCTGACCCTGATTTCGGAGGTTAAGGGACGCGCGATATTGCGTTTCGATGGACTGGCGACCGTCACCGAGGTCTTTTTCAACGGCACATTGGTCGCCGCATCCCAGAGCATGTTCGAGGTTCTGGAGATCCCGGTTGACTTGACGGGGGCGGACGAGTTGGCGATGTGTTTCCGGGCCTTGTCCCCGAGGCTTGAGAAGACCGGCCCCCGCGCCAGATGGCGCCCCCAGATGATGAATTCACAGGGTTTGCGGCTGATCCGCACAACGGCACTCGGTTACATGCCGGGCTGGTGCCCTGAAATTCATGCAGCCGGCCCCTGGCGTCCTGTCAGCCTCACAAGGCAACCGCAAATCCATTACTCCATTCGTTCTTCTCTGGACGAAGCAGGAACCGGAACGCTCAGCGTCGCTCTGGAAACGGATAGCGACGTATCGTTGGCGCGTTTGATATGCGGCGGGCATGCAGTCGACCTGAATACAGATGCAATTGGCAGGCTTTCCGGCGAGTTGGCGATCCCAGAGGTCACGCCATGGTGGCCACACACACATGGCGAACCGACCCTCCACGAGATCGCTTTGGAGCTGGACGGCAAGCGCATCAGTCTTGGAACGACAGGCTTTCGACGGATTGACATCGACCACGGCAAAGATGGCAATGGTTTCGGACTGCGGATCAACGGAGAACCTGTGTTCTGCCGCGGTGCCGTCTGGACGACAGCCGATATCGTCCGGCTGCCCGGCGGGCGCGCGGATTACGAACCATGGCTCAAACGGGCTCTGGACGCCGGTATGAACATGATCCGCATTGGCGGTACAATGACCTATGAGACCGCGGAGTTTTTTAAACTCTGCGACAAACTCGGCATCATGGTCTGGCAGGATGCCATGCTTGCGAACTTCGACTATCCGGCCAAGGATGAGGCGTTTCGCGAGCACGTAACGACCGAGATATCGCAGCTTCTTGACGCCACCGCATTGTCGCCTTCGCTCACCGTCTTTTGCGGTGGCAGCGAGATGTATCAGCAGGGAGCGATGCTGGGCCTTCCCGAGCAAATCTGGAAAGGTCCATTGACGGAAGTGGTCCTTCCCGACCTTTTGAAAACAAAACGCCCTGACATCGCTTACGTGGCGAATTCACCGTCGGGCGGCGCATTGCCATTTTTTCCCAATTCTGGGGTCGGCCATTATTACGGTGTCGGAGCCTATTGCCGCCCTCTCG
Organism: Agrobacterium tumefaciens; assembly: GCA_025559845.1. Taxonomy (NCBI): domain Bacteria; kingdom Pseudomonadati; phylum Pseudomonadota; class Alphaproteobacteria; order Hyphomicrobiales; family Rhizobiaceae; genus Agrobacterium; species Agrobacterium tumefaciens. Next base: position 2,732,994 of record CP048469.1, read on the forward strand.
ACGATGCGCGCCGTGCTGATGTTCGTTTTGCCGCCGAGTGCCTGGCGTTTGCCAATATTCCCGAGCAGGAAACACTGGACCGCCATCTTGCCGTTCAGCCTGTGCATGATCCGCGATGGAAAGCCCGAACACCGCGTGACCGGGGTGCCTCCTGGGACTTCGAGGATGTGCGCGATCACTACCTGAAACTCCTTTACGACGTCGAACCGGATGTCTTGCGCCGCGAAGACAGCGCCCGCTACATGGACATGTCACGCGCTGCAATTGCCGAAGTCATGGAAGCAACCTTTGCGGAGTGGCGTCGTCCGGATTCCCATTGCCAAGGCGCCCTGGTCTGGACGTTCCAGGATATCCTGCCCGGCGCAGGCTGGGGATTGATCGATGCCACGGGCCGACCAAAATCCGTTTGGTACGGGTTGAAACGTGCCTTCGGTCGGCTGCAGGTGACGCTGTCGGATGAAGGCACAAATGGCCTGGACGTCAATATCGTCAACGAAACCGCCCAAACAACTCAAGTCATGCTGGAATTGACTTGCCTGCGGGATGGCACGCAACCGGTCGTGCATGCCAAACGGGCCTTCGATCTTGCGCCTCGCCAGAGTCTCGTTGTCCCGGCAACAGACCTGTTCGGAGCGTTTTTCGACACAACCTATGCCTATCGCTTCGGCCCTCCTTCCCATGATGTGACGCTCGCTCGGCTACGCGACACGACAAGCGGACATGTGGTGACAGATGCATTTCATTTTCCACTTGGACGGAAAAGAGCACTGCACCCGGCATCAATACAGATCACCAAAAACAATATTGGCGGAACTTGGTGGCTTGAGATCGAAACCGATCGTCTGGCGCAGTCGGTCCATATTGCAGCGGAAGGCTATAGCCCCTCCGACAACTGGTTCCATCTGGCTCCGGGTGAAGCAAAGCGGATCGAACTTCGTGCCGACGTCGATGCCGATGCTGCCGAACCAACTGGCGAAATCATGTCGCTCGGCTCAAGCCGCCGCTTTTCCTTCTAGAACATTCCCTGCAGAAGCAACCGGTCAGGGTTGAGATGCAAGACGCGTCACGGTCTCAAGGTAGACCGCGCGGGCTTGAGGCGTGGACAGATTATGGTCGGCATCGGGAATGATCGTCACCGACGCATTCGCATAGGCACCCAGCCCCCGTCCATCGGAATCGAAGTAATAACGGAAGTGTTCGAGCCCGTCGTCATTGTCGCTATAGAGCAGCGTGACGATCGTGCCCTTTGCTCGCAATGTTTCGAAAGCCCGATAAACCGCCCGACCTTCCTCACTTTTGGCTCGAAAAAGGCGTGCGGTTTTTGTCGAAAGCTTTTTCGCCGTCGCTTTGATGATGTTCAGCACAGCACTTACAACGTCGACATCGCCGCTGAACAGGCGCTTGAACGTTGCCCCTTGCAAAAAGCGCTGGCGATATTCGCCGAAAGAGCGCGGACGTTTGTGCAGCGCCTCATCGACGGAGCGGCCTTTCAGCCAATGGAAAACAACCGGATTGACCGCAACGACAGCGCGGATGCGATCATCGGAAAGAGCACCGTTAAAGGCCAGATAGGCACCGCTGCAGCGCCCGGCGGCGACGATCGGACCTGCGATCTGCGCCGACAGAAAATCGAGAGCCGCGACGACATCATCGTTCTGTCTGACGTCGTAAAGCACCTGTTCTGGAACGCCTTCAACCGGTGGACTGTCGGCGATGTTCGCCGCATCAAACCGCAAGGAAGCAACGCCATTTCTCGCGAGTTCGCGTGCCATCGTTACCGAAAGTCTGCCCCACCCCGCATGCCTGTCATAGGCGGCCCCCAGAAAAAGGACCGCAGACGATGCGCTGGCGTCAGCGGGTTTGCAGAAGACACCGAACAGACGTCCGTTCTCACCGAACTGGACAGGTTTTTCGATAAATCCATGTCCTCTCTGACCCGCGTTGGCGAGCTGTTCCCCGGCATATCCGGCACCATCACTCGCTTGCGCCTGCGACAGTGTCCAGTCCACGATGCGGCTGACGACACTGTCCGGGATCTTTGACAAGGTCGGACTGGAAACCAGATCGTCATAGCCTGTGAATTCGTCTTCTTGCACGTCGCCAGCAAGCGTTTGCAAATGGCGTGCGAAATCGGCATCCGTCACGCGCCCTGGCCGCGTCAGAACGAGCAGCCGCTCGGCAGGAACAACAGTCGAGCTGGAAAGATTGGTCTTCTTGATCCTCTCTGCAACGACGGCAGGCATCTCCATGCTGGCGATGGAACCGGGTGTCGCCAACCGTTGCTCGGGACGAAGGCCCAGACCGTCATCGATCATCGACGACCACATCGCAGTTTCACGCAGATAGGCACGCCCTGAAACGACAGGAGCAAGTAGAGCCATTCCGCTTACGCTCGTCTCATCCGCAAAAGCCTGCATGGCAATCAGGCAGCCAAGCCCCTGAGCAACAATGACAACGCTTGAGACACCCGAAATCTCGCGGAGACAATTGAGAGCAGATCTGGCGTTGGCGGACCAATCTGCGTCCTTGCCCACATCTTGAGGATCGAGCGCATCACCCGCGCCATGGTAGTCGAACCGCAGGCTCGCAATGCCGACAGCACCAAGCCGCTCGGCAATGACCCGCTGGAATTTGCGGCTGCAGAGTTCTTCCATACCCCAGGGGCTGACGAAGAGAACCGCAGTATTTTTTTGAGTATCACCCAAGGCTGGATGAAAAATGCCGACACAACCATCAAAAGAAACTGGCTGCGCGTTCATACCGCCTGTTCGCTCTGAAATATTTATCGTCATTGGGCCTGCCACTTTTTGCGCCGATGCCTGGCTCAACCATACACGTTTACAGATACATCAAAGGTCTTAACACCAGTTCTACGACAACGACATCCTCGAAGGCACAAGCGTCGCTATTTTGCTCGAAACCCCCTCGAGATGCTGATAAATAGCAACTTGCATACTATCTGTAGGAGGGACCTTCGTTGTCTGGCAAACCAGTGCCGGAGCGTTGCGAGAACTAAACGACGGGTTTCACCCGAAAAATCATAGAAGTCTTTTATGGAACAAAGCCTTACGCGTTACATCTGGACGCATACAAAGCGGCATCAGCTCTTCATTCTGATGATCGTCGCTCTTTCGATGATTCCTTACTTCCTTGCCTTTGACCTTCCCAAGCAAATCGTCAACGGCCCGATTCAGGGTGACGGCTTCGAAGGCGCGAACGCGACTCAGCCGTTCATGAACATCACCGTCGACTTGCCCTATTGGGGTACGGTCACGCTGTTCGACGGGCTTGAGCTCGACCGCATGTCAATGCTGATGGCCTTGAGCCTGACGTTTCTCGCGCTCGTCATCGTCAACGGTCTCTTCAAATATTACATCAACACCTACAAGGGTCGGCTCGGCGAACGCCTGCTGCGTCGTATCCGCTACGAGCTGATCGACAAGATTCTTCGCTTCCCACCCAGCCATTTCAAACGGGTCAAAGGCGCTGAAATCTCGAGCATGGTGAAGGATGAGGTTGAGCCTTTGGGCGGTTTCACCGGGGATGCCTTCGTCCAGCCAGCCCTGCTGGGCGGACAGGCTCTGTCTGCGCTTTTCTTTATTCTTGTACAGAATTTCTGGCTGGGCCTGATTGCCGCTTTCATGGCCGCGATTCAGGTCGGCATTATCCCCAAGATGCGGCGCCGGCTTATCGAACTGGGGCGCCAGCGTCAGCTCAGCGCTCGTCAACTGGCAGGCCGTATCGGCGAAATGGTCGACGGTATTGGCACCATCCATGCCTATGACACGTCGAACTACGAGAGAGCCGACGCATCCCACCGGCTCGGCGATATCTTCAAAATCCGCTACGATCTCTACCAGTGGAAGTTCCTGGTCAAATTCATCAACAACTTCCTGGCACAGCTCACGCCGTTCTTCTTTTATGCCTTGGGCGGATACCTCACGCTGAAAGGCAGCCTGGACGTCGGCCAGCTCGTGGCCGTGATCAATGCCTACAAGGAATTGCCGGGACCATTGAAGGAACTGATCGACTGGGACCAGTCGCGTCAGGATGTTCAGGTCAAATACGAACAGGTGTTCGAGCAGTTCAACGCGCCCAACATGATTGATGAAAAGGTGCAGAAACTCTCTGCCGTGTCGACCACTGCACTAACCGCCCCGATCGTCATCACCAACCTGACGCTGGAAGATGACAGCGGCAGCAGACTGCTTGAGCAGGCCTCGTTGAAAATCGAACCGGGAGAAGTGATCGCGATCGTCGGCGGTTCCGGCGGGGAGGCACTTGCGGACGCCGTTGGACGTACTCTGTGGCCAGCGAGCGGCAAGATCACCATTGATGATGTCGACATCCTGGAGTTGCCGGAAGCCGTCACCGGCCGCCGGATTTCCTATGTCTCGTCGGACAGCTATTTCTTCCACGCCAGCCTCGCGGACAACCTGCTCTATGGCCTGAAGCATTCGTTGATCGCCGACAAGGTGTATCAGGGTGCGGAACTGGAACACCGAAAGTGGGAAATCCGCGAAGCCAAGATGGCTGGCAATCCGTCGGTCGATATCAACGGGAACTGGATCGACTACGCGTCCAGTCCCGCCGGTGACGACAAGCCGGAAAATCTCTCAAAGGCAGTACTGGCGGTTCTCGATGCGGTGGATCTGTCGCAGGATGTCCTGGAGTTCGCTTTGCGCTCGTCCATCGACCCGCTGCATGACCTGAATCTGGCGGCACGTATCGTGGAACTTCGCCACATCCTGCGCTCCGAACTTGAAAAGGAAAATCTGAGCGGTCTTATCGCGCCTTTCGAGCTCAATAGTTACAACAACGAAGCAACTGTGGGCGAGAATCTGCTGTTCGGTACAATGCGGGATTCGTCGCAGACGATCCGGACAGTCATTGAGAGCGATTACTTCCGGACGCTGATGCGTGAAACCGGCCTTGTCGAGACATTGTTCGACATGGGTCACACGATTGCTGAAAACATTGTCGAAATCTTCTCCGACCTGCCGGGCGACCACCCGTTCTTCCAGCAGCTCACCTTTATGACGCCGGATGATCTGCCAATCTACCAGCAGATGTTGCAGCGCCTTCAGGGCAAACATTTCGCCGACGCCAATGAAAGTGAAAAGCGTGCAATGTTGCGCTTGAGCTTCTTCTATGTCGAACCGAGACAACGTTTCGGTCTGTTGACCCAGGAGATCATGGACCGGATCATCGAGGTCAGGCACATGTTCCATGCCAACCTGCCCGATGAACTTAAAAACATCATCGAGATCTACGATCCGTCCAAATACATGAGCGCCACCAGCCTCATGGACAATATCCTGCTCGGCAAGATCAGTTACCGATATTCGGATGCATCGAGGCGCATCACCAAGATCGTCGCCGATGTCATGCGCAAACGTGGCGTCTACGAACGCGTTCTGGCCGTTGGTCTGGATTTCAACCTTGGTTCCGGTGGCAAAAGACTTGGGCCCCTGCAACGCCAGAAGCTTAATCTTGCTCGGGCGCTGATGCGCAAATCAGACTACTACATCTTCAATCGCCCGCTTCCAGGTCTCGATCATCGACTGCAGGAGGAAATTGTTGAGAGAGTCATCACATTCCTGAAACAGAACAACAATAACCCGTCCATCGTCTGGGTTCTGTCTAACGCTACACTCTCACGAATGTTCGATCGCGTTATCGTTGTACACCAGGGTTCTATAACTGCTGATGGAAGTTACGAGACTCTTGCGCAAGAAAACGGTACATTCAAGGAAATGGTCGCAACATAAAGTTAAGAGACGTGACCGAGGTGGAACGAAATCAGGATAAAGCGATGCTGTTTAAAGACGAAATACAAATGCTGAAACGAGTGCCATTCTTTTCGGAGATGGAACCGTCAAAGCTTAAACTTCTGGCTTTTGCATCGGATCGCGTATCCTACCACAGTGGTGATGTTCTATTCCGGCAGGGTGATGTGGGCGACGCCGCCTATGTGCTTCTGACCGGTAAAGTCGATGTGCTCATCGATTCTCCTGCCGGCCCCATCAAGCTGACGGAAATGACCGGGAACGCAATCGTTGGCGAAATCGCCATCCTCTGTGACAGCGTCAGAACGGCGACGGTACGGGCGTCGACCAATGTCGAAGCTCTGCGTATCGGCAAGGAACAGTTTTTCAAGCTGATGTCGGACTTCCCCGATATCACCATCAAGGTCATGCGCGTCCTTGCCGAGCGGCTTACGCAAACCACGGCGGAACTGAGCAAAGCGCGCACCATGGCGAAAACATAAGTGGCAATTCCTTGCTACCGTCACGCGCGATCTTGAAAAAACAGACGTCGCGCCATTGCAATATACATGAAATGCTGGATGAATAGTGAGACGTCTGCTGTGGGGCAGCAGACATAGGTAATGCGTTTACAACGGGCCTCCAGGGAGGAAAGCTTGCAAGGCTCCGTTGTGGTTTGGGGTGTATCATGGTGTTCGGTTCCGACGTAGCGGGTCGGGAAAATGATGAGAATTTTCGGATAAAGATCTGGGGAGCGCGAGGAACACTCCCCGTTTCAGGTGAGGATTTCCGGAAATATGGAGGCAATACGATCTGCATCGAGGTTCGATGCGGAAATCATGTTCTTTTGTTCGATGCAGGGTCCGGACTTCTGCCAGCCGGCCTGGCGCTGCGTGCCGAAGGCGTGACGGACGTCAACCTGTTCTTCTCACACTGCCATTACGACCACATTGTCGGCTTCCCCTATTTCAAGCCCTTCTACAACAGCGCCAATGATGTGAAGATCTGGTCCGGTCATCTGGCCGGCACGAAAACCACGCGCGAAATGCTCAAGGAATTCATGAGCCCACCGTGGTTTCCCGTTCCGCTGGAAATCTGTTGCGCCAGAATTGCGACCAGGGACTTTCTCCCTAGCGATACCCTGGACGTGCGCCCTGGCCTCTCCATTCGCACCGGAATGCTCAATCATCCAGGCAATGCGGTTGGCTACCGTATCGATTGGGCAGGTAAATCGCTTGCGATCATAACGGACACCGAACATGAGCCGGGCACCTTTGACGAGACGGTGCTGGACCTCATCAAGGACGTCGACCTCTTCCTGTATGACGCCATGTTCACGGACGAAGAGATGGGCCTCTATAAAGGCTATGGCCATTCCTCATGGCAGCAGGCAATCCGCCTCGCCAAGCTTGCCAATGCAAAGAGCGTCGGGTTCATCCATCATTCGCCAACACGCAGCGACGAAGAACTCGATGACATCGAGAAACAGGCGAAAGAGCAGTTCGACGGTGCATTTGCGGCGATGGATCATCAGATCATCGAACTCTGACGAAAAATTTCGCTCCATCGACCTGGCCGTCTCCATCCTTCGGAACAATCCGTGATACGAACACGTACAAGTGACAATAAGTGTGTGTTCCCTTCCACGATGTTGCCGCAAGCCATTGCGCAATAACGCAGAAGAACAGTTCGTCGCGATGACGGGTGCTTACGCAATGAATGATGGGGGAACCGCGAGATTGGAACAGGCAACGTCACACCGACAGACCGCATAAAGGGATTTCCATGATCCGCTTCGTGCCGGAAACCGCGCTCAGACATGCCCGGATTGGCTCTGGCCTTGTCATGTTCGCGTTTGTCTGCAGCCATCTTTCAAATCACGCTCTTGCGCTCGTATCACTGGAAACCGCAGAAAAAGGGCGCAAATGGTTCAGCCTGCTCTGGCTGAATCCAGCAAGTAGCATTCTGCTTTACGGCGCGCTTCTCGTTCATTTGGTGCTCGTCCTTCGCTCCATTTATCTGCGCCGGACCTTGCGGATGCCTCTGCGTGAAGCATTGCAGACTGGTCTTGGTTTGCTAATTCCCTTCCTCATCATCGGTCATGCCGTAAACATCCGTTTTTCCAGAATACTTTACGGCGTCGATCTCGGTTATCCAGACATCATTCGCAGACTGTGGGTCGAAAATCCCGGTGCTGGTGCATGGCAGAGTTTTGCGCTGCTGGTGATTTGGACACATGGCTGCATCGGCGTATTTTTCTGGCTGCGTTATCGGGACTGGTACCCACGATTTTCAGGTTTCTTCCTGACCTTTGCTGTCATGCTCCCGATCCTCGCCCTCTTGGGTTTTGCTGATGCCGGGAGACTACTCGAAGAGGAGAGTGCCAGGCTGAGCCTGCCGCCGGGGCTTGCCGAATACAGCCAGCATCCGGAATATCAACGCTCGCCAAGCCAGATGGAAAATCACATCAAATCCATCACGACAGGTGCACAGGCGCTCTTCGCATCAGCGGTTGCAGTTGTGATTGCAATGCGTGGCCTGCGCGCGTGGCGGCAGCGAACCGGCGCTATCGAAATCCGTTATGAGCATGGCGCGCAGGTGCGTGTACCTGCTGGACTGAGCATTCTGGAAGCAAGCCGGATTGGCGGTATTCCGCACTACTCCGTTTGCGGAGGAAAAGGCCGTTGCTCGACCTGTCGGGTCAGAATTCTCGATAGCAAGGGACCTTTGCCGCCTGTTGGCGATATCGAAAAGAACACGTTACGGCGCATTCATGCTGATTCCGATGTGCGGCTTGGCTGTCAGTTGCGCCCGACCGACAATCTCAGTGTCGCGCTCCTTGTATCTCACAATCAGCAAAGTGATCTCCCACCCGATACGCAAACGACACGGCCAGGCCGGGAAGAGGAGATCGCGGTTCTGTTTTGCGACATCCGCAATTTCACCTCGCTATCGGAAGCGAAGCTCCCTTACGACGTCGTCTTTCTGCTGAACCGCTATTTCACGATCGTCGGGCAGGCGGTCGAACAGGCAGGTGGACGCCTGGATAAATTCATCGGCGATGGGGCCATGGCGCTTTTTGGTGTCGAGGGAAAAACCGAAGATGCCTGCCGCAATGCGATGAAAGCAGCCGCCACGATTTTACGGGAACTGTCGCTTCTGAACGAGGGATTGGAAAGACAGTTTTCCGTAAGGCTGGAAGTGGTCATCGGCATTCATTCAGGCCCGACCATTGTTGGCGTTATGGGCTATGGTTCAGCAAAAACCCTCACCGCCATTGGCGACACCGTCAATGTCGCAAGTCGGCTGGAATCGAAAGCCAAGGAGCTTGGTGTGGCAATTGTGGTCTCTGAACCGGCCATTATTCAGGCCGGTCAGGACATCGCCGATCTGCGCAACGAAAAGATCGCTATCCGTGGCAGAAACTCGCAACTGAAGGTCTTCCTCTTGTCAAAGGAAGAGAGCGAGCGGTTCCTGTAAAACCAACGCACCTATCAGATCTTGCGGTAGAGAAAATAACGGTCGGTTGGCACGCTGTCCGGCACCGGAAGCGGTTCAAGGGCCGGATGCTCGAGTGGCAGGCCACTGATGGCGATGCCGCCCGCACCCAGCAGGCCAGCCGCAAGCTGGGGAAGCCAGGTCAAGGTTATCGCGTCTTTTTCCGGATATCCCGTACCAATATCGGCATGTACCAGCGCCGCTTCCGAGCCGATATAGGCGGGAGCGGTTTCCGATATCTCGCCAATCACCATGTCCTCCGCCACCGGAACGGACGAAGCATGGGCGCCCATCGCCCTGTCGAAGGCAATGATACGACGCTCCGGGAAAAGTTCGCGCAGGTGATTGAACGTCCGCCCATTGCCAAGACCAACCTCCATGATCGCCCCGTTGCGTGGCAATTCGAGGTCGTCACGCACGTGGTTGAGAATATCCCGCTGTGCGGTCAAACGGCGAATGAAACTGTCGAGTCTGCTCATGCGATATCCAATGGAACGAGAAATGGGAGGACGATCAGGCCTTTAGGATATGTTTTGCGGCGATGCCCCGCCTTGCAAAGACGTTTCGGGTATCGATGATCAGTGGCGACCACTCCACGAGCGTCGCGTAGTCCACGTCGTCGTGATCGGTCGCGATAAGCACGGCATCGAACGCACCGATGACCTCCTTGCGCCACGCGACAGACTGCATGCCCATCAAGGCGCTGTATTCGCGCGTTTTCGGGATTTCAGCCACGTAGGGATCGTAATAGAACGGTTCGCCGCCACGCTCATGGATCAGCTCGATCAGCTTCAGAGACGGGCTTTCGCGAATGTCAGGCACGTTCTTCTTGTAGGCCAGTCCAAGCACCAGCACTTTGGAACGGCTCAATGCCTTGCCGGCATGAATATCCAGCGCCTCCGCAACGCGACCGATCACATGCCGGGGCATGCCGGTGTTGATTTCGCCCGCCAGTTCGATGAAACGCGTCGGCAATTCATACTCACGCGATTTCCAGGTGAGGTAGAAAGGATCGATCGGAATACAGTGACCGCCGAGACCGGGGCCTGGATAAAAAGGCATATAACCGAAAGGTTTGGTCTTGGCCGCATCGATCACCTCCCAGATGTCGATGCCCATTGCCTCGTAGACCACCTTCAGTTCGTTGACGAGCGCGATGTTGACCGCTCGGAAAACGTTCTCGGTAATTTTCACCGCTTCAGCCGTCGCCGTCGTTGACACGGGAACAACTTTTTTCACGACCGCACCGTAGAATGCCGTCATCAGCGTTCCCGCCGCTTCACCATCGCCGGCAACGACCTTCGGGATCGTCGATGTTTCAAAATCCCGATTGCCGGGGTCCTCGCGTTCCGGCGAAAAACCTATGAAGAAGTCGACGCCGGCCATCAGCCCGGATGTCTCAAGTATGGTTTTCACCACTCCATCGGTCGTACCGGGATAAGTGGTTGATTCCAGCACGATAAGCTGTCCCACACGAAGATGTGCAGCGATGTCACGGCAGGTTTTTTCGACGTAGGAGAGATCCGGTTCACGATATTTCGTCAGCGGCGTCGGCACACAGATGGCGATCACATCGCAATCAGCCAATTTCGAAAAATCGGATGTTGCAACAAACCCATCGTCTCGGCGCACCTCTTCCAGAACATCGTCCGAGACCGCCTCGATGTAGCTTCGACCCGCGTCGATCGCGATGATTTTACCGGGGTCGATATCGAACCCGGTGACCTTGTAGCCCGCCTTGGCGATTGTCATCGCCAGCGGCAGGCCGACATAGCCAAGTCCGATCACGCCTGCTCTGGCGCTCTTGGTTTCAATGGTGGTGAGCAAATTCTGGAAGGAGACCGAGGAAGTCAAAGCGTGTTACGCTCCGCGCATTGCAAAAAGATGCCTTTCAGTTGGGCAAGAATGAACAAGCTGTCAAGGCTCGTGGTCCTCAAATTACGGTTGACGCAGTGACAGCGGCCGACGCAAAACCATGCAGATGAAAATCGCTTTTTATTCGCCGCTGAAATCTCCCAATCACCCTGTCCCTTCCGGAGACCGGTTGATGGCGCGCCTTTTGATGAAAGCAATGGCGATGGGCGGCCATGAGGTTTATGTCGTTTCGGAGTTGCGGAGCTTCAACAAGCACCCCGATGCCCTCAGTCGAGCGGAGATAAATGCTGCGGCAGAACGTGAAGTGGCACGGATTTCCGGGGTTTGGAAAAGCGAAGGCAAACCCGATCTCTGGTTTTGCTATCATCCCTATTACAAGGCGCCCGATCTCTTGGGACCAACGCTTTGCAGGGAATTCGATGTTGCATACGTCACGGCCGAAGCGTCTTATGCTCCCAAGCGCAATGCGATGGGATGGCAGGACATACAGGATGGACTTCTGTCCGCATTGGCAGATGCTGCCGTCAACATCTGCTTTACCGCACGGGATCAGGACGGGCTCTTGCGGGCCTCACCGGTCGTTCACACAGCAATGTTACCTCCCTTCATCGAAACCGGCGCCTTCCGTGATAACGAGCCAACGCCCGTAGAGGGAAAACTGATTGCAGTCGCAATGATGCGAGCGGGTGACAAGCTCAGCAGCTATCAAGCGCTGGCCAATGCGCTGGTGATGTTGCCGAACGATCTGGAATGGACGCTCGACATTGTGGGAGACGGACCCGAACGCGAACAGGTGGAGGCCATGTTCCGACCCGTCGACGCTCGGCAGCTCGTATGGCACGGCGAAAAACCCTCCACCGAAATACCCAACCTTCTCTCCAAGGCATCGATCTATGTCTGGCCGGGACATGGTGAGGCTTACGGGCTTGCCTATCTGGAGGCGCAAGCAGCAGGTCTTCCGGTTATCGCGGAGCAGACGGCCGGGGTGCCGGAGGTGGTAAAATCTGGAATGACCGGACGATTGACGCGCGCAGGCGATACGGGCGCCTACGCAAAAGCGATCGAGTCCCTGCTGACCGATGAGACAAGTCGTCGGATTTTGGCCGACGGCGCTCGCCGCTTTGTCATGGAGGAACGGTCGCTGGAGAAAGCTGCCGAACGATTAAACGACATTCTTTCGCAAACGAAGGCGCAGAAACCATGAGTGTGGAAAAGCTTGTTGCTGCCTTGGACGCATGCGCGAAGCGTGGTGTCACAGCCGATCTCTGGCTGAGAGATGACGACGCGGTCGAACCCACGGCAAAACTCGATCGATTGCTCTGTCTCTCCGAAGACTTTTCGGTGCCAATGACCCTTGCCGTCATTCCGGTTGCCACGTCGGAGAAGTTGTCGACCTATCTCGATGGCGCACCTCTTGCAACTGTCGCCGTCCATGGCTGGTCCCATACCAACTATGCGACGAAGGAGGAAAAGAAGCAGGAGTTGGGGCGCCATCGGGAAACGGCCGTCGTTGTCGCGGAGCTACAATCCGGACTGCGAAAACTACGCGATCTGCATGGTGGACGTTTCACGCCGATGCTCGTCCCACCTTGGAACCGCATCGATGCCGGTGTCGTCAGCGAACTACCGCAAATCGGCTATCGTGCCCTTTCCGTGTTTGGCCCGGAAAAGGCGACAGAACCGCCATCTCAGAATACCCATGTCGATGTCATGGACTGGCATGGCACGCGCGGCGGACGCGACCACGACACTCTGTTCGCGGAAACAGCCACTCGCATAACAACAACAATGGAAGATGGTGGGACGACAGGTATCCTCACCCATCATCTGGTGCACGACGAAAACGTCTGGCGATTTTTGACGATGCTCCTGGAAGTCACGACAGATCATCCGGCATGCCGCTGGCGTTCGTCCGCCGATCTTATCGAAACGCCTTCACCATGATTTCCAGGCAATCAGCAATCCACCATCCTCGTCCTGAAGGCCGGCCCTGACAGCTTCTACCTCGTCAAACGGCGCACGATCGGCCATGGATGCGGCAACGAAATCTGCTGGTGCCAAGCTGATACTTCCTGCCCGGGCGATAATCGTGAAGATCAATGGTCCCGTGGCCCACCAGGCAGGAGCACGCGGCATATCCCTGACAATGCCTGGAAAGGCGTCGAGAAGCTTGCGAAAGACAGGATGCCCGGCAGGTGCCGCAATAAACGAATTGGCCAGGAGAACGCTGCCTTTTCCGGTCTCGCGTGGTGTTTTTTCATCGAAAGCCATAAGCCCGATCATCGGCAAAACGGCATCGAAGCTCAAATCATCGCGCGCCGGATACCAGTCGCAATCGAGATAAATACCGCCGAAACGGTCCAGCAGCTTGTAACGAGCAACATCGACGGCACCGGGATAGTCGCGTTTGTCCAACATGGTCTTGAAGGTCGCGTCGGCAAAAACACCTTCACGCTCCAACCCGTCCTCGCGCCATAAAAAATATTCATAACCGTTCGCCCGCGCATGAGCCTCCCATGCGACGGTCGATACCGGTGGAGGTTTATCGCCGATCCATATTTGGTGGATAATTTTGGGCACCGGCTGCCGACTTTTTTCCGCGACGGTGCGACGCTCCTCCACTGAGAACTGCGCGTATTTTGCGAGCGTCGAAGGGGGCGGTACCAGCGTGTACTGATAGCCGATCTTCGCAATCCTGTCGCCCTCGGCCTTGGCAAGGCGCAGACGGGCAGCATGCAACCTTCGCGGAAGCCCAAGCACCGTCGGCTCACCCATCAGGTGCCCATCCTCAACCGCAACGAGTGAAGACAGGATCGCATGCGCCTCGGCATATTTGCCATTCCCCTGCAACTGTCGGGCCTTATCCAGCAATGCGTCGTAATATTTCTTGTCCGACATTTAACCCTGTCCCGAAACACTGACTCACATATCGCCAAACCGAAGCCGCCAGGCAAGTCGCCGATTTAAGAAGCCGGCTTCGAATTCGCAGCATATACAGGTGTTTCAAGGGCATAGACAGACACAAAGCCCTACGATAACGTGACGTTAGAGCCTTGGATGAACTTTGTCGCAAGGCAATACTCAAGAAGACGACAGGGAACCTTTTTGGCATGAGCGCAGGCGCGGATTTGCTCCGCATCGAAAACTTGCAGGTGTCGTTTTCTCTCATGGGAGGAACCATCAATGCGGTAAGGGGCGCCAGCCTCCGCATTCTGCCGGGCAAGGTAACGGCGCTCGTCGGCGAATCCGGCTCCGGCAAGTCCGTGATCGGCCAGACCATCATGGGTATCCAGGCCAAAACCGCACGCGTGACGGGTCGCGTCCTGTTTTCCGATCCGGCCCTTCCAGCGCAGGCGCCAGTCGATCTGCTGCAACTGCCGAAAGACGGCAGGGAAATCCGCGCCATACGTGGTAACCGCATCGGCCTGATCTTTCAGGAACCGATGACATCGTTTTCAGCGCTGCACACAATCGGTAACCAGATCGATGAAGCGCTTAGAATTCACAGTGTCCTGACGCCAGCGCACCGTCTCGAAAAAATGCACGAGACGCTTGATCTCGTCGGCTTTTCCAATCCGGCCAAGATCTGCAACATGTATCCGTTCGAGCTTTCAGGCGGCATGCGTCAGCGCGCCATGATCGCGATGGCACTGATCTGCCGCCCTGCGCTATTGATCGCAGACGAGCCGACGACGGCTCTGGATGTGACCATTCAGGCCCAGATCTTGAAGTTGTTGCGCGATCTGCAGAGCCGACTAAACATGGGCATGCTGCTTATTACTCACGATCTCGGCGTTGTCGCCAACATCGCCGACGAAGTTGCCGTCATTTACCAGGGCGAGATCATGGAGGCCGGTCCCGTCGACGACATCTTCAGGGCTCCCAGCCACCCCTATCTCAAGGGGTTGATGGCTGCCGTGCCGCATTTCGACATGAAACCCGGCCAGAGGCTGAAAGCACTTCGTGAAATCACGGTCGATCACGAAAGTCTGGTCGGCAAGAAGAAAGTCGCTCAGAGCGACAAAGCACCTGATACGATTCTGACGGTCGACAACATCAGCAAGACCTTCACGACGCGCAAATCCAGCTGGTTCCGCAGTGGCAAGGCTAACGCCACCAAGGCGGTCAATAGCGTCAGTTTCGAGATTCGCCGGGGCGAATGTCTCGGCCTCGTTGGAGAGAGCGGCAGCGGCAAAACCACTGTCAGCAAGATTCTCATGCGTGCCGTCCGACCGGACGAAGGTTCGGTAACGTTTCACAGCCGAGATGGCGACATCGACGTCCTGAATGCGCAGGACGACGACCTCAAGCAGTTGCGCTCCAAAATCCAGATGGTGTTCCAGGACCCAATTTCGTCTCTGTCGCCGCGCATGACAGTGGGAAATATCCTGAGTGAACCTCTGGAAATCCATCGTCGCGGCGATGCGAAATATCGTGCGGAGAAGGTTCGTAATCTTCTCAAGGCCATCGGCCTTGGCGAAAGTGCCCTCAATCGTTATCCGCACAGCTTTTCAGGTGGCCAGCGCCAACGCATTGGCATTGCCAGAGCCCTGACGCTTGGCCCTGAGCTTCTCATCTGCGACGAGCCGGTTTCCGCCCTCGATGTGTCGGTGCAGGCGCAAATTCTCAATCTGCTGAAGGATTTGCAGCAGGATCTCGGTTTGACCTATCTCTTCATCTCCCACAATCTGGCGGTCGTCGACTACATGGCAGACCGCGTCGCGGTCATGTGTGAAGGCCGTATCGTCGAGCTCGCGCCACGGGAAATCTTGATGCGGTCGCCGGTCCACCCCTATACCAAATCTCTGCTGGCTGCGGTTCCGTTCCCCGATCTGGACCGCCCTCTCGACTTTCGCACCATCGGCAAGATCAGCGCGACGGGCAAATTCGATTGGGGCAAGCAGTTCCGCGATGAGGGCGAAGGAACGATGATCTCCGCAGATCTGGGTGAAGGCCATTTCGTGCTCGCCAACGGCAGCGCCGATATCCGAGAGTTGCGACCTTGATTACCCGCCGCACAACACTTGGCCTGCTGGCCTCCGTTTTTCTGCCGTTCACGGCACGGGCAGCTTATGTCGACCCTGGCTTTTTCAAGGAAAAAAAGGACAAGGGCGAATTGCCGGATGTTTCCGAGCGTTTGCCGAAAAATCCCCGCATCATCAACATGAAAGAGCTTGGCCGTGAGCCGGGTAAACATGGCGGTTCAGCACGAATGCTGATCGGCGGGCAGCGAGACATCCGTCTGATGCCGATCAACAGCTACGCACGTCTTGTCGGCTATGATGAGAACTTCAATTTCCAGCCGGATATTCTTGAGAGCTACGACATTCAGGAAGAGCGGATCTTCACGTTGAAACTGCGAGACGGCCATAAATGGTCGGACGGCAGTGACTTCACGACGGAGGATTTTCGTTATTTCTGGGAGGATGTTGCCCTCAACCGTGAAATCCACAAGGGTGGCCCGCCGATCGAATTGCTTGTCTATGACAAGCCGCCGCTCATCGAAATCATTGATCGCCTGACCGTTCGCTACACCTGGGAAGGCCCTAACCCGGATTTCCTGGCAAAGCTTGCCGCCGCCTCCCCCGCGCGACTGTGTCTGCCGGCCGCCTACATGAAGCAATTCCACGTCAAATATCAGACGGCGGAAAATCTCGCGAAGCTCATCAAGAAAAACAAGACCGATGACTGGAGCGGATTGCACATCAAGATGTCGCGGCAGGTTCGTCCGGAAAACCCTGCATTGCCGACACTCGACGCATGGCGCAACATGACATCGCCACCGGCCGAACAATTCGTGTTTGAGCGAAACCCCTATTATCATCGTGTCGATGAAAATGGCCTGCAACTGCCCTATCTCGATCGTTTCCTTCTGAACGTGACGTCATCAGACATCATTTCGGCAAAAACGGCATCTGGAGACAGCGACATCCAGTTCCTTGGCCTCGATTTCACTGACTACACCTTTTTGAAGGATGCCGAAGAGCGCTTCCCCTTGAAGGTCAATCTCTACAAACGATCGCAGGGTTCACGCATAGCCTTGTTGCCGAACCTGACCTGTGGCGATGCGGTCTGGCGGGAGGCGTTCCGCGATGTCCGCGTGCGCCGCGCCTTGTCGCTGGCGATCAATCGGCACGAAATCAACATGGTGTGCTTTTACGGTCTGGCGACCGAGAGCGCCGATACCGTGCTGCCTGAAAGTCCGCTCTATCGTCCGGAATTCGCCAAAGCCTGGAGCGAATTCGATCCCGCGCACGCCAACCGTCTCCTGGATGAAGCGGGCCTCGACAAACGCGACAGCAAGGGCATGCGGCTCCTTCCAGACGGCCGGCCGGCCCACATCATCGCTGAAACCGCGGGTGAAAGCACCCTCGAGACCGATGTGATGGAGCTCGTCACCGATCACTGGCGGCACGTCGGCATCTCGCTTTCGGTGCGCCCGACCCAGCGCGACGTTTTCCGTAAACGTGCCATGGGTGGCGAGGTCATGATGTCCGTCTGGATGGGCATGGACAACGGGGTGCCAAACGCCGACATGTTGCCCTCTGGCCTTGCGCCGACGGGCGACGACCAGTTGCAATGGCCCGTCTGGGGCGTGCATTATCTGTCCGGTGGACGCGAAGGCACGGCCCCCGATCTGCCTGAGGCCGCTCAATTGCTGGCAATGTTGAAGGAGTGGCGACGCACGGTATCCGACGAGGACCGCAAGCGGATCTGGCTTGAGATGCTGGAGCTTTATTCACAGCAGGTTTTCTCGATCGGCCTCGTCAACGGAGCGCTCCAACCGGTCGTTCACGTCACGCGCATGCGCAATGTGCCGGAGAAAGCACTGTTCGGTTACGAGCCAACGTCCTATCTCGGCGTCTATATGCCGGATGCCTTCTGGTACGACGGAGACGCTTGATATGTTGCGGTACATTCTCAAGCGCATCCTCGTGATGATCCCCACCCTGATCCTGATCTCGATGTTGGTCTTCACCATCATCGAGTTACCGCCAGGGGATTATTTCGAAAGTTATGTCGCCGAAATGCGCGCCATGGGCGAGACAGCCAATATGGCGGAAATCGAGGAACTGCGTGTCCGTTACGGTTTCGACCAACCTGCGCCCATTCGTTATCTCCGATGGGTCAGCGGCATGCTGGTCGGCGATTTCGGCTATTCCTTCGAATATCAGCTTCCGGTCAACGAAGTCGTGGGCGACCGCCTGTGGCTGACCGTTCTGGTGTCCTTTGTCACCATTATCGTTACATGGCTGATCGCGTTCCCGATCGGCATCTACTCCGCTACCCACAAATACAGCTGGGGAGATTACGGGCTGACGTTTTTGGGGTTGCTGGGCATCGCCATTCCCAACTTCATGCTGGCGCTAATCCTGATGTATTTCGCCAACATATGGTTCGGCATTTCCATCGGCCATCTGATGGATCGTGAATATCTCAATCAGGCGATGAGCTGGGCCAAGTTCAAATCAATCCTTGAACATCTGTGGATTCCCGTCCTGATCATTGGAACGGCGGGAACGGCCGGCATGATCCGGCGCCTGCGCGCCAATCTGCTGGACGAGTTGCAGAAACAATATGTCGTCACCGCACGCGCCAAGGGGCTTCACCCTTTCAAGGTCCTGATCAAGTACCCGCTCCGCATGGCATTGAACTTCTTCATCTCAGACATCGGCTCGATCCTGCCGGCCATTATCTCCGGTGCGGAAATCACCGCCGTCGTTTTGTCGCTGGAAACCACCGGTCCGATGCTCATCAGAGCGTTGCAGAGCCAGGATATGTATCTTGCCGGCTCGTTCCTGATGTTCCTGGCTTTCCTGACGGTGATCGGTGTTCTTGTCTCCGACATCGCGCTTGCCATACTTGACCCGAGAATCCGCTTCGGAGGCGATAACGTCAAATGACTTCACCCGCCCCGACTCCCATTCCCAAGCCCGGCGAACCGCTTCCGCACTATGTGTCAGCGGCGCCATTTGATCCCTATAGTGTCGAGCCTGCGACGTCGGGGCTGGCGGCCTTCGGAAAGGCATCGCAGTTTCGCCTGATGTGGTGGCAGTTCCGCCAGCACAAGATCGCCGTATGGTCCGGCGCGTTTCTGGCTGTCCTTTATCTCTCGATCCTGATCTGCGAGTTTCTGGCACCCTATAACCTGCACTCGCGCAACATCGACCACATCTACGCCCCGCCACAGCGCGTCCATTTCTTCAATGACGGCAAGTTTGTTGGACCGTTCGTCTACGGTCGGGAAATGACGCTCGACATGGAAAACCTGCGGCGCGTCTATCGGGACGTCCCGACCGATGTTCAGCCGCTGCGGTTCTTCTGCCAGGGCGATACCTATCGCTTCTGGGGATTGTTCGATGGCAACAGACACCTCGTCTGCCCGGCAGAAGGCGGCGAAATGTTCCTGCTCGGCACCGACAGGCTTGGTCGCGACGTCCTTTCGCGCATCATCTATGGCGCACGTATTTCGCTGACCATTGGCCTTTTGGGCGTCGCCATGAGCTTCGTTCTCGGGATTGTGATCGGTGGATTGGCCGGATATCGCGGCGGTACGTTCGATCTCATCGTGCAACGCCTTATCGAAGTGCTGCAGTCGATCCCCAGCATACCGCTCTGGCTGGCATTGGCGGCAATCATGCCCGTCACCTGGAGCCCGATTCTCGTCTATCTCGGCATTACCATCATCCTCGGCATGCTGGACTGGACCGGGCTGGCACGCGCGGTGCGCTCGAAATTGCTGGCGCTTCGCGAAGAAGACTATGTTTTAGCAGCACAATTGATGGGTGCGGGAACGACGCGCATCATTGGGCGACACCTGATACCAGGCTTCATGTCGCACCTCATCGCGTCGGCCACGCTGACGATACCGGGCATGATTCTTGGCGAAACCGCACTCAGCTTCCTTGGCCTGGGCCTGCGCCCGCCGATCACAAGTTGGGGAATTCTACTCACGGAGGCGCGCAGCGTCAGCGTGATTGCGCTATATCCGTGGCTTCTCATTCCGACGATCCCGGTCGTTCTCGTCATTCTGGCCTTTAATTTCTTCGGTGACGGACTACGTGATGCCGCGGACCCTTTCAGATAAAATGGAACACGCCTTGATAGACTGCCCTTCCGCCATCGCCTTTTCCGTGAAAGGCACCAAGAGGTGTGGCCCATGACCTCCCGCCTGAATGATGCGCGCATCCTGATGTACAGCCACGACTCTTTCGGGCTCGGACACCTTAGACGGTGTC
Organism: Agrobacterium tumefaciens; assembly: GCA_025559845.1. Taxonomy (NCBI): domain Bacteria; kingdom Pseudomonadati; phylum Pseudomonadota; class Alphaproteobacteria; order Hyphomicrobiales; family Rhizobiaceae; genus Agrobacterium; species Agrobacterium tumefaciens. The sequence goes on from CP048469.1 coordinate 2,753,374, forward strand.
GGACGATCGCCCATGCGTTGGTGGAGGATTATCGCGGCCTCAACGTTCTTATCATTTCGGGCGCAACGATCGCCGGCGCCTTCGACTATCGCGCTCGCGTCGATTTTGTAAAAATCCCGAGCGTCATCAAGCTGCGCAACGGCGAATACACATCCATGGATCGACACATCGATCTTCAGGAAACCCTGAAGATGCGCCGTTCGATCATCTACCACACAGCCGAAAGCTTTAAGCCGGATATCTTCATCGTCGACAAGGAGCCGATGGGCCTTCGTGGCGAAGTCGAAGAGACACTGGCCTATCTGAAGCAGCAGGGAACCAAGCTCGTCATCGGTTTGCGTGACGTCATGGATGCGCCGCAGCTTCTTGAGGCCGAATGGAAACGCAATGACGTGATGAACAAGATCAGTCATTTCTACGATCACGTCTGGGTTTACGGACCACCGGATTTCCACGACCCGCTGACTGGGCTGGACGTTCCACAGAGCGTGCGCAGCAAGATGGATTTCGTCGGTTTTCTGCAACGCTCCAGAACACAAGCGGAAACCGTCTCGCATAAACCGGATGGCGATTATCTTCTCATCACGACAGGCGGCGGCGGTGATGGCAGCGAACTGATCGACGACGTGATCAATGCCTATCATCACGACAAGGATCTGACCCACAAGGCACTCGTGGTGCTCGGTCCCTATATGCCGGTTGATCAGCGCCAGCGTTTCGTCAGCCTCGTCGCAGACATTCCGCATATTGAGATCATCGAATTCGACAACCGAATGGAAGACCTGGTTGCAGGTGCTCAGGCCGTCGTATCGATGGGGGGCTACAACACAGTCTGCGAAATCTTGTCGTTCGACAAGCCGGCTCTGGTCGTGCCGAGAACCATCCCGCGCGAGGAACAGTTGATCCGTGCCAGCCGCGCGTCGGAACTCGGGCTTTTCGACATGCTTTTGCCGGAAGACGCCGAAAATCCGGGAAAGATGGCTGCGGCTCTCAAAGCGTTGCCCTATCGTAATCCGCCTTCCGTCAATTCGCAGAACCTCAAGCTCGACGGCCTCGAAAACATTTCGAAGCGCATTGCCGAATGGCTACACCCGGAAAGCGAAAAGACGCCGGCTGTCCAGACGGCATGACCGACCGGTTCGATGCGTCGACCTGAAAGAGACACGATCAACGTGACAAAAAAAGAAAAAATCGTGGTGCTGCTCAAGGGTTACCCGCGGCTGTCCGAGACCTTTATTGCGCAGGAACTTCTGGGGCTGGAAAGGGCCGGGCTTGAGCTGGAACTGGTGTCCATGCGCCGCCCGACCGACAAGAAGCGTCATCCGGTGCATGATGAAATCCGCGCACCTGTCACCTACCTGCCTGAATATCTGCACGAGGAACCCTTGCGCGTTCTCAAAGCGCTCTGGGCATGCCGAAAAAAAGTCGGCTTCGGCAAAGCCCTTCGCCAGTTCTGGCAGGACTTGCGCCACGATGTCAGTCGCAACCGCTTCCGGCGTTTCGGCCAAGCGGCGGTTCTGGCTCATGAGTGGCCCGTCGACGCTGGATGGCTGCATGTGCACTTCATCCATACTCCAGCTTCGGTTGCCGCTTATACCCATCTGATCACCGGCACCCCGTGGACGATTTCCGCCCATGCCAAGGATATCTGGACATCCTCCGATCGCGATCTGTCCACCAAACTGAACAGCGCCCGCTGGGCCGTTACGTGTACCGCCAGCGGCTTCCAGCACCTTCTTGGGCTGTCCGGGAAAAAACAGAATGTGCATCTGAGCTATCACGGATTGGATCTGACCCGCTTCCCGCATTTCGATGGTCCGCGTCCGATGAGAGACGGCTCGGACGCAAACGATCCGGTGCGTGTTCTAAGCGTTGGCCGCGCAGTCAAGAAAAAGGGGATCGATGTGCTTTTGCGAGCGCTCTCCTCCCTGCCATCAGAGATCCACTGGCATTTCACCCATATCGGTGGCGGTGATGAGCTTGCGTCGCTCAAACAGCTTGCCGATGAACTCGGCGTCGCCGATCGCATCGTCTGGACAGGCTCAATGGATCAGAAACAGGTGCTGGAGAACTACCGCCAGGCAGATCTGTTCGCGCTTGCCTGCCGCATCACCAGCGATGGCGACCGTGACGGGCTTCCCAATGTTCTGGTGGAAGCAGCCAGCCAGTCGCTGACGTGCATTTCCACCAATATATCCGGCATTCCGGAGTTTTTTGTTGATGGGGAAAATGGTCTGCTGACAGAACCTGAGAATCCCGTGGCCTTCGCCAATGCTCTGCAACGGGTGATCACCGATCCACAATTGCGCATCAGCCTTGGTGAGGCAGCGGAACACCGGGTTCGCACGGCCTTCGATCACAGAACCAGCATTGCGGACCTCAAGGCACTCTTTGAAAGCGAATGGGAGAAGGCATCGTGACGACGACTGAACGGCCTCCCCGCGTCTTTTTTTATGTCCAGCATCTGCTCGGCATCGGTCATATCGCCCGCGCCAGCCGGGTTGCCAACGCGCTCCAGGCGGATGGTTTCGATGTGACGCTTGTAACAGGGGGCATGCCTGTTCCCGGTTTTCCAGGTGACGGAATACGCCATGTCGAGCTACCACCGATCGCCGTGAGCGACGGTAGTTTTTCCGGCCTTGTCGATGCGACGGGAAAGCCAGTGGACGACGCTTTCAAAAAAGACCGGACCGACATGCTGATCGGCGCCTATCACGGCGCCAAACCGGATATCGTCATCATCGAGGCTTTTCCGTTCGGGCGCAGGCAGGTTCGCTTCGAACTTCTGCCGCTGCTGGACGAGATCGAGGACAGCGAGCCCAGACCACTGGTCATGGCCTCGCTTCGCGACATCCTGCAGGAACGTTCGAAACCGGGGCGGGACGAAGAAACCGTCTCATTGGTGAAGAAACATTTCGATGCGGTACTCGTGCACGGCGATCCGAATTTCGTGCGGCTTGAAGATACCTTCCCTCTCGCTGAACAGATCAGCCACCGCGTTGTCTACACCGGCCTTGTCGCTCCGCTCGCGCCACCACCGCCGTCGGAAAAATTCGATATCATCGTGTCTGCGGGTGGCGGTGCTGTCGGTGCAGCACTCATTCAGGCAGCCCTAGAGGCAGCGCCAAAAGTCAAAGGGATTGAAAACTGGTGCCTGATCGCTGGCCCCAACATGCCCCAGGCTGATTTCGAGGCAATTACCGCAAAGGCCGGGGACAACATCTCCGTTTTTCGATTCCGCAAAGACTTTGCAAGTCTGCTTACCGGCGCGCGACTTTCCATTTCCCAGGCAGGCTACAACACGGTCTGCGATGTCCTTCAGGCAAAATGCCGTTCCTTGCTCATTCCCTTCTCGGCAAGTGGCGAGACGGAACAGAGTGCCCGCGCGGAACGTCTGCAAAAACTCGGGCTCGCGCATGTACTGGAAGAAAAAGACATTACGGCACAGTCGATGGCCGATGCCATAGAAAGAGCTTTGGCGCTGCCTGCTCCGGACCTCGTCTCCCTCGATCTGGATGGCGCATCGGGAACAGCTAGGGCGTTGCGCCATATCTATGACGAGCGTTGAGTATATCCCTCAATGCCCGGACAGTCGCCTCGTCCGTCTGTTTGCGTTCCGGGCCGGCAAAACCGAGCTTTGAGACCTGGCTTTCAGGATCGTAAGGCTGGGCGGACGAACATGACGCATGAATCTCTGTTATCGGAAGCCGGTCCAACAGCGCTGGCGTGATTTGAGGACGAACCCCCGCACCCGGCATGATGACAATCCGGTCACCTGCCATGTGGCAAAGCCGCTCCAGCATATCGATACCCTCCAGGGCCGATCTCGCACCTCCCGATGTCAGGATGCGCGAGAACCCGAGATCGACAGCCGCCTCCAGTGCCTCCCTCATATCAGGCACCACATCAAAAGCGCGATGCAGGGTCAGATCCAATCCCTCGGAGTGGCGGCAAAGGTCTTCAATCAACGGCACGTCAAGCGCGCCGTTTTCACGCGATGCACCGAGAACGACGCCGGAAAGACCAGCGCGTCGAACGGCATCGATATCGTGTTTCATCTGATCAGCATCTTCACCGGTGAACACGAAATCCCCGGCGCGCGGCCGTATCATCACGCTTACCGGCACATCATACCGGGCCGCCAACTGCAAAAGACCCGATGACGGCGTGACACCGCCACCCGAAAGGGCTGCGCACAATTCGATGCGGTCTGCCCCACCTTTGACGGCGGCGGCCAGCCCGGCAGCATCGTCTACGCAAATTTCGAGAATCATCGACACCTCTTTCGTTGTACCGCCGTTATCGGCGACGGCCCTTCCCATCAAGTGCATAGAGCATGTAAATGCCGCCCAGACCGAACATCGCCCCGAGAATGGAGGTGCCGGCATAGTTGGAGAACAATGTTCCGATCGCAAAGATCAATGCACCAACGCCCGCACTGAGGAATATGTTCACGGCAATCAGCGAGCTTCCAAGTCCCGGCCGGTCAGCGATCAGTTCCTGCAGATAGGTAATGGGTATGCTGATGATCGCGGCAGCACCAAGCGCGCTGATACCGGTCTGGGCATAGATGTGCCAAGGCGCGCTGGCCAGTCCCTGGAAGACCAGGTAGATGGCGTAGAGTACGGCACCTGTCGCAAGGGTGATCGTCTGCGGCAGCTTCTTCTCGATCCATCCCCAGAACAGGATGAAGGCGATTTCCAGCGCGGCTACGATACCGGCTACGATACCGATGTCTGCCACCGTACCGCCGGCCTGCCCCGTGATGATCAGAGGCCGCACGGAATCGTTCAGATGCAGCATCGAGCAAATCAACGCGATGGCAATGACGCGCAACAACACCCGGCGCGAACCAACCTGAGCCAGCGAGGCGCGCAAACCGAAACGTGCCTCATTTCCAACCGAAATTGGCGTGGAGGTGCGCGGCAGATAGAAGGCGACCAACAGGAAACAGACGCCTGCACAAATGCCCGAGAACAGGAAAGACGACATCATGTTGCCGGTGTTCACCAGGAAGATGCCAACGATGCCGGGCACGAGAACCCAGGATAACGAAATCGTTGCCCGCATGATCGAGTTGACGGCGATCATGTCATTCATGGAGAGGTCGCGGGCGTCAGCGCGAACATGCGCAAAAATCAACGAATTCATGGCGCCGAAAATCGGCAACAGAACAAGTTTCGCCGCCACGAACGCGGACGCATTGGCAGCGAGATAGACAAGAAAATAACCGCTTACGCCAAACAGCGCGATGAACAGCATCGGCTTGCGGTATTCGCCGAGCCGGTCTGCCACGATCCCCATCAGCACGCTGGCACTGACATTGATGACGGCGGCAAACAACATCAACAGCGAGTATACAGTATTGCTCAGTCCGATCTCGCGAATGCCGATGACCGCCTGATAGGGCGCGGTTGCAGCATTCGAAAAACCGAAGAACAGAATGGCAAGCGCCCCGATCCGGATCGACGGATTGCTGATAACGATGGAAAGAGCGGAGCGCATAAAAACTCACGAAAGATGATCCGCAAATCCGGATCGATACGAGGGCATCTTTCCCGACGCGCTGTTATCGCCAGCGCGCCGAGAGAACGGGTTCCGGGCTATAATCGAAAGACATGCTCCATGGGAAGATGGCTCCTTGCCGCCGGTGGTTCGGAAGACTTTCGATATCCTGATTGATGACGCCGTCCGTCAGTGCCATCAGATTTGGATTGGCGATTGGTGCAAGCTCTGGTGAGAGATAACCCGATTTCACCACAAGCAGCTTTGCCTCTTTGGGGTCGAAACCAAGCCGCGTAAAATCGGACAGCATATGATACGGTCTGCGCCGCGCAGCGAGGATGACCGTTACGCCACCAATGGCAACAACAGCCTGGCGCTGCTCGTCCGTACCCGGGTCATCGAGTTTCAAAACCAGCGCTTCGACGTTCACGGACGGACTTTGAGGATCGAGGCTACCACCGATCTGCAGGCTGACAGATGCACCTTCGCCTGCCGCAAAACACGCCTCGACAGCCGGCTTGTCCGTAATACCGCCCATCAACGCGCCCTGCCAGTTTCTGGCAATGAGCGCAGCCAACACATCAGCCCGATCTCCCACCCCACCGCCGGTCGGGTTGTCACCGGAATCAGCCAGAATGATCGGCGTAGTCACTGTCTTTGCCGCAATGTCCAGAATGGCGTCCAAAGGCTCGGTCACCGGTCCGAACTCGAAGTCCTGACGTGCATCCCAATAAGCCTGAGCAATCTCGACGGCAACGGCCTGCGCCTCTTGCTTGTTGGTGCCCGTTACCACTGCGCAGGCTGTTGCCCGAGGCTCATCCGCCCAGACATAGCCGATCATGAAATTCGCATCCCAGATGCCGGGTCGCGCATCATGTTGCGGCAACACCGCATAGAGACTCTTGGCAGGTTCATCTTCCGTTGAGGTTTTTTCACCTGGAAGCAGAACCGGGATCTTTGCCCATGCGACGCCGGGCTTCTCACCCGTTTTCAGGGCTTTCAGCAACATGGACCACGCCCGCACCATGGTTTCGCGTACGTCGATATGCGGCGCAGTACGGTAACCCGCAAAAATATCAAGCTGATCGATGATCCGCTGGCTGACATTGCCATGCAGGTCATAGCTGGCAGACACGATCACATCTGGCCCGACAACGGCGCGGGCACTGGAAATCCAGTCACCCTCGGCATCGTCCATGCCTTCGACATTCATGGCGCCATGCATGGCAAGATAAAGCCCGTCAACCGGCAGGACCGCGCGAAGCCTTTCAAGAAATTCCGTCTTGAAAGCCTCATAGGCCTGGCGCGAGACAGGGCCGCCGGGAACTGCCCGTGCATGCAGGAGCGGCAGAACTTCCGCCCCTCCATCACCCAGAAAATTGAAATACTCGGCTTCGACCAGATCCTGACCGCGGAAGACACGAAAATCCTCCGGCCTCATCAAAACCGGCGAAGACGTGCTGCATTCAGTGTGAATGCCGCCAACGGCAATACGCATGGCGCTCCCCCTCAATAGACCGGGCTAAGAGGAACGATCGCGGCAAACCGCAGCCAGTCCTTTTGTGCCTTGGGTGTCCACGCCGCTTCCGCAATAGCCGGGAGACGCGGGAAAACAAGGTGATTGAAGTAGGCGCGATTGAGGAAATGCTCCGACCAGATGCAGGCCTGTACGCCCTTCATGCGGTCCTTCAGCTCTTCCGGAAACTCGCCCACCGCCTCATAGGCATATGTGTGCGACGGAGGCACCGTTCCAGCCCAGCTTGCGCCCGGCTCCTGCCAGGCCTCGTCCTGCACCATGTCCAGGTAGTAGGCTTGTCCCGGCGTCATCACCACGTCGTAGCCCTGCTTGGCCAGCGCAAGGCCGACCTCCGGTTTCTGCCAGGCCATCAGAAGTGTGCCTTGCGGATCGACACCGCCGCCGTGGGAAACTTCGTCCCATCCGGCAAGCTGACGGCCGCGCTCATGCAACATGCCCTGAATGCGCTTCATGAAATAGGATTGAATGCCGAACGTGCCGTCCAGCCCTTCTTTCTCCATCAGAGACTTTGCCAGCGGCGATGCCAGCCATGATCCATCCGCAACCTCATCGCCACCGATGTGGATGAGACGCGATGGAAACAGCTCGACCATTTCATCGAAGATCTTGCCCAGAAACTCATACGTCAACTCGATGGCCGGGTTGAGTGCGTTGTTGGGATACCCCTGCACAGAACGATAACTATCGGGCGCCTCCTGGCCGTCCGTCAATTCCGGATAGGCCACCAGGGCTGCAGTACTGTGGCCAGGAATATCAACCTCGGGAATGACTTCGACGTTCAATGCAGCCGCACGCGCCACAACGTTGCGGACATCATTCTGCGTATAGAAACCGGAGACCGGCTCGGCGCTGTTGCCAAGCTGCGGCAGAAGCTGCGTGTCCGGACCACGCGTCGCACCCACCGTGGTCAGCAACGGGTAGGCCTTGATTTCAAGACGCCATGCCTCGTCATCCGTCAGATGCCAATGGAAACGGTTCATGCGGAACCATGCCATGATATCGATCAGCCTCAGCACATCATCCGTGGGATAGAACTGGCGCGACACATCCAGATGGCACCCACGCCAGCTATATCGCGGCGCGTCACTGATGACACCGGAGGCCGGGAAACGGAATTTGGCGTCGCTGCGCGCGCCATGCAGCAACTGGGCAAGCACCGTCAGAGCATATTGGAGGCCGGCAGCAGCAGAATATTCAACGGTTACACTGTCAGCAGCAAAGGACAGCCGATAACCTTCGGCTTCCAACCCACTATGCTTCTTGAAATTGAGTGGCTTTCCTTCATGCACGGGTGCAAGACTGAGCGGCGCATGACCGACCGCGAACAGTCTGCGGAAAAGCGAAAGCACGCCGTCCACAGCAAGCACTTCGTCCGTTGTCGCTTCCTTCGCCGGGAAAAGCGCCACTGGGAAGGTTTCGCCGGGTTGCACCTCAACATCAGCAGGCCATGGCTGCATGGAAAACGGCAGATCGAGCTTTCCTTCCGGCAACAGGACCGGCGGCGGCTCGCTGTGGCGTCCATCCAGCATCAGATCGGCAACCTCGACGGTACGATGTGTGCCGTCTGCAAGGCTGACATAAGCGGATTTTGCGCCATCCGTGCGGTGGCGGGCCGGACGCAACAGACCATCGACCACAAACCGCCAGGATTGTCCGGCCTCCAGAACGAAACCCGGCGGCGGTGCAAACTCGTGGAAGTTCGCATTCCGGCGCAGATAAACGGCATTCTCGCAAACAGGCTTGTCCACAGTGCGCGTCAGAGAGGTGTAGACAACACGGAAATCGCTCAACGGTTCGGAAGACAGGTTGAACAGCGTGAAGGTAAATCCACCGGACGCGTTGTCTTGCAGCGGATGCCAGGAATTTTCGAGACGGTAACGTGTGAGCGCCATGATGCTCCCCTTATTATTGCAGATTGAGCCTGGTTCTGGCCCGGGTCAGTAATGTTCGGATTGCGAAAAAGTGTGGGCGAGCGGTGCCTGCCCGGCGGTCAAACCGCAGTCGACAGGCAGGCAAACGCCGCTGATGGCCATCGCTTGCGGACCGGCCAGAAAGGCAACAGCATTCGCCACATCCTCCGGTTTCACGATGCGGCGCAACGGATACCAGTGCTTCGCCTCTTCGAAGACTTGCGGATTGTTGGCCGCCCGCGCTTCCCATGCCTGTGTTCGAACAGTGCCAGGGGCAACGGCGTTGGAGCGGATGCCGAATTTTCCGTATTCGACGGCAATCAGCTTTGTCAGGTGGATCAGGCCTGCCTTTGCAGCGCTATAAGCCGGATGACCGAAAACCGACATCCCGTTCACCGAGGCGACGTTGACGAGCGCACCCTGCGTTCGCTTCAAAGGCTCCTCAAAAGCCCTGAAACACAAGAACGGCGCCTCGAGGTTGAGAGCGTTATCCTTGCGCCAGATTTCCGGCGTTGTGTCGTGCAGACTGACAGCGCGAGCCGCGCCAGCATTGTTGACGAGTGTTGCGACATCACCAAGCAAAGCTACGTCGGCTGCCAGCCTTGAAAGATCCTCCGGACTGGTCACGTCACAGGTTTTGGCAACGAAGTTGGAGCCGGAAAGCAGGGAAAGCAGGGAAAGCGCCTTATCAAGCGCTGCAGCATCAATATCCACCAGCACAACGGTCGCATGGGTCACCGATAGCTGTTCAGCAATTGCGCGACCAATATCACCAGCCGCACCCGTTACCACGGCGACGTGGTTTCTGCTGTCTGTCATGTCCTAAAGCTCCTCTGGCGTTAACCGCCCCTCTCAGTCGCCAAGCAATTGCCGGTCGTCCTTGTCGCGGTGTTCCACGAGCTGCTGCTTGATGTGACGCAAGGTCACCATCGACCTTTGCTGGTTGTGATAAGCTGCCAACGTCGCGAGAACATCGACGGCAGCCAGATAGGCATAACGCGACGAAGTGGGGCGGAAGATATTGTTTCCTTCGGGAACATTGACCCCGACAACGATGTCTGCAGCGTCGGCAACCGGACTGTCGCTCTGGGTCAACGCAATGGTGGCGACACCCATCTCGCGCGCCAGCCTGAAACATTTGACCAGCTCCATGTTCCGGCCCGAGAAGGATGAACCGATAATGACATCGTCCTTGCGTGCGGCAGCGGTCATCATCAGTTGCATGCTGTGATCGGCGCTTGTCGCAACACGGAATCCGAGGCGAAACAGGCGGTTTTGAATCTCGTCCGAAATCATCGACGAGTTGCCGCCCGAACCAAAGGCATAGATCATGCCGCTATTGGCAATCCTTGCTGCGGCCTGATCCGCTATCGCAGGATCAAGCGTCTTGTGAAGCAGGAAAAGCGCATCTTGCGCCTTCGCCAGAACTTCCTCGGTAACTTCGGAGGGACCAGTGCTAGTCGCCTCCGAGGTCAGATAACGGATACCGACATAGGCCGTCTTGGCAAGGCTGACCTTGAACTCGGAGAAACTCTGACAACCAAGGCGCCGGCAGAAACGTGTAACGGTCGGCGGAGAGACTTCGGCACGCGCTGCAAGCTCGATGATCGAGGCATTGACGGCAAATTCGAAGTCCGAGACCAGAATATCGGCGATGCGTTTCTCCGACTGGGAAAACTGCGCCTTGTCTTCTTGAATTTTTGCGAAAATATCCATGGTCATCGGTCCCCGTTACGCCAAAATCAGGCTTTGGCCTCGTTTCCGATGCACCGCAAATCGGCATGCCAGTCAACCGCCCGAATTCTTGATCCAAGGTTCGTTTGCCCAATTAACGGCAAGGCTTTCGCTCCCATTACGAAAATTATTTTCTTTGTTGATTGATATGAGAGCATATGCCAACAATCTCCACCAGAGAAATCTACGAAATATGAAAATAATTTCAAAAACGGACTGTCGTCATGCGTGATCCCTTCAAGAACCCCTTTCCCGAAACCGATTTCGCCCGCCACTCCATCTGGGAGATGCTGGTGACGCGTGACATCGACGCTTTTCTCGCTGCCGACTGGGACAAGGTCGCCGATGATTTCGTCGAAGACGGCTTTCTCGGCATCAATGCCAACCGCGAGACCAATCCGGACAACTGGCGCCTGTCCTTCCCCTCGCTTGTTGCCTACCGCGACGAATGGCTGAGACAGGCACAGGATTTCCAGAAGGAAAAGTTTGCCGACGATCCGCGCACAGCCATCTTCACCACGACGACGCTGGAAGAGATCGAGGTCGAAGGCGAAACGGCGCTCGTTCGCAAGAAGTTCGATGGCGGCTTGCGAAAAGCAGACGGCAGTTTCGACACCATGAAATGGCAGACGCTTTATTATTGCCGGCTGCACCAGGGGCGCTGGAAAATCAGCGGCTTCACGGGCTACATGCCGAACCCGATGCCGTAATGGCAAAGACGCAAAACGCCGGGCCGAAAACCCGGCGTTTTTTTTGCGTTTAGCGCCTGCATCTGAAGTACGAAATGCGGCCTTGGCAACAGGGGCGGATGTAAGTGAAAATCCCATGATCCGCCCTCCTGTCGCTATTGAATGAGCTTGAGCACGGAGAGATCGACACGCCGATCCAGGGCAATACCGCTATCGTCAAACAGATGGCAATCGGATGCCTTGATACCTGTGACGATCGGCTCGTCGACAACCACCGGTGCAGAGCCAGACAGCAACGCACAATAGTTTTCTCCGGTCGGAGAAACACCATAGGCAATGGTGTTGACACCGAGCCGCTCGATCACGCTTGGCGCCACCGTGATATTGAGGTCTGCAGGTTCAAGACCGGTGTGTTCCGGGCGAATTCCAAGCGTCAATTGCGAACCTTCGAGACCCGCACGCGGTTCGACCGGAACAGTGATCCGCTGGCCCTGATAGTCCACCGTGACACCATCGGCGTCTGCCTTTACACAGGTCACCTTCAGGAAGTTCATCTTGGGGTTACCGATAAATCCGGCAACGAAAAGATTGGCGGGTTTGTGGTAAAGTTCCAGCGGCGCGCCGACCTGTGCAATCTCGCCAGCATTCAGCACCACGATACGGTCAGCCATGGTCATGGCTTCCACCTGGTCGTGGGTCACGTAGATCATCGTCGCCTTCAGCGTACGATGCAGATTGGTAAGCTCGATACGCATGTCCGCGCGCAGCGCCGCATCGAGGTTGGACAGCGGTTCGTCGAACAGAAAGATTTTCGGTTCACGGACGATCGCGCGCCCGATTGCAACGCGCTGGCGCTGACCGCCAGAAAGCATTCCCGGTCGCTGTTCAAGGCGCTGATCAAGCTGCAGGATCTTGGCGACGCCTTCGACCTTCTCCTTGATCTTGCTTTCTTCCATCTTTTCGACACGCAGCGGAAACGCGATGTTTTCGAAGACAGACATATGCGGATAAAGCGCATACGACTGGAAAACCATGGCAATGCCGCGCTTGACGGGTGGCAGCTCGTTGACCTTCACACCATTGATGACGACGTCACCACCGGAAATGTCTTCCAGACCTGCGATCATCCGCAGCAGCGTGGACTTGCCGCATCCCGAAGGTCCGACAAAAACGACGAATTCACCATCCTTGATGTCGAGCTGAACGCCCTTGATGACTTCGAAATGTCCATAATTCTTGCGGACGTTGTTGAGATAGAGTTGACCCAAGACTTGCCTCTCCCGTCACCAGCCAAAACACGGCTGCGTTCAGAGACGTTCCAGAACGAACAGGGCCGTTCGGACCGAAACCGTTTGAAATAAGACGGAAACCTTACCCCTTCTGATGAAGTGATGATGTTTCCGCAGCGAAATTGAGGGGAACTGCGGGCTTTACGACAAGCCCGCAGTCATCAGCGCATTTGGCTTACTTGTATTGCTCAAGCGCACCCGATGCCTTCTTCACGGCATCTTCCGGTGTCGCCTTGCCCGTGACGACGGACTGTACCATCTCGATGATGACGTCCTGGAAGCCCTTGTAATCGGTGAAGAGCGGCTCAGGACCACCATAGGCGATACCGTCGACGAGCGGCTTCCAGAAGGGGTCCTTGGCAATGAATTCGTCAACCTTCGGCGATGGACGCAGCGGCGTCAGGCCGGCGCCGCCCTGCAGTTCATATTCGCCCTGTGGACCGGGAGAGGTAATGAATTTGGCGAATTCGGTCGCTTTTTCCTCAACGCCCGTACCCTTGAAGATAGCAAGGCTGTCGGTGATGAGCAGCGTGCCAGAACCCTTGGCTTCCGGACCGAGCGGAAGTGTTGCGATACCCCAATTGATCTTGGTGGCCTGGAGACGCGTAGCGGCACCGGAGCCTGCCTGGATCATGCCGACCTTGCCATCGAGGAAGATCGCGCGGATTTCGTTCTGCTCGTAGGCAGTCGGACCTTCGACGGAGTAAGGTGTGATGTCCTTGTAGGCCTGCAGTGCTGCCAGAACCTGCGGGCTGTCGACCGTGATCTTGTCGCCGTCGATGACCTTGCCGTTATTGGTGTAAACCCAGTGCATGAACTGGTGCATGGTGTTGTCGAAGGTCTTTGCTGGCAGACCGTAACCGGCCACACCGGTCTTTTCCTTGATCTGCTTTGCGAACGCAATTTCTTCAGCCCAGGTCTTCGGCGGCACTTCCGGATCAAGACCGGCCTGCTTGAACAGATCCTTGTTCCAGTAGAGAGCCTTGGTCGAGAACGCGACCGGAACGCCCCACTGGGTATCTTCGAACGTCACCGTGTCGACGATGTTGGGGTAATAGCTTTTCTTTTCCTCTTCCGTCATCGGCACCGGAACGATGAGATCGTTCTGCGCGAACTGCTTCAGAGTGCGTGAACCGACATAGGCCATGGCGACCGGCGTGCCGGCAGCAGCCAGCGTGGTTGCCTTGTCCTGGCACTGTGCCCAGCCGACGACTTCCGGAACAACCTTCCAGCCTTCGTTCTTGCCTTCCCATTCCTTGATGTACTTCTCATGGATGGGGTCCATCTTGTCGCCGCAATAGATCCAGCTGATTTCCTTGTCGGCAGCGTGCGCCGTCACCGTGCCAAGCGCGGTTGAACCGGCAAATGCGAGAGCGCAGAGCGCCAATCCGTAATGTTTCAGTGCCATAAGTAGTCTCCCATTCTCTGGTGGTCGTTCCGGTTGTTGTTTATTTCACCGCGCCGGCGGTCAGACCGCTGACGAGATATCGTTGCATGAAGAAGATCACGACCATGGCCGGCGCAATGCCGACAAAGCTGGCCGCCATCAACTCATTCCAGATGACTTCCTGACGACCGAAATAGGCAAACAGGCCAATAGGCAGCGGCATAAATTCGGTCTTGGAATTGAAGGTGAGGGCGAAGATGAACTGCTGGGCGTAAGCGCCGATGAAGGTGGTGATCGACACCACGGCGATGCCAGGCATGGCAAGCGGCAGGATCACACGGCGGAACGTATAGAAATAGCTGGCGCCGTCCACATAAGCGGCTTCTTCAAGTTCGCGTGGAATGCGCAGCATATACGTTCTGAGCAGCCAGATGGCGGTTGGAATCAGGAACGCCGCACCTGGGATGATCATTGCGAAATAAGTATTCAGGACACCCATGTTGCGCATCAACCGGTAGAGCGGGATCAGGAGAACCGCACCTGAAAACATGTTGATGGCCAGAAACGCGCCCAGCAACTGCCCACGGCCGCGAAACTTGAAACGGGCGAAGGCGTAGGATGCGGGGACCACCAGAAGCAGCACGATCGCCGTCGAGATGGTGGAAATGAAGAAGGAGTTGAAGACGTAACGGGCAAAGCCCGGAACGCTGACCCACATGGTCTTGTAGGCTTCGAACGAGCCGTTTTCCGGCCAGAAACGATATGGCGAGGAAAACAGCAGGCTGAGCGGCTTCAGCGAAACCAGAAAACCCTCGACAAACGGTGCCAGCACGAAGGTCAGGAACACGGCGATACCGCAATAGATCCCGACGATTTCATACCACTTGTAGCGGTTGATCATCGCATTCTTGTCGGTCATCGGGTGGCCTCCTGAGAAATACGGCTGGTGACACGGAAATAGAAGAAGGTGAAAATCGACAGGAAGATGCAGATCAGCACGGCACGCGCGGCACCTTCCCCGTATTTGTAGGAACCGATCGCGGTCTTGTAGGTGTCGATAATCATCGTTGTCGTCTGACCGGTCGGACCGCCCTGCGTCAAAATCCAGATGATATCGAAAGAGTTGAACGTCGAGATCAGCGAAATCATCGACATGGTGATCATCGCAGGCAACATCAGCGGCAGCGTGATGCGGCGGAAACGATACATACGGCTTGCACCATCGGTCCACGCAGCCTCGTAGAGATCCTGCGGAATGGCCTGTATGGCTGCCAGAAGGTAAAGCGTCACCATCGGCACGCCGATCCAGACGTCTGTCACGACTGTCGCCCAGAATGCGGTATTGCCGTAAGCAAGAAATGCAACCGGTCCATCGACCAGGCCCAGGTTCTGCAAGACGCCAGAGATCATGCCGAACTGGCCGTTATACATCCAGCCCCACATGAAAATGCCGATCGCCATTGGCACGATCCATGGCGGCATGGTCAGGATGCGGAAAAGTGCCCGACCTGGAACGGCCGAGTTCAGCAGAACTGCTCCGAACGTGCCGATGATCATCTTGATCGAGACGGAAAAGAACGTCCAGATGAAGGTCCGGGTGATGACACCGGCAAAGGTCTCGTTGAAAATCTTCTCGTAGTTCAGAAATCCGACCCAATTCGTCGTCTTGCGAAGTGACGCATCGGTGAAGGAGAGAATGAACGTATCAACCAGCGGGTAGGCAACGATAACCGTTATATAGAGGAGTGCCGGAAGAAGGAGAAGCCAGGCGAAGATGACCGCGGTACGTTTCGCTTCCATCGCCCGTCCCCTTACGCGGATTTCGCCGTGGGCGCTTTTACCTGCCCATGGAGCGCGAGATCATAATCTTCCCAGACTGGCTTCAGGTCCACGACCTTGCGGCCATGACGAGCCTCATCCATGGCAAGCGCCAGAATGCCAGCCTCGATTGCATCAAGCGCCGAAACCGGAAGCGGCGTCCCATTCACCACATGCGCCACGACATCAGCGGCCATTTGTTCGTCGGCACCATAGTGCTGCGACAGGGCCGTTGCTGCGGAGTAGGTCTTCGAAACGGTTTTTTCGTTGGTGCGGGCATTGTGTACATTGAGGAAGCCACGCACGAAATCACCTTCCGCCATGCCCTTTGCGCCCATGACGCAGAAACGGCGAAAATCGTCCGGCACGTTCAGATTGGTATGGAACGCAAGCGAGGCACCATTTTCATATTCGACGATTGCCGTCTGATAGTCGATGATATCGCCATCGCTGTCGAAGACCTTGTCGGACCCCATCCAGCCACTTGGCTTGCGATGATAGACCTCCATGTCATTGATGCCGTCGTTCTGCGGGGCATTGGCTGGCGTAAAGCTTTTGCGCCCACCGAAACTCGACACGAAACGTGGCCGCGCCCCGACAACACCGTTGTAAAGATCGAGGTCATGGCAGCATTTTTCCAGCATGAACGAACCGGAATAATGCTCGTAACGCCGCCAGTCGCGCATGAAAAACGCGCCGTGATAAGGCGGAATATGTTCTGAAGCCTCGATGGAGACGACCTCACCCAGCTTGCCCTCCGCCTGAGCCGCGCGCAGATCGCGATAAAGTGGCGAATAACGCAGGACGAGGCCGACCATCAGCCGCTCATGCCCATGCTTATTCAGCAGGCGGGCAAGCTCGAGGCTTTCAGCAATACTGACGACAATCGGCTTTTCGGTGAAGATCGTGCAGCCGGCCTCAAGCCCGATGCGGATGTGGTCGAGATGCATATGGTTGGGAGACCCGATCATCAGCAGATCAAAGGTCTCGTTGGCGATCAGCTCTTCGGGGGTATCATAAACCCGACCAGCGGAAATTCCCTTTTCCTGCAAGCCGGGAAGGCCAGCAGGGGCAGGATCGACATAGCCGACGATTTCGAAATCCTTGTCGATTTCACTGAAAACGTAGCCCAGATATCCGAGACGGAATCCGAGTCCGATAATTCCCACTTTCATGAAGCTGTTCCCTGCTTTACCGTAATTCATTTTCGCAATTGCAGCCATTTCTGCGTCGGCCGTTCAATCAACTGCGATAATTTTGATCCATCATGAAATTAATTTTCAAGATGGTCAAATCAAATTCTAGACTTCCAGCTCTTGGCCCAGAGTTTTTCACGGCGGCCCAACTCAATGGACAAACCTCAACCGAGGACCAACACAAAAACAATACCAAAAAAATGCCACTCGTCCAGAGAGGAAACGCAAAGCGGAAATTTTTTTTGGTTAACGCTGAAATATCATCGAAAACAGCCTGAAAAACCTCGAAAACAATGAAAAACCTCCATCACCGAACGGATTTTTGCAAATGGTTTGATTTTGGTATTGTCGGTGGTATCACCTGTGATATAGCGAAACCAGCCAAGGACTGGCGACAGAGGGTGACAGATGAACGAGGCAGCCTTGAATCTCGACGGCCTGCAATCAGGAAGCGGCGGACCGCTTTACCTGAAACTGCGCCAGACGATTGAAGACGCGATCAATGGCGGCCGCCTGAAACACGGCGATGCCCTCCCCCCGGAAAGAGATATTGCCGAAAACGCCAGCGTAAGCCGCGTGACGGTGAGAAAGGCCGTAGACGATCTGGTTCGCGATGGCCTTCTGGTACGCAGGCATGGCTCGGGCACGTTCGTTGTGAAGCCAATAACACGCATGCAGCAACCCCTGACAAAGCTGACCTCGTTTACCGAGGACATGCGTCGCAGGGGTATGACAGCCAGCACGCGATGGCTCGACCGGGGACTTTTTTACCCCACCGGCGATGAAATGATGACACTCGGCCTCTCCCATTCCGCCATGGTGGCCCGGTTGACCCGTCTTCGCCTTGCCAACGACCAGCCAATCGCGCTGGAAGTCACGACCCTGCCGGACGACATATTGCCTGAACCACAACAGGTGGAAAACTCGCTTTATCTGGTGCTGGAACGGAACGGCATTCGCCCTGTCCGCGCCATTCAGCGCATCTCCGCACGCACTCTGACAGACGAGGAAACATTGCTCCTGGGTGTTCCGCCCGGGTCCGCCGCTCTTTCCGTGCAACGCATGGCCTATCTGGAGAGTGGGCGTCTCATGGAAATATCACACGCGCTTTACAGAAGTGACGCCTACGACCTCGTAGCGGAACTGACGATAGCATCCGACTGAAACAAATCGATCAAGGACCAAACCGATGACAACCCTGATGCGCCAGGAAATCGACGAGATTCCCGATGCAGTTGCTCGCCTGCTGGACAATGCCTCGACAGAATTTCAGGAGGCAGGGCGCAAATTGATGGCCCGGGACCCGGCTGTCATCATTACCATCGCCCGTGGATCGTCAGATCATGCCGCACATTTCCTGAAATATGCCATCGAGTTGCAGACTGGCCTTCCCGTTGCCTCTCTCGGCCCTTCGCTCGCCTCGATCTATCAGACAAAATTGCGGCTGGAACGGGCAGCAGCGATCGCCGTCTCGCAGTCGGGCAAAAGCCCCGATATCGTGGCGCTGGCAGAAAGTGCCCGCAAAGGCGGCGCACTGACATTTTCCCTCGTCAACACCTTGCCCTCTCCCTTGGGCGATATGGCCGATCACGCGATAGACATTCAGGCTGGACCGGAAAAGGCTGTCGCAGCAACCAAATCCTTCGTCAATTCGATTGTCGCAGGCTTGGCAATCCTCGCGGCCTGGACGGAAGACAATCTGCTCGCGAAAGCCGTCAGCGCGCTCCCGCAAAATTTTGCCAAGGCCATCGCACTTGACTGGAGCCACATCGGCGAAGCCGTGAAGAATGAGGAATCGCTTTATATGCTGGGCCGTGGCCCGTCATTGGCAATTGCTGCGGAAGCCGCGCTGAAATGCAAGGAAACCTGCGAGTTGCACGCGGAGGCCTACTCCTCTGCTGAAGTTATGCACGGTCCGGTGTCTCTGGTGTCGCCGAGGTTCCCTGTCATCGCGTTTGCCGCACGCGATCGCGCCGAGGCATCTGTCACGGAGATTGCCAGCGGACTTGGCAAGAAAGGCGCAAGCGTCTTTGTCACGTCCACCAAGGGATCACCGGCCACATCGTTGCCATTCGTCGAAACCAACCATCCGCTGACCGACGCGCTGTTGCTGATCGCGCCATTCTACGGCTTCATCGAGCAGCTTTCACGCGCGCGCGGCTTCAACCCGGATGCGCCCGTCGCACTGAAAAAGGTAACGGAAACCCAATGAGCAGCATGAAAGCGCTGGTTGGCACCCGCATCTTCGATGGCACGACGTGGCATGAAGGCAAGGCCCTGCTGATTGATGGCGGACGGGTATCGCAAATCATCGACAGGGAAGCTTTGCCCTCGGGGACGATATCGATCGATGCGGCAGGCTTTTTGATGGTACCGGGGTTCGTTGACCTGCAGGTCAACGGCGGCGGCGGTGTGATGTTCAATAACCAGCCGGATGTCGAAGGCGTTGCCCGCATCTGCGCCGCTCACGCGAAATTTGGTACGACGGCCCTGATGGTAACGTTGATTACCGACCGGCCAGACGTCACCGCAAAAGCAGCGCAGGCAGGGATCGCAGCATGGAATGACAAAGTTCCGGGCTTTCTCGGGCTGCATTTCGAGGGGCCGCATCTTTCGGTCGCACGCAAGGGCACCCACGATCCCAACCTGATCCGGAAAATGGAATCAGGCGATCTGGCCTTGCTGACCGCCTTGAAGGCTGACCTTCCTTATATCCTGACGACGGTCGCCCCGGAGAGCGTTTCAACCGAGCAGGTCAGCGCGCTTCGGCAAGCTGGCATCATCGTCAGTCTTGGTCATACCGAAGCCGGGTTTGCTGTTGCGAAAAATTATGCGGATGCAGGCGCCTCCATGGTCACGCATCTTTTCAACGCCATGAGCCCGCTTGGTCACCGCGAACCCGGTCTCGTCGGTGCGGCAATTTCAAGCGGCAAGCTGGACTGCGGTCTCATCGCCGACGGTTTCCATGTCGATCCTGCCGCAATGGGAATTGCTTTGCGCGCAAAAAACGGTCCGGGACGAATCTTCCTCGTGACCGACGCCATGTCCACCATCGGCACGAACGATGACGGCTTCGAACTGAATGGCCGCCGGGTTTATCGCAACGGCGGACGCCTGACATTGGCCGACGGTACGCTTGCTGGAGCGGATATCGACATGCTTTCCTGCATCCGGTTCGTACACGAAAAATTGCAGATGCCCCTTGAAGAAGCCTTGCGAATGGCGTCCACCTATCCCGCGCAAGCCATCGCGGCATCAGGAAAAGGCGAGCTTCTGCCTGGTTTCGATGCCGATTTTGTCTTGCTCACGCCAAGCCTTGATATCGATTCGACCTGGATCGGCGGGGAAAAGATCTTTGACGCGAACACTTCCGGGATGTGAATGATGATCGTTTGCTTCGACATCGGTGGAACGACCATCAAGGGCGCGGCTGCCTACGCGCCAGATGACATCAGGCCGGCACCCCGCATCCCTACTCCAAAAACCAGTTTCGAGGATTTTGCCGCGAGCTTGAAGGCGGTCATAGACGCAAGCGGCACGACACCGGACTGTGTGTCGCTGTCGATTGCCGGGGTCATCGATGCGGAGACCGGCAAGGCGACGGTCGCCAACATTCCAAGTATCCATGGCAGGCGGTTGAAAGATGATCTGGAGAAGGCACTCGGCCTGCCGGTCATCGTTTCCAACGATGCCGATTGTTTCGTGATGGCCGAATCGAAGATTGGTTCTGGCAAGGGACACCGCGTTGTGTTCGGCGTCATTCTCGGAACGGGTGTCGGCGGCGGACTGGTGATCGATGGCAAGCTCATCAACAGCGATGGTGGTTTTGCCGGGGAATGGGGGCATGGTCCGGTTGCCGCGACATCTGCCGGCAATCCCCCCGCCATTTTGCCGCGTTTCGAATGCGGCTGCGGGCTTACCGGCTGTGTCGACGCCATTGGCAGCGCCCGCGGCATGGAAAAACTGCATCAGCATCTGTATGCGAAAACGATGAGCAGCGAAGAGATCATTGACGCCTGGCAGAGCGGCGATGCCGAAGCCGCACGGACCATCGACATTCTCATCGACATCCTTGCCTCGCCTCTCGCCATGGTCATCAATGTCACGGGCGCGACCATTGTGCCGGTTGGAGGTGGGTTGTCGAACTCGAAAGAATTGCTCGCGGCGCTGGATGAGGCCGTCAGAGCGCGTATTCTCAGACGCTTCGACCGCCCTCTGGTCGTTCCGGCCATATGCCGAATTGAGCCGGGGCTTATTGGCTCCGCCGTTCTCGGGTTGAAATTTGCCGAAAAACCGGAAATCGCCTGACCCCGGCCAATTGTTTAGCGCGCCAGTTTCTCTCGTCTGAAACCAAGCCCGATGAGCCTTCCGGCAAGATGGGAAAGCAAAGGAAACCGGGCGATGGTGCGAACAAAGCCCGGCGGACCCTTGGCTTTCTGCGCATCGCTCTGATCTTTCTTGCGGCGGCTGCGCATCATCAACTGCAATTTCTGCGTCGCCTTGGTCGGGAAGGACCGCCGCACCTCAATGGCAGCCAGTGCCTTGTCTGGCACCGCACCGTCAAAACCAAGCGCCGGGATCAGAATATTGGCAGCGGCAACCGCATCCTGGATCGCCAGATTGACGCCAACGCCGCCAATCGGAGACATGGCATGCGCGGCATCCCCGATGCAGATCAGACCCGGCCTCCACCATCGTTTAAGGCGATCGATCCTGACACTCAAAAGGTGGACATCACTCCAGTCTCCGATCTCCAGCAACCTCTCCGCAGGCAGAGGGCACACCTTGGCAACAGCATCTCGAAAAGCATCGAGCCCCCTGCTTTTCATCTCGGCAAACGTGCCTCTGCGAACCACGTAGCCGCACTGCCAATAGTCACCACGGTCGATCAGGACAAAACCCTGTTGTGGTCCCGCATGCCCCATCGTTTCCCTGGGGTCACCGGGTTGTTTTGAAAGCCTCAGCCACAAGACCTCGGTTGGCTGACCGAAACTTTCAACCTCCAGCCCGGCCTTGTCGCGAACAATGGAGTTGCGCCCGTCTGCACCGATCACAAGATCCGTTTCCACCACGAGTGCGCCATCTGGTGTTTCAACCTCGAGCCCTGACACCCGACCGTTCTGCTCGACAATGCCGCAAACACGAGCATTCATCATCAACCGAAAACTATCGTATTGGCCGGCCTTTCCGGCCAGAAAACTCAAAAACTCCCATTGCGGCATGAAGGCGATAAAACGGTTCTTGACCGGCAGACGCGAGAAATCGGCGATTGTGATTCTCTCACCACCGATCTCGGCATGGAGTTTGGGGGCACGTGTGTGCGGAAGCTCGAGAAACTCGCGGATGAATCCAAGCTGCTCGACAATATCGAGCGTGGACGGGTGGATCGTATCACCACGAAAATCGCGTAGAAAATCGCCATGTTTTTCGATGACGGCAACATCGACGCCGGCTCTTGCCAGCAAAAGCCCGAGCATCAAACCCGCTGGCCCTGCCCCGGCAATCGCAACCCGTACCTTGATGCGACCCGCCCGCCCGGCATCGGCCTGCGCCTGCGGATTTGCCTGGTTCATTCCATCCACTGGAGAGCCCCCTCTCGCATCAAACATTCATACTGGCAGCGGCACATTTTTTGGCTGTGGCCAGCCGTTGGCGTCGAAACGAAAGAGCTTTTCGGATCGCGCAAAAATAAAAGCGTAAGCAACCGCCGTCCACAAGCCGAGCAACAGCCCCGCAGCGACATCGCTTGGATAGTGCGCCCCAACGATGACACGCGAAATGCCGATGACAAGCGCCAACAACAGGAACACCCAGCGAAACCGGGGCATCAGCATCGCGAACACCCCGAAAAATGCGCCAGCGGCCGTAGAGTGCCCGGAGGGAAAGCTCTCGTAGAGATTGTCGCCGGTGAAGGGCGTGAGACTGTAAGCGCCCAACTCCAGAAGCAATTCAGGCCGTGCACGGCCTATCAAAAACTTCAGGGCATGAACAAGAACGCTGGCAGTTATGATGGTCAGAAAGAAATAGGTGAGAAGCCGCCACGCTGCCTTCAGACGTCCCGAATAGGTTCTCGCCTGGAAAATGCGGGCGGCGATGTAGACGCCGATAGCCAGAACACCGGAGGAATACAGCATCCATCGGAAGGTACCGAAATCGGTAACCGCCCTGTTGAAAGACACCACCGCACCAGGAAGGGCCTGCGCCCGCTCGGACAGCCGCGGGTCGAACGGCATGAAGACACACACAAGAATAAGGCTCGTGGCAAAGATCCAACCGCTGGAAACAAGGAAACGTCGCATTCAGGTCCTCTTATCGTTTTCAAGCATATGGCTTTACCGTTCCCAAAAACAATAGCAGGGCTTTGAGCTTGTTATGGCCGGGTTTCACTTGTAGAGCCTAGAAACGGATGATTGAGACTGTCGACGGGCTGAACATGACGAATGCCAAGAACACGCCACGCAAATTGACGATTTTGGGATCGACGGGTTCCATCGGCACCAGTACGCTGGATGTGGTGCGGCAGCTTGGCGGTCGTAATGATTTCGAGATCATGGCACTGACAGGTGCTGGCAACATCGCACTTCTGGCAGAACAGGCACGCGAATTCGGCGCCAAACTCGCTGTCACGGCAGACGAAGACAGGTACGAGGACCTCAAATCCGCCCTCGCAGGCACGGATATCGTGGTCGCTGCCGGCAAAACGGGCCTTGAGGAAGCCGCGTCAATGGACGCTGGCTGGGTCATGGCGGCCATTGCCGGAACGCCCGGTCTTGCTCCGACGCTCACGGCGGCGCGACGCGGCGCCGATATTGCCCTGGCAAACAAGGAATGCCTCGTTTCGGCTGGCGACGTTTTTCTGCGTACCGTCAAGCAAGGGGGCGGCAAACTCATTCCCGTGGACAGTGAGCACAGTGCCATTTTCCAGTGCCTGACCGGCGATCATAAACAGGCTGTCGAACGGATCGTCCTGACCGCATCAGGCGGACCATTCCGTACCTGGACGCGAGAACAGATGGCGGGCGTCACTGCGGACATCGCCCGCGCTCATCCCAACTGGTCGATGGGGCTGAAGGTTTCCATCGGCAGTGCCTCGATGTTCAACAAGGGGCTGGAAATGATCGAGGCGAAATACCTCTTCGATCTCAGACCCGACCAGGTGGAAGTCATCGTCCACCAACAGTCCATCATTCATTCGATGGTCGGTTATTCCGATGGCTCCTACATCGCGCAGCTTGGGTCGCCGGATATGCGAACCGCGATTGGCTACGCCCTGACCTATCCGGCACGAGGTCAGCTCAATGTCGAACGGCTGGATTTTTCACGGCTTGCGCGCCTCGATTTCGAAGCGCCCGATGAAGAACGCTTCCCCGCACTTCGGCTGGCCCGTACCGCGCTCGAACGCGGTGGACTGCAGGGCGCTGTGCTGAATGCGGCTGAAGAAACCGCCTTTCACGCTTTCGTCGATGGCAATATCGGCTTTCTCGATATGGCTGAGATCGTTGAACGTGTCATGGACCGCATGAATGACGGCCGCTCTGCCTCAACAACGGAAGACGTTTTTGCGGCAGATGCCGAAGCGCGCCGTCATGCGCAGGAACTGATTTCCGCCAAAGAAAAGGCCGCTTGAAGCGGCCATTTTCGTCTTTTCTCTTTATCGCGTCTCAGGCCACGGCACGCGCCAGCGCACAGTGCGACCAAAGCTGATGCAGCGCACCGACAAGATGCTCGATATCGGCATCGCTGTGCAGCGGCGTCGGCGTGATACGCAGGCGCTCGGTCTTGCGCGGTACGGTCGGATAGTTGATCGGCTGAACATAAACGCCGTGGCTGTCGAGCAGAATGTCCGAAATCCATTTGCACTTTGCCGCATCCCCGACCATCACCGGTACGATGTGGCTGGGATTGTCCATGTGCGGGATGCCGCGCGCGTCGAGAAGTCCACGCAGCTTGCGAACCCTCTCCTGATGGCGGGCACGTTCAAACGGGCTTGCCTTCAGATGCTGTATCGAAGCGACCGCACCGGCTGCGAGCGACGGCGGCAACGCCGTTGTAAAAATGAAACCCGACGCGAAAGAACGGATAAAATCACACACTGCGGCCGAGCCGGCAATATAGCCGCCCATGACACCGAATGCCTTTCCGAGCGTACCCTCGATGATCGTCAAACGATCCATAATGCCTTCGCGCTCAGCAATGCCACCACCACGCGGACCATACATGCCAACCGCATGGACTTCGTCCAGATAGGTCATTGCGCCATACCGGTCGGCGAGGTCACAAATCTCTTTGATCGGCGCAATATCGCCATCCATCGAATAGACGGACTCAAAAGCAATCAGCTTCGGCGCAGCCGGATCGGCAGCCTTGAGCTTTGCCTCAAGGTCTTCGAGGTCGTTATGCTTCCAGATCACACGCTCGCAACGGCCATAACGAATGCCTTCGATCATCGAGGCATGGTTCAGCGCGTCGGAAAAGATGATGAGGCCAGGAATTTTTTGACCGAGAGTTCCGAGTGTGGCCCAGTTGGAGACGTAACCCGAAGTAAAGATCAGCGCCGATTCCTTGCCGTGCAGATCGGCCAGTTCGCGCTCGAGAAGAACATGGTAGTGGTTGGTGCCAGAAATATTCCGGGTGCCTCCCGCACCCGCGCCACAGTGGTCGATCGCCGCTTTCATCGCTTCGACAACTTTGGGGTGCTGACCCATACCGAGGTAGTCGTTGGAGCACCAGACGGTCACATCCTGACGTTCGCCATTGGCGTTATAACGTGTCGCACGGGGAAAATTACCCTGATGACGCTCGATATCCGCGAAAACACGATAGCGGCCTTCAGAGTGCAAACTTTGCAGTTCCGCCGTGAAAAATGCCTCGAAATCCATTCCATGCTCCAGAATTGATCGCTGTGTTCTCTGCCTCGTGACCGGAACCGTCAACCCCGTTCAGCAAGTTTAGCCACGCCTGCGTCAATACGCCGTTGTTTTGAACCATTCCAATAAAGCTCTTATACGCCCAGATGGGAAGTGCAAACTTGATCCACATCAAAAAAGCGCGAGATTTGGAACCTTTGGTGACAAAGCCCGTTCTATCGAACGCAATCAATTTACGCGTAAAGGAATGCCGGCACAGACAAGGCTTCCCTAAAGCGAATCGAATTGATAGTTATTTGTGGCGGTCGGAAATTGCAGTCGCCGCAGAGATAAATATGGGACGCCTACCGAGCCACAGAGCTCATTGTAACGTTGGAGAGAGTTTCATGAAAAAGGCAATCATATTTGCGCTGGTCGGCCTGTCGCTTGCAAGCTGCACCCAGACCGAAAAGGGAGCTTCGATCGGCGCCGTTTCCGGTGCGGTCATCGGTGGCGCTGTAACGGGTAACGTCCGTGGCGCAGCAGTCGGTGCAGCGATCGGTGGCGTAGGTGGCGCCCTTATCGGTAACGCTTCTGAACCAGGTTATTGCTACTATCGCGACCAGTACGGTCAGCGTTACACGGCTCGTTGCCGCTAATTACAAGACGCAATAGCGTTGCACAGAAGCCCCGGTTCTCCGGGGCTTTTTGTTTTTAAGGCGGTAAATTGGAGTCCGAGAGTCCTCAAAGCGGTTCATTTATGATTAAATTGCAACGTTAACGGAGAGGAAACGGGTTGGAGCGAAAATAAATGCTCAACCATAAAGCAGCTTATGCGAAAAACACGAACTGCCCCGAAGACAAGTATTGCGTATCGGAAAGTCGGCACCGCTTTGGCGGTTGCTGTCGCGCTAGCTGCGTACCCAGCCCTCATCCGTGATGCCTATGCTTTCAAACTGTTCGGGATTCGGCTGTGGGGATCGGACGAGCCGGAAGTCGAAGTCACCAATCCCGTCAGCTATTCCGTCACCTTGAACGCGCCGGATGCGGACAAGAGCCTCCGCAGCAGCCTTGAGAACAGCTCTCTCCTTCTTGCAGACAAGGACAAGCCTGCTTCGGGCGATCTCGGCTTGCTGATCAAGGCCCGCGATGATCGCGACCGTTTGATCGCAGCACTTTACGAAAACGCCCGTTACGGTGGCATCGTGACCGTCACGGTTGCCGGCACGAATGTCGATGCGCTGCCGCCAAACCCTGTATTCGATCATTCTGCACCGGTTCCTGTGGTCATCACGGTTACACCCGGCCCGGTGTTCACACTCGGCGCTGTCAGACTCGAAGGTGACGTGACCGGACGCAATCTTGAGGATTACGGCCTGACGACCGGCGGCGATGCCGGTTCGCTCGCAATCATTCGCGCTGGCAACAAGCTGATCGACGATCTCAAGGCTGAAGGTCGCCCACTGGCGAAACTGACGAAACGCGAAGCGGTCGCAAACCACGCAACCAACACGGTCGACATTACCATGGGAGCCGAAGGCGGGCCGATTGCACCGCTTGGTGAGGTTGCCGTCAAAGGTGAAAAGACGGTTGATGGCGATTTCATTCGCCGCTATTCGCGCCTCAATGGCGGCGAACCCTATTCACCTGAGAAGCTGCGCAAGGCCTCGGACCGACTGCGGCAGCTTGGCGTATTTTCCAGCCTGACAATCAAGGAAGCGGGAACCCTTGCCCGCGACGGGTCCATCCCGTTGACCATCGAGGTCTCGGAAGGCAAGCACCGCTATTTCGGCGTTGGTGCGCAATACTCCACCACTGAAGGTATTGGCCTGCAGGGTTATTGGGGACATCGAAACCTTTTCGGCAAGGCAGAATCGCTTCGTATCGAAGGCGCTGTTTCGCGCCTGGGTGAAGCCTCCAGCGTCGAAGGCATGGACTATTCGGCCGGCATTACCTTCACCAAGCCGGGCATGTTCAATCCCCGTACCACCTTCAAGACCAGCCTGATCGCCAAGACCGAGCATCCGGATACATATGAGGCACGGTCCATTACCGGTGCGGCCGGTTTCAGTTACGAACTGAACGATACGGATACGGCATCCGCCGGCCTCGAGGTGCAATGGACGGATACCGAAGATGCCTTTGGTAAAAACCAGTATCTGACGACATCCATCCCCCTTGAATTCGTCCGGGATACCCGTGACGACAAGCTCAATCCGACAGAGGGCTTCCGCGCCTCGATTGCAGCCAAACCAAGCTATGAGGCGCTGAACGGCACCTTCTTCTCGTCCTTCGAAGGATCTCTGACGGGTTACAAGGGATTTGGCGCCGAAGACCGCCTGGTCATGGCTGGAAAACTTTCCGGCGGCGTTCTGGTAGGCGGCAGCGAGCTGCAGGATATTCCCACCACCCGTCGCTTCTACGCAGGCGGTGGCGGATCGGTTCGCGGTTACAGCTATCAGGAGATATCGCCCTACAATGATGCAGGCGATGCAACGGGCGGCAGATCCTACATCGTCAGTTCGGTGGAAGCTCGTATCAAGCTGACCGAGACGATCGGCATCGTGCCGTTCATCGATGCGGGCGTTGTCTCTCCTGACATGGCGCCGGATTTCTCTGATATTCGCGCAGGTGCCGGTATCGGCCTGCGTTATGCGACCCCCTTTGGACCTCTGCGTCTCGACGTCGCCATGCCGCTTAAGAAATATGAAGACGGCAACAGTTTCGGTATTTACGCCGGCATTGGCCAGTCTTTTTAGGCATCGCGGTCGAACGACCTTAAAACTGAGTGTAGATTACCTTTTATGACGATGTTGATTCGATTGTTGAAGTGGCTGGGATACATCGTTTTATGCGGTGTTGTACTGCTATTGCTTGCCGTTCTGTTCGTCGGCTTTACACCGATCGGCGCGAGAATTGCTGCAGACCAGGTTTCTTCACTCGTTTCGTCACCGGACCAAACGATTGAAATCTCGCCGCCGCGCGGCCTGCTGACCGGACGTCTGCGGCTGGACAACGTCACCCTTTCCGACCGTCAAGGTGCTTACGCGCGCGTTGATGACATTGCCGTAGACTGGTCGCCGCTGTCCTTGCTTGCCGGCACATTTCATGCTGACATGGTTTCGGCGCGCTCGATCGAGGTGGATCGCAAACCGCTTCCTGCGGCAGAGAAGGCAGAAACAAGCCCCAGCGGTTTCTCACTGCCAATCGAAATCGGCGTCGATAATTTCAATTTCCCGGATATCAGCCTTGCAGAACCATTGCTTGGGCGTTCTTTCGACCTTCGCGCCGAAGGCAGCTTGAAAGCCGCAACTGATGACATCAGGCTTTCTCTCGCAGCAAACCGACAAGATTTGCAGGATGCCGAAGTCAACGCCGACATCGCCTTCCTGCCGAACGAGAATGTTCTCAAACTCAAGGCGGAACTGAGGGAACCCCAGGGTGGCCTGCTGGCAACGCTGCTATCGCTTCCAGATGCACCTGCGGTGTCAATCGATCT
Organism: Agrobacterium tumefaciens; assembly: GCA_025559845.1. Taxonomy (NCBI): domain Bacteria; kingdom Pseudomonadati; phylum Pseudomonadota; class Alphaproteobacteria; order Hyphomicrobiales; family Rhizobiaceae; genus Agrobacterium; species Agrobacterium tumefaciens. Next base: position 2,782,784 of record CP048469.1, read on the forward strand.
CAATGGCGAAGGTCCGCTTTCCGACTGGACCGGCACACTGAACGGCAATGTCGCTGGCAATCGCGTTCTTAATCTTTCCGGCCACCACGTATTGGCTGCGGATGGTGCGCGCCGCATCGAAATCACCGGTGGCGGACAGCCCGACTTGCTGCTCCCCCCTGATTTCCGTCAGCTCTTTGCAGGCGAAACAAAGCTCGACGCAACGACAACAATCTTCCCGCAGGGCCGGATAGAGGTTGGCAACAGCACACTGGAAACACGTGCCCTGCTTTTGACGGCATCGGGCAACATTGACCCTAATGGTCAGAACGATCTCAACGCCAATCTCATCGGCATGGCTGGACCGGTCGATTTTCGCTGGCCGATTGAAAATGGCGAACTCCAGGCTCTGATTGACGGGATTGATCTTTCCTTGCGTGGCAATGCCGACGCAGCAAGCCTCAACGCATCCGCGTCGATACGCAGCCTGTCTCTGCCACAGGGAAAGCTGGATGCTGTCAAGCTGACGGCAACCAGCAAGGACCTCAATCTCACGGATCGCAGTGGTACCGTCGAAACCGTGCTTACCGTCGCTCAATCGTCGTTCACAAGCCCGGACATTGATCGGGTCGTGCGGGCGCCCGTGACAATCAAGGCACCTTTGAAGGTCAGCGAAACGGCAATCGGTTTCGATGGCGCGACATTGGAAAGCGCCAGCGTCGGTGGGACGATCAATGGAGCATTCGATCTTTCCGGCAAAAGGCTGTCGTCTGCGGTTCGACTTTTTGCACTGCCGGCAACGCTTCCTGAAGCACTAGCCTCCAAATTCGACACCACGATCGCGCTGCAGGGCGATATCGATCTTGTCATCGGCGGAAGCACGAGCGTTCGCAATCTCGACCTGAAATCCGGCACGCTGGAAGCGGCTGGCGATGTCAGTCTGGAAAATGGCTCGATCAGAGCAAACCTCACCGGACGGTTGCCGCAACTTCAGAAGCTGACACCACAAGCGACAGGAACAGCCGACTTCACGATCGATGCCAGCGGTGCGTTGTCTGCACCCGACTTCAATATCGGCATCAGTTCGGAGAGTGCTGTTCTCGCTGGGCGTAAACTTGAAGCACTGAAACTCAACGCGAGCGGCAAGGCAGACGCTTCAGCCCCCCAGGCAAAGCTGACGGCAAGCGGCAGTCTCGATAAACAGGCGATCAATGTCGATGCAAACGTCGTGCAGACGGAAACGGGAACGGCGATACCGGAACTGAATGTCGCGGTCGGGAAGAACATTCTGAAGGGGCAGTTGCAGTTTTCGCCTCAGTTTCTTCCAGAAGGCAACCTGTCGTTCGATTTCCCGGACCTTTCCCTGCTCGCGGCTCTGGCCGCACAACAAGCCGCGGGTGACGTTGCGGGCAACATCGTTCTCAGCAACGACAATGGAAAGATCGCCGCAACGATCAAGGCCAATGGCGGGACCATCAGGCAGGGCACGACCACGATTTCCAAGCTCGCTGCCGATGTAACCATCGATGACCTGCAGGCGTTGGCAATCAATGGGACGGTGAAGGCAGACAGCATCAATGCCGGTGCGGCCGCGATCTCCGGGCTGACCGCAACCGTCGCTCACACGGGAACGAGCACCGAATTCAATCTCAACGGTCGCTATGACAATGCCCCCATTGTCGCGAAAGGTAGCGCCGAAACCGGCGGCTCTCCGATGACGGTCCGGATCGATGAGTTCTCTGCAGCGCCAAAGGGTATTCCGGTTCGTCTCGAAAAGCCGACCAGCATCGCCATCCAGCAAGGCACGGCGCGAATTTCAGACCTTGCAATCGTCACCGGTCAGGGGCGCATTGAAGTCAACGGAACCGCAGGCTCCGCTCTCGATCTGAATGTTGATATCCGCGCGCTGCCTGCCAGCCTGGCCAATGCTTTTGCCGCCGGGCTGGATGCCGCCGGTAATATTTCCGGCACTGTTACGGCCAAGGGCGCCGCATCCGATCCGGCAGTGACATATGACTTAAACTGGGCGGATGCTGCAGTATCCCAGACCAGGGCAGCGGGTCTCGCACCGCTTGGTATCAAGGCCAACGGCCGTTTTGCCGGTGGCAACCTGCAGATCGACACCAATGTGACCGGCCAGGGCGGCATGGCACTTTCCGGTGGCGGTTCGCTCGGCATCTCCGGCAACCGACCGATTTCCATGGCCTTCTCCGGCAATTTGCCGTTTGCTGCCCTTGCCGCACAGACTGCCGCACAGGGTCTCGATGTCAGTGGAACGGCCGCAATCGACGTGAAGATCAGCGGAAGCGCGACATCACCCGTGATAACCGGTTCCGTCACGACCGATGGCACCCGTGTGATCGACGTGCGCCGGAACCTGACGTTGAACGATGTCGGTGCCACTATCACCTTCGACCGCGATCGCGCCGTCATTTCGCGCCTGACGGGCAAACTGGCCGGCGGCGGTACGATTTCAGGCGCCGGTTCGGTTGGCATAACGGGAGGCTTCCCTGCCGATCTGACAATCACGCTCAACCGCGCCGGTTATAATGATGGGACATTGGTCACAACCGTTGTCAGCGGCACAGTGACGCTCAAGGGGCCATTGCTCAGCGGCCTGGTTCTTGGCGGCAATCTCACTCTGGACAGAAGTGCGATCACCATTCCCGAACGGCTTCCGGCATCACTGACCGAAATCGATGTGAAGCACAAGAACGCTCCCCCTCAGGTCCGTGCCCAAAACAAGGCACTTGGTGCAGACCAGGGCGGCAGTGGCAGTTCCTCGACTATCAACCTCGACCTGCAAGTCAACGCGCCGAGTGGTATTTTTGTCCGTGGCCGCGGTATCGACGCAGAACTGACCGGCAATCTGACCATTCGCGGTACGGCTGCGGTGCCGGTTATTTCCGGCGGTTTCGAAATGCGCCGTGGACGACTGGAAATTCTCACCCGCCGCCTGGACTTCAATACCGGCAACATCACGTTTGGCGGCGGTCTGGTGCCTGTCCTGGATATGGAAGCGCAATCGTCCGTTGGATCGACAACGGTCACGGTCGCTGTGACGGGCAATGCCAATGATCCGGCATTCGTTTTCTCGTCCTCACCGGTTCTGCCGCAGGATGAAGTGATGGCGCAGTTGATCTTCGGACAATCCATGTCGAAACTGTCTGCCTTGCAGATTGCCCGACTGGCGGATGCCGCAGGACAATTGGCCGGTGGTCGCTCCACGTCCCTCTTCGACAAGCTGCGAAGCAATCTCGGCGTGGACGATCTCGACATCTCGACTGACTCGGAGGGACAAGCACGTGTTTCGGCCGGGAAATACCTCAACGAACGAACCTATCTCGAGCTGCAGCAGAGCGGCGATTCCGGCGCCAAGGCGATCATCAACCTTGACGTCGGCAAGGGCGTCAAGCTGCGTGGTGAAGCCGGTGGCGACGGTGAAGGGGCGGCCGGCATATTCTACGAGAAGGAGTATTGAGACCCTTCGCATTTAGGTTTGCGAAACGATCTTGTGTTACGAATCTCCCTTATGAAGCCGGAAGTCTCCTCCCGGCCGTTCAGGCACCAGGCAGAACGCCAAACTCCGCATATGCAAGTGTCGGTGCACTTGCTCTGGCCTCCTCAGCGAAAATTGGGAAGAATTCTGATGGCAATGATTAACTCCACCAACTTTGGCGGCGAGACGCTGGAAATCATCGCATTCCGCCTGCACGATCAGGAATTTTGCGTCAAGACAACGACGATCCGCGAAATTCGTGGCTGGGCGCCGTCGACCCCGATCCCACACGCTCCTAAAGACGTTATCGGCGTCATGAACCTGCGCGGTTCCGTTATCCCGATCATTGATCTCGCACACAAGCTGGGCATGAAAAGCACCGTCGCAAACGAGCGTAGCGCCATTGTTGTCGCAGAAGTGCACAACATGGTCATCGGCATGCTCGTTGACCGCGTTTCCGACATACTGACCATTCCTGCCAACCAGGTTCAGCCGGTTCCGGAGATTTCCGCCTCGTTCGACAAGTCATATTCCGAGGGCATCATCGCTAACGAGCATGGCATGATCTGCTTCCTCAACCTGGCAAAAATGTTCAAGGGAACGGAAGCGGAAGACCTCGCGGCCTGATCCGAAACAAAGTCATATCAAAGTAGTTTTCAAAGCAAGCGTAGCTCGGTGCCGATCTTGATATCTGAGAAGAACAGAGCCTGCGTTTCCTGAACAATAAAGCCACCGGCGGCCCCGCTCGGTGGCTTTTATTTTTATTTCCCTCAAATCAAATAAGAACATTTTAATATTATTTATTTCTAATATTGAAGAGCCAAACGAAGTCACACAAAACGATACGAACAACGTTACTTCATTTGCTCGAGACGAAGAGGGAATTCATCTTTTTCAACACTCTACAGCGGTCCGCAGAGCGACAGACTGTACCGTGTGGCCAAATCTGGGGGACGTCCAATGCTGGGGCTTGGGAAAAGTGCAGACAACAAAAACGTTCTTGATGCAATATCGAAATCGCAGGCTGTCATCGAGTTTGACCTCAAAGGCAATATTCTGACGGCAAACCGCAATTTTTGTCAGGCGCTCGGTTACGAGCTTTCGGAAATCGTCGGCAAGCATCACCGCATCTTCTGCGATAAGGAACTGGCCGCGTCTCATGAATATCAGGAATTCTGGGCTTCGCTCGCGCGGGGCGAGTTCCAGGCGAATGACTACCGCCGCATCACCAAAACCGGCTCGGTAATCTGGATCGAGGCATCTTACAACCCGGTCTTTCGCTCCGGCAAACCGTACAAGGTCGTGAAGATCGCGACAGACATTACCGCAAAGAAAATCAAAGCCGTTGAAGATGCCGGAAAGCTTGAAGCGCTTTCGCGTTCGCAGGCGACGATCGAATTTTTGCCCGACGGCACCATCATCACGGCAAATCCGAACTTCTCCAACGCGGTCAATTACGATCTGAAAGAAATACAGGGCAAGCACCACCGCATGTTCTGCGACCCGGCCTATGCTGCCTCCCCTGCCTATGCCGACTTCTGGCAGCGTCTGGCAGCAGGAGAATTCATCTCCGACGAGTTCGTACGATATGGAAAAAATGGCAAGGAAATCTGGATTCAGGCCGCTTACAATCCCGTTCTGGATGACGCCGGAAAAGTCGCGAAGGTGGTCAAGTTTGCGACTGACGTAACGCCGCGTATGAGCGCAATCACTGTACTTGCAGGCGCGCTCCGAGATCTCGCCGACGGCGACCTGTTGCAAAGGCTTGAACAGACATTCGTGCCGAGCATGGAGCAGTTGCGAAAAGACTTTAACGAAGTCGTGGCCAAGCTGCAGACGACAATGCAGACGGTTGCCCACAACGCCTCGACCATCGCATCCGGTTCAAGCGAGATACGGATGGCCGCCGACCAGCTCGCGCAACGAACCGAACAGCAAGCCGCATCTTTGGAAGAGACCGCTGCTGCTCTCGAGGAAATCACCACGACAGTGGCGGACGCCAGCCGACGCGCTGGCGACGCAGGAAAGCTTGTCTCTGACACCCGAGACAACGCCGACAGCTCCGGCAAGATCGTTCAGCAAGCCATTTCGGCGATGGATGAAATCTCTCGCTCATCGGGTGAAATTACCAACATCATTGGCGTCATCGATGACATCGCCTTCCAGACCAACCTTCTTGCGTTAAATGCAGGTGTTGAGGCGGCACGTGCAGGCGAGGCCGGCAAGGGCTTTGCCGTCGTGGCGCAGGAGGTGCGTGAACTTGCCCAGCGCTCGGCCCTCGCCGCCAAGGAGATCAAGTCGCTGATCAACAAGTCCCGCGAACAGGTTGCAAATGGCGTGGATCTGGTGGGCAAAACGGGCAGCGCCCTGCGAGACATCCTCTCACAAATGACGGAGATCGACACCAATGTCGCCGCGATCGTCGAAGCTTCGAGAGAACAGGCCAACGGTCTCGCCGAAATCAACCAGGCGGTAAACGTCATGGATCAGGCGACACAGAAAAATGCTGCTATGGTGGAAGAAACCACGGCAGCAAGCCACGGACTTGCCAAGGAAGCTGCCGATCTGCACCAGCTCCTTGCCCAGTTTAAGATCGCACAGGAACAGCAAATCCGCGTCATGCAGTCGGCAGACATCAGGAAAGCGCCAGCTCCAGTTGCTAGGCTTTCCCCTCAGCCGAGATTTGCAGCGACTGGCACATATGCCAATGTCGCCGCCGATTGGACGGAGTTCTGAAAGCGGAGCGACTTAAGCGGATAGAATGAGCCTGTCGGCGCGGGTGAAGACTTCAAAGTCTTCACCGCGAACGATAGCCACCAGCGTCATACCTGCCGTCTCAGCCGTTTCGATGGCCAGCGCCGTTGGAGCAGAAATTGCGACCAGCATCGAGCTTCCGAAGATCGCCGCCTTCTGAACCATTTCGACTGACAGACGACTGGTAACAACGACAACGCCTGTAGCCCCAGAATAGCCGGCATTGATCGCAGCGCCGACCAGCTTATCCAAGGCATTGTGACGCCCGACATCCTCTCGAACAGCAACCAGTCCCTTGCCTGGCACATAGAAGCCCGCACCGTGAACCGCGCGGGTCTGTTGATGCAAGGGCTGTTCATCATTCAACGTCTTGATCGCTTCGACCAGTTCACGACCTGGCAGCTTCAGGCCCACAGCGCCGACATCGGGAATGGGCCGAACCGCCTGTTCGATGGATTCAATGCCGCAGAGACCACAACCTACCGGGCCTGCCATATGTCGACGACGTGCCCTGAGAACATCGGCCTTCTCGTCTTGAAGTCCGATCTGCACATCGAAACCCTGGCCGGCATCAACGACCTCAATGGTTTCGATCTCGTCGCGTCGCGATATGATTCCTTCCGTCAGGCTGAATCCGACAGCAAAGTCCTGAAGATCGGCGGGGCTCGCCATCATCACCGCATGGGTTGAACCGCCATAGGAAAAAGCCACAGCCCTTTCCTCCGGTACCGATCGATGACCGGTATCGACAGACCCGCCTTTGGATGCGGTTCTTAGAACACGTCGATAGCTCGCTTCCGCAGACATTCTATGGGCTCATTTCTCTCTGAGACGGGCCAGACGCTCGCCCGGAACTTCAGTCCGCAGCAACGCCACCGTGCGCTTGGCTACAGACAAACGACATTGCTGCGACGATAACGCGCGTCAAGCGCCTGTTCGACCATACCTAGGTATCAGAAACAAAAAAGCGGCCACTAGGACCGCTTTTTTGTTTGAAATTTTTTGTGGGCAGTCATTCCTTGGAACCCGCCCGGTTCTTTCAAGCGGCGACGAGAACCTCATGCAGGTTCGTCAGCTCGTAAAGATGCTTTTCAAGCTTCGTCAGATGATCGTGGTGGTGATTGCCTTCATCGATCTCGGCCTTCGCAGCGTCGATGCGCTTCTGCAGCGTATCAGGCGAAATATCGTCTGCGGAAACAGCCGATTCCGCCAGAAGCGTGCAGCCCGTCGGCAGAATGTCGGCGAAGCCACCGAATACGACGTATTTGTGCTTCTCACCGGAGGCAAACGTTACGCTCACGATACCCGGCTTGATCGTGGTCATCGTCGGTGCGTGGTTGGCCATCACGGTCATCTCACCGAGCGTAGCCGGAATGACGACTTCCGTAACCGTCTCGGAAACGAGCAGACGTTCCGGGGAAACCAGTTCAAACTTGAAACTGTCAGCCATGGCTATTCACTTCTTTTCAATTACGCGGACGGTCAAATGTCATCGTATGCAAATCACGCGACCCATATGTTTCGCATAAAGCATACGGAGGCGCACAGAAGAACCGCGCGCCTCGTATTTCAGTATCAAGCAGCTTCAGCCAGCTTCTTGGCCTTTTCGATGGCTTCTTCCATCGAACCAACCATGTAGAAGGCAGCTTCCGGCAGATGGTCGTACTCGCCGTTGACGAGACCCTTGAAGCCCTTGATGGTGTCTTCGAGAGCAACCAGCTTGCCTGGAGAACCGGTGAAGACTTCAGCAACGAAGAACGGCTGCGACAGGAAGCGCTCGATCTTACGGGCGCGAGCAACGGTCAGCTTGTCTTCTTCCGACAGTTCGTCCATGCCGAGGATGGCGATGATGTCCTGAAGCGACTTGTAGCGCTGCAGGGTCGACTGAACCTTACGAGCAACTTCGTAGTGCTCTTCACCAACGATCATTGGGTCAAGCATGCGCGAGGTGGAGTCGAGCGGGTCAACAGCCGGGTAGATACCCTTTTCTGCGATCGAACGCGACAGAACGGTCGTTGCGTCCAGGTGGGCGAACGATGTTGCTGGTGCCGGGTCGGTCAAATCGTCGGCCGGAACGTAAATGGCCTGAACCGAGGTAATCGAGCCCTTGGTCGTCGTCGTGATGCGTTCCTGCATCTGGCCCATGTCGGTTGCCAGCGTCGGCTGATAACCCACAGCGGAAGGAATACGGCCGAGAAGAGCCGACACTTCCGAACCAGCCTGTGTGAAGCGGAAGATGTTGTCCACGAAGAACAGAACGTCCTGGCCCTTGTCGCGGAAATCTTCAGCGATCGTCAGACCGGTCAGAGCAACACGAGCACGCGCACCCGGCGGTTCGTTCATCTGGCCGTAAACCAGCGCAGCCTTGGAGCCTTCTCCACCGCCGTGCTTGTTAACGCCGGATTCGATCATTTCGTGGTAAAGGTCGTTACCTTCACGCGTACGCTCACCAACACCGGCGAATACCGAGTAACCGCCGTGCGCCTTAGCGACGTTGTTGATGAGTTCCATGATGAGAACGGTCTTGCCAACGCCGGCGCCGCCGAACAGGCCGATCTTACCGCCCTTTGCGTAAGGAGCGAGAAGGTCAACGACCTTGATGCCGGTTACGAGAATCTGGCCTTCCGTGGACTGCTCAACATAAGCAGGAGCTTCCTGGTGGATGGCGCGCAGGTTCGTCGTGTCGAGCGGACCAGCTTCGTCAACAGGCTCGCCGATGACGTTCATGATGCGGCCGAGCGTCTGGTCACCAACAGGAACCGAGATCGGAGCGCCGGTGTTCGTTACGGACTGGCCGCGAACGAGACCTTCGGTGGAGTCCATAGCGATGGTGCGAACAACGTTCTCACCGAGGTGCTGTGCGACTTCGAGAACCAGGCGGTTGCCGTTGTTGTCCAGCTCGAGCGCGTTCAGGATCGGAGGCAGTTCGCCTTCGAACGCCACGTCGACAACAGCGCCGATAACCTGGGTAACCTTGCCCGCGCCGTTGACCGCTGCGGTTTTCTTGGGGGTAGCTGCCTTAGCCATTATCCTTACCCTCTTTCCTTACCTCAGAGCGCTTCCGCGCCCGAAATGATTTCAATGAGTTCCTTGGTGATCTGAGCCTGGCGCTGACGGTTATAGGAAAGCGTCAGCTTGTTGATCATCTCACCGGCATTGCGCGTTGCATTGTCCATCGCGCTCATCTTGGCGCCCATTTCACCGGCAACGTTTTCGAGCAGAGCACGGAAAACCTGAACCGAGATGTTGCGCGGAATAAGATCTTCGAGAATGGAAGCCGCATCCGGCTCGTATTCGTAGACCGCGTTCGCCGCCGACTGGTCTTCTTCAACAACCGGCGTTGCTGCCGGGATGAGCTGAAGGCCGGTCGGAACCTGGCTGATAACGGACTTGAACTCCGAGTAGATCAGCGTGCAGACGTCAAACTCACCTGCGTTAAACAGGGAGATGACCTTCTTGGCGATCTGATCGGCGTTCTCGAAACCGACTCTCTTCACATCGCGCAACTCAATGCGCTCGATGATGTTCGATGCAAATTCGCGACGAAGGCTGTCGTAGCCCTTCTTGCCGACCGTGACGATCTTGACCGTCTTGCCTTCGGAAACCAGCTTGCGAGCGTGATCGCGAGCAAAACGGGAAATCTGCGAGTTGAAACCACCGCAAAGGCCACGTTCAGCCGTGCAGACGACGAGCAGATGCACGTCGTCCTTGCCGGTACCGGTCATCAGCGCCGGAGCAACGTCTGCCTCAACCGCCTGGGCGATGTTGGCAAGCACGGCGCTCATGCGCTGAGAATAAGGCCGGGCGGCCTCCGCAGCTTCCTGGGCGCGCCGAAGCTTCGCCGCGGCGACCATTTTCATCGCCTTGGTAATCTTCTGCGTCGCCTTTACGGAGGCAATGCGGTTTTTCAGATCCTTTAGTGAAGGCATCCGTTATCCGTCCCAGTCAAGAGCTCAATTACGAGAAAGACTTCGCGAAGTTGTCCAGAGCGCCCTTGAGCTTGCCCTTGGTGTCGTCGCTGATAGCCTTTTCCGTGCGGATGGTGTCGAGGATCGCCTTGCCTTCAGAACGGAGGTAGGAGAGCAGACCCTGCTCGAACTTGCCGATCTGAGCGACCGGGATCTTGTCGAGATAACCGTTCACACCAGCGAAAATCACCGCAACCTGTTCTTCCGTCTTGAGCGGAGAGAACTGTGGCTGCTTGAGAAGTTCCGTCAGGCGTGCACCGCGGTTGAGGAGGCGCTGCGTGGAAGCGTCGAGGTCCGAACCGAACTGTGCGAACGCTGCCATTTCACGATACTGGGCGAGTTCACCCTTGATCGAGCCGGCAACCTGCTTCATGGCCTTGATCTGAGCGGCAGAACCAACGCGCGAAACCGACAGACCGACGTTAACAGCCGGACGAATGCCCTGATAGAACAGGTCGGTTTCAAGGAAGATCTGGCCGTCGGTGATCGAGATCACGTTGGTCGGAATGAACGCCGAAACGTCGTTACCCTGAGTTTCGATAACCGGCAGAGCCGTCAGCGAACCTGCACCCTTTTCGTCGGAGAGCTTTGCAGCGCGCTCGAGAAGGCGGGAGTGAAGATAGAAAACGTCGCCCGGATAAGCTTCGCGGCCCGGAGGACGACGCAGAAGAAGCGACATCTGGCGGTAAGCGACAGCCTGCTTGGAAAGGTCGTCGTAACCGATCAGAGCGTGCTGACCGTTGTCACGGAAGTATTCGCCCATGGTGCAGCCAGCGAACGGAGCAAGATACTGCATCGGAGCAGGATCGGAAGCCGTTGCGGCAACGATGATCGAGTACTGCAGAGCGCCACGCTCTTCCAGAACCTTCACGAACTGAGCGACGGTCGAACGCTTCTGACCGATAGCAACGTACACGCAGTACAGCTTGTCGCCATCAGGACCGTTGTCGTGAATGGCCTTCTGGTTCAGGATCGTGTCGAGAATGATCGCGGTCTTACCGGTCTGACGGTCGCCGATGACGAGCTCGCGCTGGCCACGACCAACAGGGATCAGGGCGTCGATAGCCTTGAGACCGGTCGACATAGGCTCATGAACCGACTTACGCGGAATAATGCCAGGCGCCTTGACGTCAACGCGAGCACGACGGGTCGCATTGATCGGGCCCTTGCCGTCGATCGGGTTGCCAAGCGCGTCAACAACGCGACCGAGCAGCTCCGGACCAACTGGAACGTCAACGATAGCGCCGGTGCGCTTTACGGTGTCGCCTTCCTTGATGTCACGGTCGGAACCGAAGATAACCACACCAACGTTGTCGCTCTCGAGGTTGAGCGCCATGCCGCGGATACCGCCAGGGAACTCGACCATTTCACCGGCCTGAACATTGTCGAGGCCGTAAACGCGAGCAATACCGTCACCAACGGACAGCACCTGACCGACTTCGGAGACTTCCGCCTCGTTGCCGAAATTTTTGATTTGATCTTTCAGAATTGCGGAAATTTCCGCGGCGCGGATATCCATCAGCCAACCTCTTTCAGTGCAAGCTTAAGGGTGGAAAGTTTGGTGCGAAGAGACGTATCAATCTGACGCGAACCGACCTTAACGATCAGGCCACCAAGGATCGACGGATCGACAGTGACGGAGACCGCCACATCCTTGCCGGTTACGCTCTTCAGCGCCGCTTTCAGTTCAGTTTCCTGCGCTTCATCGAGCGCATGGGCCGAAGTCACTTCGGCGGTGATTTCGCCGCGATGAGCGGCAGCAATGGCGCGGTAAGACCGGATCATGCCCGGAACAGCGAACAGGCGGCGGTTGTTCGCAACAACCTTGAGGAAATTGACCGCAAGACCGGCAATGCCAGCCTTTTCGCAGATCGCCGAAATCGCCTTGAGCTGATCCTCGGCAGAAAATACCGGGCTCGCAACCAGACGCTTCAAATCGTCACTTCCGTCGAGAAGCGCGCCGAACTTGTCGAGATCGGACCCGACCGCATCAACCGCACCCGCTTCCAAAGCAAGCTCGAAAAGCGACGACGCATACCTTTCCGCTACACCGGATGTTCCATGGGAGGTATCTGCCACGGGCACTTTTTCCCTGCTAATCGTCCAAGATCATCAACGAAGGGGTTCCTCCGCATCAAATTCTTGAAATCGTTTCAATTTCCCCGAAAAAGACTGGAATTCCCCCCTGTCTTTTCCCAATTTCGCGGTCCGTCTAGCATAGGATGCCGGGACTCGCAACACGCGTAATAACGGAAAGCGCGGTTTGAACAAGGGGGAAAGCGCTTAAATTTTCGGATTTCGGCGCGGATGCGCGTCTGTTGCGGCAGAAATGCCAAACTGCCCGCTTCAAACCAGCCCGAATACATAGCCCAGCGAGAGCGCAGACAGCAAAAGATGCACAACCAGAAGTATGAAATTCCGCACTGTTGCGCCTCCGTCGGAGAGGATCGACAGGATGCCGCCGAAGACAGCAAGTGTGAAGGCCGCGCCAAATGCGAGATAGACCATAGGCTGTGCGAGCAGCAATGCAGCCGCGCCCAGACCAAGGTAAAATCCGGCGAGTGAGGAGCGGACCAGCATATAACCGTCCTTGCGCTCACTTGCGGACTGAAGACCGAACACGCGGAGCGTGACGCCTGGAGCAAACATGAAGACGAGGCCGATCAGCACCGAAAGCGCAGCCGCGCCAAATGCCAGTTGCTCGCCGAATTCCGTCGGAAAATAAAACTCCATCTTGCTCCCCAAATCACCTGTGCCCCGTTGCCTTATGGCATGGTCACGACCGCAGGAAAACGGTTCCGGTACGAAAGTTCAAAGGAAACTTTGCGGATCGATATCGAGCTGGACATGAATGCTGCCGCGCTCCTTCGGACCATTCGTCAGCAAGGTGCGCAAGAAAGATTGCATGTCGGAGTTACGACGGCCATGCACCAATAGTCGGAAACGGTATCGTCCACGGATCAGCGCCAACGGTGCTTCTGCTGGACCGAGAAGCATAATGCCTGTCGCTTGTGGTGCGGCGGCGCGCAGTCCACGCGCATGCGTTTCGGCCTCCGCGCGACTATCGGCCGATATGATGACGGAGGCCAGACGCCCGAATGGCGGCAACATCGCCTTTTCCCTCTCGACGATCTCGCGTTCGTAAAATGCCGAGGCATCCCCGGAAACAATCGCCTGCATCACCGGATGCTGCGGTTGATAGGTCTGCAGGAGGCCATGACTCTTCAAACCGGTTCGGCCGGCTCGGCCTGTCACCTGAGAAAGCAACTGGAACGTCCGCTCCGCAGCACGGGGATCTCCGTTGGCAAGTCCGAGATCGGCGTCAACGATACCCACGAGCGTCATCAGCGGGAAGTTATGCCCCTTGGCGACAAGCTGGGTTCCAATGACGATATCCGCTTCGCCCTTGACGATCGCCTCCAGCTCCAGCCGCAACCTCTTGACGCCCATAAGGTCGGAGGACAGGACAATGGTGCGGGCCTCGGGAAAATGTTTCTCCACCTCCTCGGCAATGCGCTCCACGCCCGGGCCGCAAGCGACCAGATGATCGAAGGTCCCACATTCAGGGCAATGGTCGGGTGTTGGTTCGTTATGGCCGCATTGGTGGCACTGTAACTGATTGCGAAAGCGGTGCTCGACGAGCCAGCTTGAGCATTGCGGGCACTGGAAGCGGTGCCCGCAGACACGACAAAGCGTCAGCGGAGCATATCCGCGCCTGTTCAGGAAAAGCAGAGCCTGCTCACCCTTTTCAATGGTTTTGCCAATTCCGCGCAACAGAACCGGCGAAAGGAAACCACCCCTTTCTGGAGGATGCCTGCGCATATCCACAAGGTGCAGATCCGGCATGGCGGCATCGCCGAAACGGGTATGCAAATGGATTGTGTTGTAACGGCCCGAACTCCCGTTGACCTGGCTTTCCACCGACGGCGTGGCGGATACCAGAACCACAGGAAAATCGGCGATCCGCGCCCGGACAACGGCCATGTCACGCGCATTGTAAAAAACCCGATCCTCCTGCTTGTAAGCCGGGTCGTGCTCCTCATCGACAATGATGAGACCGAGATTGTCAAACGGCAGAAATAACGCCGACCGTGCACCCGCAACAACCTTCACTTCACCGGTGACAGCCTGCCGCCAGACCTTTTCACGCATGCGGGGCGAAAGATCAGAATGCCATTCCGCCGGTCGTGAACCGAAGCGATCGTGAAAACGATCCAGAAACGCCGCCGTCAGGGCGATTTCCGGCAGGAGAATAAGAACCTGCTTGCCTTGCCTCAGCGTCTCGGCAACCGCCTCGAAATAGACCTCCGTCTTGCCGGAGCCCGTCACGCCATCGATCAGCGAGACGGCAAACGCGCCCTTTTTGACGTCTTCTAGAATTTCGGACGCAGCTTGCTTCTGCGGGCCTTCCAGACGCGGCTCGACATAGTCTGGGTCAGGTTCGGCCACAACAGGAGGAGCCGGCAAAAAGATCGTTTCAAACACCCCCTGCTTGACGAGACCATCCACAACACTGGTGGACACGCCAGCAGCGTGTGCGAGACCGCTTTTCGTCCAGCCATGTCCTTCCGCCGCCAACTCCATGACCCGCTCACGCGCCGGCGTCAGTCGTTCCGGTCGACCTTCAGTCAGACGCAATCCTTCGATCATCGGCTCCGGATCAAACGCGGCCGGAGCACGAAGTGCCATGCGCGCAACGAGACCGGGCGGTGAAAGCGTATAGGCGGAAACCCAATCGATAAAGCGACGCATCTCCGGCTTCAGGGCGGGGCAATCGAATGTCTTGGTAATCGGACGCAGCTTTTTTGGGTCAACCTTGCTGGCATCACCATCATCCCACACGACACCAATGACCTGTCTCGGACCAAGCGGCACCTGCACGACGGAGCCGGGCTCCACCACCATATCCTCCGGTACGGAGTAGCTATAGGGACCTGGCGCAGGCATCGGCACCAAAACAGGCACTGAACGCACCAGCGACGGCGGATCGAACAATGCGCCAAACAGATCGGACGAATCTTTTGCCATGATGTGGCGACCATGCCCCGGTCGAGTGAAAAAGGAAACCGCCCGGATGTAATAGGCGTGAGCCGCGAAGTCCACGCCTTAACCAAATGCTGACCATAAACGGCTAGATTGGGTCACGGAAATGGAGATCGCCGTGAACGAAATTCTCACCTTCGCCGACACCACCTTGCTAAAGGAGCGCGAGATCTGGTTGGCCGCCATCGCCGGCGAACGGCGTCTGTCGGACAACACGGTCGAGGCCTATGAGCGCGATACCCGCCAGTTTTTGATATTCATGACGGGCTATGTCGGCAGACCGACGCGGGTCGCCGATATTGCCGATCTTCGTCCTGCAGATCTTCGCGGTTTCCTGGCAAGCCGTCGAAAGGAAGGTGCCGGCGCCCGCTCTCTCGGCCGCCATCTTGCGGGATTGCGATCCTTCCTTCGGCATCTGCAAAAAAAGGGCCTGGTGAATGCGGCTGGCGCGACCGCCATGCGCGCGCCTAAACAGCCCAAATCCCTGCCCAAACCACTGACTGATCGACAGGCGCTTAAAATCACCACCGCGCAAGCGCAGCTGTCGGACGAACCGTGGATTGCCGCGCGCAACGCAGCCGTGCTGGCGTTGCTATATGGCTGCGGGCTTCGCATCTCTGAGGCTCTCGACCTGACGCCCGACGATCTCACGACGCAAGCGCGTAGCCTGCGCATAACCGGCAAAGGCAACAAGACACGTATCGTCCCGCTTCTCCCGATCGTACTTGAGGCCGTTGAAAGCTACAAAAAGCTCTGCCCTCATCATCTCCCAGCCAATGAGCCGCTTTTCCTTGGCGCCCGTGGCGGCAAATTGCAGCCTGCCATTATCCAGCGGGAAATGCAGAAACTCAGGGCAGCGTTCGGGCTGCCGGAAAATGCCACCCCGCATGCACTGCGCCATTCCTTCGCCACCCATCTTTTGGGCGGTGGCGGCGATCTTCGCACAATTCAGGAGCTGCTGGGTCATGCCAGCCTGTCGACCACGCAAGTCTATACCGGCGTCGACACGGCGAGACTGCTGGAGATCTACGATAGCGCTCACCCGCGCGCCTGAATTAAGACATGCTTAACCATAAGCATTAACCAGGCATCCAAGCCGCCGGTCTATAAGCGATCCAGAACCGGATAACGCCCATGCATAGTCTGAACAAACCCCAAAACCTGACACTGGCCCTCATGGGAAAAGCGGGAGATGCCGTCCTCTGGCTGCTCGCCTTGCTGCATGTGACTGCCCTTGCAATCCTTCTGATGACCCTGCTTTCACTTGGTGAAGCGGCGGCGGCCCCACAGGAAACAAGCTGTGGCGGCGCCGATATTCTTGTCGCCATGCAGAAGAACGATCCGCAACGATACCAGGCGATCGAGCAGGAAGCCGCGGCCATTCCGAACGGCAAAGGCACGTTCTGGCGGATTGAAAAGTCAGGGGCTGAGCCATCCTACCTTCTGGGGACGATGCATGTGACCGACCCACGGGTTCTGGACATGCCAAACGGCGCGAAAGAAGCTTTTGAAAAAGCTGGCGCTGTGATCGTCGAGTCTGACGAAATCGTCGACGAGCAGAAAGTCGCGGTGTCGCTGCTGAGCAAACCCGAACTCACCATGTTTCTGGATGGCAAGTCCATCACCGACATCCTTTCCCCTGAAAATGCTGCCCGGCTTGAGAAGGGACTGAAAGACCGCGGCATTCCGCTGAATGCCGTTTCGCGCATGAAACCATGGATGCTGTCGGGCTTCGTTGCCCTTCCTGCCTGCGAGTTTACGCGCAAGGCTGCTGGCGCTTCCTTCCTGGACAAGAAGCTGGCCGAGGATGCTCTGAAGAATGGCAAACGCCTTATTGGCCTCGAAACGATGGTCGAGCAACTGACGGCAATGTCGGAACTTCCCATGGAGTTTCACCTGCAGTCGCTGATCGAGACGCTGGAACTGGGTGACCGGATGGACGACGTCATGGCAACCATGACAGATCTCTACGTCAGTGGCGACATTGGCATGACAATGCCGATGCTCAAAAGCCTCGACACGAAGACCGCAGGAACAAGTGAGCAGGGATACGCCGCCTTCGAACAGCGGATCATCACCGACCGCAATCACGTCATGGCAGAGCGCGCAGCCCCCGAACTTGAAAAGGGCAATGTTTTCATGGCTGTTGGAGCGCTGCACCTTCCCGGTTCAGAAGGCGTAATCGAACTGCTGCGTGCCCAGGGCTTCAAGGTCACGCGCGTCGAGTAGATTTGCCGTCTTCCCGAATGACAGGCCTGACATTCACACATATCGGCCGCATCGTCGCCGGTACGATGCGACGATGAAAAGGCCCAACCGCCAGTAAATAGAGGCGTCCCAACAGATTGTTACGCCGAACGAGCGTTGTTACATCGAGATACCTTCGATCCGCTCCTTCTCTGATGTCGACAACGATGCGGAAATTCAGGTGACGGTCATCGAAACCAAGGACGGTACGTTGCGGTGTCGATGACACAACAGGAAAACCACCTGCCGATGCACCAGCCACAAACGCGACCGTTTTCAAGCCCGCAATAGCGACGATCCGGTTTCGAAGCGACATCAAGCCGCTAATCCAGCCTGGCGGATGTTCCAACAGCATCTGGCTGACTTGCAAGGAGTCGGCATCCGCCGAAATCAGCTCCCCACTGAAACGATCCCACCAGTCGGCTTTTGCAAGAATTGTCTCGACGTCACGCATATGAGCACCCCTCGATACGAGAGCGCCTACGCGGCCGAAAGTTTGTTTCTATTTTTCGGCTAGGCACTTCAGAGGGTAGATTTCACGTTAGGCAGTGCGGTGCCAAGGTGACAAACCGTCGCTTACCCATGTGTCATGCGCTTCACCACATCCGTCTTCCAATAGAACTGGTGGACGAAGGCTGCGGCAATATGCGCGACGATCAACACCCACATCAGCACCTTGAACGGACCGGAATGCAATTGCCCAGCCGCCTGCACTCCGAAGTAATAGGCAGCGATGCCGGACAGAGGCAGGATGAAAAACAGCGCATAGAAGGTGAAATGCGCGATGGACGCGGCAATCTGTAACAGGCGCGGCTCATTTTTCGGATGCGGAGGAACACCCTGCAAGAAACGAAGACAGAGCCTGAGAAGTGCGAGCCCCAGAATGGCAAAGCCGACATAGGCGTGGATATTGGCGGAGGAGATCTGATCGGACGTCAACGCCTCCCCTCGCCTCATCAGTCGGTAGGCATGCTCCATGCCATCCGGAAACAAAAGATTGAAGAAGATCAGGAGTGCCATCGCCCAATGAAGGACGCGCTGTGGCCTGGAAAAGGAAACTTGACTGGAAGATGCCATTTTATTGCCTTTTATCAAAAGGTTAGACACGCTTTCAGTGCAAATATGAAAAACCCCGGCCTGCATGGCAAGCCGGGGTTATCCGAATGACTAAAATTTAATTCTGCCGATTACATGTGGATCGGCTTGAAGAAGGTTGCGAGAGCCGCTTCCTTGACCGCTTCCGACATCGTCGGATGTGCGTGGCAGGTGCGGCCGAGATCTTCCGAAGAGCCACCGAATTCCATCAGAACAGCAATTTCGTGGATCATTTCACCTGCGCCGAAGCCGACGATATGACCACCGAGAACGCGGTCGGTTTCCTTGTCGGCAAGGATCTTCACGAAGCCGTCCGTAACCTGCATAGCGCGGGCACGGCCATTGGCCGTGAACGGGAACTTGCCGACCTTGTAGGCAACGCCTGCAGCCTTCAGTTCCTCTTCGGTCTTACCAACGGAGGCGACTTCCGGCTGTGTATAGACGACGCCCGGAATGACGTCGTAATTGACGTGACCATGCTGGCCAGCGAGAATTTCCGCCAGCGCGACGCCTTCGTCTTCGGCCTTGTGTGCCAGCATCGGGCCTTTCACAACATCACCGATAGCGTAGATGCCGGGAACGTTGGTCTTGAAATGACCGTCGATTTCGACGCGACCGCGGCTATCAAGAGCAACACCCGCTTCCGCGAGGCCGAGACCTTCGGTGTAGGGCTTGCGGCCGGTGGAAATCAGTACCACATCGGCTTCCAGCGTTTCAGCCGCACCGCCCTTGACCGGCTCGAACACCACTTTCGCGCCGCTCGCACCCTTCTCGACGGCCGTTACCTTGGCACCGAGCTTGAAGTCGATACCCTGCTTGGCAAACAGGCGCTGCGCCTGCTTGGAAACTTCACCATCCATGCCGCCGAGGATGTTGTCGAGATATTCAACGACCGTAACCTTGGCACCAAGACGACCCCAGACCGAACCCAGTTCGAGGCCGATGACACCGCCGCCAACGACGATCAGCTTTTCAGGAACCTTCGAGAGTGCAATTGCGCCGGTCGAGGAAACGATGACCTTCTCGTCGATTTCGACCTGAACGCCAGGAATGCCGGCAACATCGGAACCGGTCGCGATGACGATGTTTTTCGCTTCGATTTCCTGGGTCTCGCCCTTGTCGTTGGTGACGGAGACCTTGCCGGCGGAAACGACCTTGCCGGTGCCCTGGAAAGCGTCGATCTTGTTCTTCTTGAACAGGAACGAGACGCCATCGACGTTGGCTTTCACCACGCCGTCCTTGTGCGCCATCATCTTGTCGAGGTTGAGCTTCGGTGCAGCGACTTCGATACCGAGCGAATCGACGCCATGAGCAACGTGCGCGAAGGTTTCGGAAGCGTGCAGAAGAGCCTTGGAGGGAATGCAGCCGACATTGAGGCAGGTACCGCCATAGGTCGCGCGCTTTTCAACAACAGCCACCTTCAGACCAAGCTGGGCTGCCTTGACCGCGCAGACATAACCGCCGGGGCCTGTACCGATTACAACTACATCGTATGCCATATTCGTGTTCCTGATTGATTGCGGACAGACAGTGTGCGCTGCCCAACTTCGTTTGACCTGAAAATCAGGCCGCTTTTTCCGTTGCGAGTTTTATACCGAGAGCGATGAACACCACGCCGCTGGTACGATCGATCCACTGGCTGGCGCGGGCAAATGCCGCGCGCATGCGCGGCGTGGTCATGAAGAGGCTGACGCCAACAAACCAGGCGATCAGGCAACTGGCCATCACCAACCCATAGCCAAACTTGATGGCAACAGGGGTATGGGCATGAACCACCGTCGAGAAAATCGACAGAAAGAAGAAAACCGGCTTCGGGTTCAGCGCATTCGCGGCAAAGCCCAGCGTGAAGGCTTTCAAAGCCGTCTGCTCGCTTTTTCTGGCAGAGCCGCTGATCTCATCCTCTGCAGCAGGCATTTCGGTCTTGCCGGCCCGCAGCGCCTTGATCCCGATATAAATGAGATAGGCGACACCGAGCCACTTGACGATATTGAAGAGATAGATCGACTGGGAAATGATCAGACCAAGTCCGAGGATCGTATAGGTGACATGGAACATCAGCGACGTTCCGACACCAAAGCTGGTGATGATTGCCTGCCGACGTCCATGCACCATCGCCTGACGCATGACCATCGCAAGGTCTGCACCGGGAGAAACGATGGCGAAGGAGAAAATGGCCATCAGGGACGCAAGTTCGATCAGATACTGATGCACGGACTATTCTCCACCAACCATGAAAACGGGGGCAACGTTACCGCAGCCCCCGCTCGGTGTGCTTCTTAGAGATCGAGAACCAGACGCTCCGGATCTTCCAGGCTTTCCTTGACGCGAACGAGGAAGGTTACGGCTTCCTTGCCGTCAACGATACGGTGATCGTAGGAGAGCGCAAGATACATCATCGGACGGATGACGACCTGACCGCCAATGGCGACCGGACGCTCCTGGATCTTGTGCATGCCGAGGATGCCCGACTGCGGTGCATTGAGGATCGGCGAAGACATCAGCGAACCGTAGACACCACCGTTGGTGATGGTGAAGGTGCCGCCCTGCATGTCGGCCATACCAAGCGAGCCGTCACGTGCTGCCTTGGCGAGACGGCCGAGTTCCTTCTCAACGCCAGCGATGGAAAGCTGGTCGGCGTCACGGATAACCGGAACAACAAGACCCTTGTCCGTGCCGACAGCCATGCCAACGTGACAATAGTTCTTGTAGATGATGTCGGTGCCGTCGATTTCAGCGTTAACGGCTGGGAGTTCCTTCAGGGCGTGCGTGACAGCCTTGGTGAAGAAGCCCATGAAGCCGAGCTTTACGCCATGCTTCTTTTCGAACACGTCCTTGTAGCGGTTACGCAGATCCATCACCGCAGACATGTCCACCTCGTTGTAGGTGGTCAGCATTGCAGCCGTGTTCTGGGCGTCCTTGAGGCGCTTCGCGATCGTCTGACGCAGACGCGTCATCTTCACGCGCTCTTCACGAACAGCATCCTGCTCGGCAGAAACCGGACGAGGAGCTGCCGGAACCGGTGCGGCGGCTGGTGCGGAAACGCCCTTGGCGACAGCGGCCAGAACGTCACCCTTGAGAACCTGGCCACGCTTGCCGGAACCATCAACCTGGTCAGCAGAGAGGTTGTTTTCAGCAAGCAGCTTGCCGGCAGCAGGTGCTGGCGGCATGGAGCTGGCAACAGGTGCAGCAGCGGCAGCAGCAGCCGGTGCAGGTGCGGCAGCCGGTGCGGGCGCAGCGGCAGGAGTTGCAGTCGCAGTGCCAGCAGCGCCTTCGGCGATCTGACCGAGCAGAGCGTCGAGACCGACGGTCTCACCGTTCTGGGCAACGATTTCCGTCAATACGCCGGAAACGGGCGACGGGACTTCAACGGTAACCTTGTCGGTTTCCAGCTCCACCAGAGGCTCATCGGCCTTTACGGTGTCGCCGATCTTCTTGAACCAGGTGCCGACGGTCGCTTCGCTAACGGATTCGCCGAGGGTTGGTACGCGGATTTCAGTGGCCATGATCTAGTTCCGTTATTCAGGTGTCTTTTTCAACGAGGGGCGATGCGGGAGAGTTTTCACTCTCCCAGCGCGTCTTCCAGGAACGCAGCAAGCTGCGCCAGATGCTTGGACATAAGGCCCGTCGCCGGAGAGGCGGCAGCCGGACGGCCCGTGTAGCGGACCTTCTGATACTTGGCGTCGATATGAGCCAGAACCCATTCGAGATACGGGTCGATGAACGACCACGCGCCCATGTTCTTCGGCTCTTCCTGGCACCATACCATCTCCGCATTGCGGAAGCGGCTCAGCTCGTTGATGAGCGCCTTGGCCGGGAACGGATAAAGCTGCTCGATACGAAGCAGGTACACATCGTCGATGCCGCGCTTTTCGCGCTCTTCCAGCAGATCGTAGTAGACCTTGCCCGTGCACATGACGACGCGACGGATCTTCGAGTCCTTCTGCAGCTTGATCGGACCGTCCTTGATGACTTCCGCATCGTCCCAAAGCAGGCGATGGAAGGAGGACTCACCGGCAAGCTCGGCCAGCGAAGACGTGGCGCGCTTGTGACGCAGCAGCGACTTCGGCGTCATCAGGATCAGCGGCTTGCGGAAGTCGCGCTTCATCTGACGGCGCAGGATGTGGAAGTAGTTCGCCGGCGTCGTAACGTTTGCGACCTGCATGTTGTCTTCGGCGCACATCTGCAACCAGCGTTCCAGACGAGCCGAGGAGTGTTCCGGACCCTGACCTTCATAGCCGTGCGGCAGAAGGCAGACGAGACCGGACATGCGGAGCCACTTGCGTTCACCAGACGAGATGAACTGGTCGAACACGACCTGTGCACCGTTGGCGAAGTCACCGAACTGGGCTTCCCAAAGCGTCAGTGCATTCGGGCGAGCCAGCGAGTAGCCGTATTCGAAACCGAGAACGGCTTCTTCCGAAAGCATCGAGTTGATGACTTCGTAACGGGCCTGCGTCGGCGCGAGGTTTGCAAGCGGAATGTAACGCTCTTCTGTCTCCTGATCGTAGAGAACCGAGTGACGCTGCGAGAAGGTACCGCGTTCGCAATCCTGACCGGACAGACGGATTTTGTGACCATCGACGACGAGCGAACCGAAGGCCAGTGCTTCCGCCATGGCCCAATCGAGACCTTCGCCGGTCTCAACCATCTGCGCACGGTTTTCCATGAAACGCTGGATGGTGCGGTGCGCCTTGAAGCCGTCCGGAATGGTCGACAGCTTGCGGCCGATTTCCTTGAGCTGCTTCATCGGAGCGCCGGTCTTGCCGCGACGCTGCTCATCGGCATTGTCGGCAGCACGCAGACCGGACCACTGACCGTCCAGCCAGTCGGCCTTGTTCGGCTTGTAGCTCTGGCCGGCTTCGAATTCCTGCTCGAGATGCGCGCGCCAGTCGGCCTTCATCTTCTCGAATTCGCCTTCGGTCAGGAGGCCTTCGGCGATCAGGCGCTCAGCATACAGTGTCGAGACGGTCTTGTGAGCGCGGATGACCTTGTACATTTTCGGCTGCGTGAACGCCGGCTCGTCGCCTTCGTTGTGGCCAAAGCGCCGGTAGCAGAACATGTCGACCACAACAGGCTTGTGGAACTTCATGCGATATTCGGTAGCAACCTTGGCCGCATAGACAACGGCTTCCGGATCGTCACCGTTGACGTGGAAGATCGGCGCTTCGATCATCTTGGCAACGTCGGACGGATAAGGCGACGAGCGCGAGAAGCCCGGATTCGTCGTAAAGCCGATCTGGTTGTTGATGATGAAGTGCATGGTGCCGGCAACGCGGTGACCACGCAGGCCGGACAGGCCGAGGATTTCAGCAACGACACCCTGACCTGCGAAAGCAGCATCGCCGTGCAGCAGCAACGGCAGAACCTTGGCGCGCTCGGACAACGGAATGATGTCGCCGTCCCAGACCTTGGCAAGCTGGTCCTGCTTGGCACGGGCCTTGCCCATGACAACCGGGTTGACGATTTCGAGGTGCGACGGATTTGCTGTCAGCGACAGGTGAACCTTGTTGCCATCGAACTCGCGGTCGGAGGAAGCGCCGAGGTGGTACTTGACGTCGCCAGAACCTTCGACATCATCAGGCTTGAACGAACCACCCTTGAACTCGTGGAACACGGCGCGGTGCGGCTTGCCCATAACGTTGGTCAGAACGTTCAGACGGCCACGGTGGGCCATGCCGAGAACAACCTCTTCGAGACCGTCCTGGCCGCCACGCTTGATGATCTGCTCGAGCGCGGGGATCAGCGATTCACCGCCATCGAGGCCGAAGCGCTTGGTACCCTTGAAACGAACGTCCAGGAACTGCTCGTAGCCTTCAGCTTCGATCAGCTTGGAAAGGATGGCCTTCTTGCCTTCGGCTGTGAAAGCAACGCCTTTATCCGGACCTTCGATACGTTCCTGAATCCAGCCTTTTTCTTCCGGGCTGGACATGTGCATGAACTCGACACCGATGGTGGAGCAGTAGGTGCGCTCGAGAATATCGATCATCTCGCGAACGCTGGCGTATTCCAGACCGAGCACGTTATCGATGAAAATCTTGCGGTCGTAGTCGCTCTCCTCGAAGCCATAGGACTTCGGAGACAACTCGTTATAGTCTTCGACGGGTGCAGCAAGACCAAGCGGATCGAGCTTGGCATGCAGATGGCCACGCATACGATAAGCGCGGATCATCATGATGGCGCGAACACTGTCGCGCGTCGCCTGAAGCACTTCCGCTTCGCTGACCGGCTTGCCGGTCTCGGCGCTCTTGGCCTCAGCCTTCGCCTGAACCTTTTTCTCGACAGCCTTTTCGACCGTGGCCCAGTTGCCGTCCAGAGCGGAAACCAGATCGCCATTGGCCGGAATGGGCCAGTTCGAACGCTTCCAGGACGCGCCCTTGGCGGCCTTCTTCACGTCGTCAGGGTTTTCGGCCAATCCCTTGAAAAAGCTCTGCCACTCCGGCGACACGGAAGAGGGGTCCTCTTCGTACCGGGCATAGAGCTGCTCGATATAGGCCGCATTCGCGCCGTCCAGAAACGACGTGATCTGAAACTGCTCGTTCGCTTCTTGCCTTGCCATTGTGTTTTGCGGACGCGCCGTCCGCCTCCTCGATGCCGTTAGGGCCGTTAGCCGGCCTGCCGCTTTAATTGTTTGGTATGTCGCCGCCGAAGCGGCCAGTCATTTCGTGCAAATCATCGGGTAGTCTCATCGCATGAAGCGCGGGACCACCCGATGCGGTCTCATGTGGTCTTAGCCCTTGAGGACTTCAACCAGTGTCTTGCCAAGGCGCGCCGGCGAGGGCGAAACCTTGATGCCTGCTGCTTCCATGGCAGCGATCTTGGACTCTGCGTCACCCTTACCGCCGGAAACAACTGCACCAGCGTGACCCATGGTACGGCCCTTCGGAGCAGTACGGCCCGCGATGAAGCCGGCCATCGGCTTCTTGCGGCCCTTCTTGGCTTCGTCGATGAGGAACTGTGCCGCATCTTCTTCAGCCGCACCGCCGATTTCGCCGATCATGATGATCGAAGTGGTTGCTTCGTCAGCCAGGAACATTTCCAGCACGTCGATGAACTCGGTGCCCTTGACCGGGTCGCCACCGATACCGACGGCCGTCGTCTGACCAAGGCCTTCGTTCGAGGTCTGGAACACAGCTTCGTAGGTCAGCGTGCCGGAGCGCGAAACGATACCGACAGAACCCTTGCGGAAGATGGAGCCCGGCATGATGCCGATCTTGCACTCTTCCGGCGTCATGATACCTGGGCAGTTCGGGCCGAGAAGACGGGACTTCGAACGGTCGAGGCGAGCCTTGACGCGGACCATGTCCGCAACCGGAATACCTTCGGTGATGCAGGTGATGAACGGGATTTCCGCATCGATCGCCTCGATGATCGCGTCAGCGGCACCTGCCGGCGGAACGTAGATCACGGACGCGTCTGCACCGGTCTTTTCCTTGCCTTCGGCAACGCTTGCGAAGATCGGCAGCGTTTCGCCCTTGGAGCCAGTCCAGTTGGTGCCGCCCTTGGAAGGGTGGATACCACCGACCATCTGCGTGCCGTAATAAGCAAGCGCCTGCTCGGTGTGGAAGGTGCCGGTCTTGCCGGTCAGACCCTGAACAAGGATCTTCGTGTCTTTATTGACGAGAATAGACATTAATTCAGATCCTTCAAAATTAGCCGTTCACCGCGGCAACGATCTTCTTGGCCGCATCGTCCAGATCGTCGGCTGCCGTGATAGCGAGACCGGATTCGTTCAGGATCTTCTTGCCGAGTTCCACATTGGTGCCTTCGAGGCGTACAACGAGCGGAACCTTGAGGCCCACTTCCTTCACCGCGGCGATAACGCCCTCGGCAATAACGTCGCACTTCATGATACCGCCGAAAATGTTGACGAGGATGCCCTCGACCTTCGGGTCAGCCGTGATGATCTTGAAGGCAGCCGCGACCTTCTCCTTGCCAGCGCCACCGCCGACGTCGCAGAAGTTTGCAGGCTCTTTACCGTACAGCTTGATGATATCCATCGTCGCCATGGCTAGACCGGCGCCGTTGACCATGCAGCCGATGTTGCCGTCGAGCGCCACGTAAGCAAGGTCCCACTTGGAGGCTTCGATTTCCTTGGCGTCTTCTTCGGTTTCGTCGCGCAGCGCCTTCACGTCGTCGTGACGGAAAAGGGCGTTGCCGTCGAAGGAAACCTTGGCATCGAGAACACGCAGATGGCCATTTTCCATGACGATCAGCGGGTTGATTTCGAGAAGAGCCATGTCCTTCTCGTTGAACGCCTTGTAGAGGATCGGGAAGAGCGACTTCGCATCTTCAGCAGCAACGCCGGAAAGCTCGAGAGCCTTGCTGATGGCGGCGACATCAGCCTCGGTTACGCCAGCTTCCGGGTCGATCGCGATGGTGTGGATCTTCTCGGGCGTGTCGTGAGCAACGGCTTCGATGTCCATGCCACCTTCGGTCGAAACAACGAAAGCAACGCGACCAACAGAGCGGTCTACCAGCAGCGAGCAATAGAGTTCGCGAGCGATGTCAGCGCCGTCTTCGATGTAGAGACGGTTGACCTGCTTGCCGGCGTCGCCGGTCTGCGCGGTAACCAGCGTGTTGCCGAGCATGTCCTTGGCGTGAGAAACAACTTCCTCGATGGACTTTGCCAGGCGAACGCCGCCCTTGGCGTCCGGGCCGAGTTCCTTGAACTTGCCCTTGCCGCGGCCGCCAGCATGGATCTGGCTCTTGACCACGTAGAGCGGGCCAGGAAGCTGCTTTGCAGCAGCTTCGGCTTCTTCGACCTTGAGAATGGCAACGCCTTCAGCAACCGGCGCACCGTAGCCCTTGAGGAGAGCCTTGGCCTGATATTCGTGAATATTCATGGAATAATCCCTGTTTGAGCCGCTTCGGCTATTACTTCAGCGACGGAGCGATGTTGACGCAGGCTTCGCAAAGACCTGCAACGGCACCGACGGACTTCTGGAAAGCAGCTTCCTCGTCCTTGTTCAGTTCGATTTCGATGATGCGCTCGACGCCACCGGCACCGATGATGGTGGGTACGCCGACATACATGTCGTCAACGCCGTACTGGCCGGAAAGGTAAGCTGCTGCCGGCAGAACGCGCTTCTTGTCCTTGAGGTAGGACTCAGCCATTTCGATTGCCGAGGCGGCCGGAGCATAATAGGCAGAACCGGTCTTCAGCAGGCCAACGATTTCGGCGCCGCCGTCACGGGTGCGCTGAATGATCTGCTCGAGACGCTCAGCCGTGACCCAGCCCATCTTGACGAGGTCCGTCAGCGGAATGCCGCCAACGGTGGAGTAGCGAGCAAGCGGCACCATCGTGTCGCCGTGGCCGCCGAGCACGAAGGCGGTGACATCTTGAACGGAAACATTGAACTCTTCCGAGAGGAAAAGACGGAAGCGCGCGCTGTCGAGAACGCCAGCCATGCCGACGACCTTGTTCTTCGGCAGGCCGGAGAACTTCTGAAGTGCCCAGACCATGGCATCGAGCGGATTGGTGATGCAGATCACGAATGCGTTCGGGGCATATTTCTTGATGCCGGCGCCGACCTGCTCCATGACCTTGAGGTTGATGCCGAGAAGATCGTCGCGGCTCATGCCCGGCTTGCGGGCAACGCCTGCGGTGACGATGCAGACATCAGCGCCTTCGATGGCGGCGTAGTCGGAAGCGCCCGAGAGCTTTGCATTGAAACCTTCGACCGGGCCGGACTGGGCAATATCCAGACCCTTACCCTGCGGGATACCATCAGCAATATCGAAGAGGACGATATCGCCCAGTTCTTTCAGGCTGGCGAGATGTGCCAGCGTACCGCCGATCATGCCAGAACCAATAAGTGCAATCTTTTTGCGAGCCATCGAATGCTTCCTCTCGAGCTTCAATTCAATTTCACCACACGAAGTGGGGGGGCAAAATTGTCGCACCCCGATTAGCCCTATTGACCAGAATTGGCAACAGATTCTTTTGTGGCGAGTATTTTCAATCGTTTAGATGCATAATTTCTTACGTAAACGTAAGAAATTGCGTCACAAGAATGTCAAACTCTCTGCCGTTTTTCGTGGTGGAGAGCCAGATAGTCCGCACTTCGCATTTCGAAAAGGCGCGAGGCGGTGCGATCGAATTCGAAACCTTCAGTGCCCTTGCGTTTGCCCAGAAGGTTTTCAGGCATAGCCGCCGCAGACGCAAAAAGCCGCACACTGTGATCATATAGAGCGTCGATCAGGATGATGAAACGCTTTGTCTCATTGCGCTTGTCGGCATCGAGCAACGGAATGTGATCGACGAACACGGTATCGAAACGGTTGGCGATCGCCAGAAAATCGGAAGCGCCGTGTGGCTTCTCGCAAAGATCGGAGAAGGTAAAACGTGCAACACGGCCGGCAGCCTTCGGAACCAGAATGGAACGGCCCTTCATGGGGATTTCGGTGGGTGCAACCAGATGCCCCGCCGTCATATGCCGCCAGGCCATGTCCATTGCCTGATCGGCGGCGCCATCAAGCGGCGTCACGTAAACGGGCAGGCTCTCCAGCTTTTCCATTCGGTAGTCGGTAGGACTGTCGAGCGACACCACCTCGACATGTTTTTTGAGCAAATCCACAAAAGGCAGGAAAAGGCCGCGATTGAGGCCATCCTTGTAGAGATTGTCAGGCACGACATTCGATGTCGTGACCAGCGTACAACCATTGGCGAACAATTCGCTGAAAAGCCGCGCCAGGATCATCGCGTCAGCAATGTCCGTCACCGTGAATTCATCGAAGCAGAGAAGCTCCGCCTCAGCCAGAATTTGCGCTGCCACAGGGGGGATTGGGTCGGCCTGCTTGGTTTCACCGTTTTTCAGCTTCTGCCGATGTGCATGCACCCGGTTATGTACGTCCGCCATGAACTCATGGAAGTGGCAACGTCGCTTGGCCGCGACAGGTGCCATTTCATAAAACATGTCCATTAGCATTGTCTTGCCGCGCCCGACGCTGCCATAGACATAAAGTCCCTTCACAGCCGCTGAAGGCCCGGGCTTACGTGCAAACATCCAGCCAAGAGCACTTTTTTTCTTGGCAGGCTTGCGGGCTTTGAGATCTGTGAGGATGCGATCGAGATGGGCTGCAACACCAAGCTGAGCAGCGTCCGCCTGCAAGGTGCCGGCTGCTGTCAGCGCGTTGAGCTGTTCAACGACACTATGATTGTAATCGGGCAATGGCTGCATGAGGACGCGCCCTCGGTGCGGACGCAAGGCTGCGTCCGCCAAGACAGGGATTATCGGCTAAGGCTGAGCGGTTGACCGCTGTTCGTCGTGCCGTCGAAACGTGCATCGGCACTTTTGTAAACGCGACCGATGGTATTGCCGGAACGATCCTTGAAGAGGACCATCTTGCCGGAAACCTCCCATGAGCCCATTGCCGTAAGTTCGCCTGCGCAGCCACGGGTGCCACCACGCGAACCGCTACCGAGGTTGGTGAGCGTTAGGAACATGTCGCAGCTTGCGCCTGCATTTGAAACGCGCCAGTTGCCGACCATGGATTCCTTGGTCACATCAAGAGCGGCGGGCGGCGGAGCAGCCGAAGCGACATTGGTGCCACCGGGCGCCGCCGATGTCGGAGCCGTCGGGAACTGGCTGCCAGATGCGCCACCGGGCGGAGGCAGGGCGCCAGACTGAACGGATGGAACGGGCTGTGCCTGAAGCGGCGGCGTGTAACCAGGGTTACCGCTGTTGTTGTTGTAATCGTAGGAGGTGCGCTGGCAACCGGCAAGGCTCATCACAACGGCGAGACCTGTTACCATATATCTGAATTGCATATCAAACTCCCGATTCTCTCGCTTCCGGAAAGACCATGTTCGAACAAGAAGGCCGAATTATTACTAAAGCCTTATCGTAAGCAAGCGACGGCAACGATAATTGCCGTTTTAGTCGATTTTTACCGAAATTTCTCATCATTCGGTTGCGAAAAAAGGCCGCGGTTTTGCCCGCGGCCCTGATATTCCTGATTGCCGGAAACCGCCGTCAAACGCGACGCTCGACCATCATCTTCTTGATTTCTGCGATGGCCTTGGCAGGGTTCAGCCCCTTCGGGCAGGCCTGCGCGCAGTTCATGATGGTGTGGCAACGATAAAGGCGGAAAGGGTCTTCGAGGTTGTCGAGACGCTCACCGGTTGCCTCGTCGCGGCTGTCGATCAGCCAACGATAAGCCTGCAGCAGAACAGCCGGGCCGAGATAACGGTCGCCGTTCCACCAGTAGCTGGGACAGGAGGTCGAGCAGCAAGCGCAGAGAATGCACTCGTAAAGGCCGTCCAGCTTCTGACGATCTTCATGGCTCTGCTTCCATTCCTTGGCAGGCGTCGGCGAAACCGTCTTCAGCCAGGGTTCGATCGAACGATGCTGGGCGTAGAAGTTGCTGAGATCAGGAACGAGATCCTTCACAACCGGCATGTGCGGCAGCGGATAGACCTTTACGGTACCGTTGATCTCATCCATTCCCTTGGTGCAGGCGAGTGTGTTCGTGCCATCGATGTTCATCGCGCACGAACCGCAAATGCCTTCGCGGCAGGAACGGCGCAGCGTCAGCGTCGGATCGATGTTGTTTTTGATGTAGAGAAGCGCATCGAGAACCATCGGGCCGCAATCCTCGACATCGATGTAATAGGTATCGATGCGCGGATTCTGACCGTCGTCCGGATTCCAGCGATAGACCCGGTATTCGCGAACATTCTTGGCACCGTCCGGCTTCGGCCAGACTTTGCCTTCGTTGATCTGAGAGTTTTTGGGGAGAGCAAGTTCAACCATGTCCAATTCCTCTCAAATCAGTAGACGCGCGCCTTCGGCGCGATCTTCTTGGGATCGATGCCATCGGCGATCAGTTCGGTGTGAACAGGGCGGTAGTCTAGCTTCACGTCGCCTTCCGGGCTGACCCAAGCGAGCGTGTGCTTGCGCCAGTTGACGTCGTCACGACCGGCAAACGGGCCGTCCACGAAGTCTTCACGCGCATGCGAACCGCGGCTTTCCTTGCGGGCTTCCGCGCCGTAAACCGTGGTGATGGCGTTGGCCATCAGGTTATGCAGTTCCAGCGTTTCGACCAGATCGGAGTTCCAGACCATCGAGCGGTCGGTAACCTTGACATCCGGCAGTTCCTTCCAGATCGCCGAGAGCCGGCGGCAACCGCTCTCAAGCGATTCCTGTGTACGGAACACCGCAGCGTCGTCCTGCATGGCGCGCTGCATCTTATCGCGCAGAACAGCGGTTGGCGTTGCGCCATTGGCGTAACGCAGGCTGTCGAAGCGCTCCATGATCTTGTCACAGGCTGCAACGTTCAACGCCGGTACCGGCGCTGCACGGTCAATCACCTCTGCAGCGCGGATTGCCGCTGCGCGGCCGAACACAACGAGGTCGATCAACGAGTTGGAACCGAGACGGTTAGCACCGTGAACCGATGCACAACCGGCTTCACCAACAGCCATCAGGCCGGGAATGACACGCTCTGGATTGCTGCTGTCAGCGTTCAGCACTTCGCCCCAATAGTTGGTCGGAATGCCACCCATGTTGTAGTGAACCGTCGGCAGAACCGGGATCGGCTCGCGCGTCACATCCACACCGGCAAAAATCTTGGCGCTTTCGGAGATACCCGGAAGGCGCTCGTGCAGGATCGCCGGATCGAGGTGATCCAGGTGCAGGAAGATGTGGTCCTTGTTCTTGCCAACGCCACGGCCTTCGCGGATTTCCATGGTCATGCAGCGGGACACGACGTCACGCGAGGCAAGATCCTTGGCCGAAGGCGCGTAACGCTCCATGAAGCGTTCACCTTCGGAGTTGACGAGATAACCGCCTTCACCGCGTGCACCCTCGGTAATCAGGCAGCCTGCGCCGTAGATACCGGTTGGGTGGAACTGAACGAATTCCATGTCCTGAAGCGGAAGGCCCGCGCGTGCGATCATACCGCCGCCGTCGCCCGTGCAGGTATGCGCGGAGGTCGCCGAGAAATAGGCGCGGCCGTAACCGCCGGTGGCCAGAACGACCATCTTGGCGGAAAAACGATGGATCGTGCCGTCATCAAGGTTCCAGGCGACGACACCGGTGCAACGGCTGCCGTCATCCGACATGATGAGGTCGAGCGCGAAATACTCGATAAAGAATTCCGCGTTGTTGCGCAGCGACTGGCCGTAAAGCGTGTGCAGGATGGCGTGACCTGTACGGTCGGCTGCGGCGCAGGTGCGCTGCACCGGCGGGCCTTCACCATAGTTCTGCATGTGGCCGCCGAATGGGCGCTGGTAAATCTTGCCTTCCGCGTTACGCGAGAACGGAACACCATAGTGCTCGAGCTCATAGACCGCCTTGGGCGCTTCCATGGCGAGATACTGCATGGCGTCGACGTCGCCGAGCCAGTCAGAGCCCTTTACGGTGTCGTAAAGGTGCCACTGCCAACAGTCGGGCGTCATGTTGGTCAGCGAAGCGGCAATACCGCCCTGAGCCGCGACCGTATGCGAACGCGTCGGGAAAACCTTGGTGATGCAGGCCGTGCGGAACCCCTGCTCGGCCATGCCGAGCGTGGCGCGAAGACCAGCACCGCCGGCACCAACAACAATCACATCATAGGAGTGATCGACATAGGTGTAGGCCTTGCCATTCTGGGAAGGTGAACTTGGAGATGCCATGACCGGATTATCCTGCGAATGCGATTTTCAGAATGGCGAAGACGCAAAGGCCGCCAACCAGAATCGCGAAAAACGTATTGAGCATCAGAAGAACGAGCTTCGGGACCTCGGCGTGAATGTAGTCTTCAATGATCACCTGCATGCCGAGCTTCATGTGGATGAGGCCGGAAACGACCACCAGACCCATGATCACCGCAACAAGCGGGTTCGACAGCGCAGCGGCGACGTCCGCATAGGGAGCGCCAGCATACTTGATCAGGAAGATCACGAAAAAGATCAGCAGAGGAACGTTGGCAACAGCCGTGACGCGCTGACGCCAGAAATGCTCTGTGCCTTCCTTGGCGGAGCCAAGACCGCGGACCTTGCCGAGAGGTGTACGCATATCCATGAAAATATCTCCTCAGCGCACGATCAGGGCGATGACCCAGATCAGCGCGGTCAGACAGATCGACACGACGAAGGAAGCCTTCGCAAGCTTGGTCGTGAAGTGCTTGTCGAAACCGTGTCCCAGGTCCCACATGAAGTGGCGCAAACCGCCCAGCAGGTGATGAACAAGCGCCCAAGTATAACCGATCAGGATGAGCTTGCCGATGATGGTGCCCATCGCCCAGTCGACCCAGGCGTAATAAGCCTCGCCGGTCGAAATGGCGATCAGCCACCAGGCGACGAGTAGCGTGCCGAAATACAGTGCGCCGCCCGTAATACGGTGCACGATGGATGCGGCCATCGTCGGAATCATCTTGTAGACTTGAAGATGCGGCGACAAAGGCCGATTATTTGTCGTGTTCGCCATCAGAACCTCGCGGCGTTTTCCCGTGCGCCCGCAACTGCGAACGCCCCCAAGCAACAGCACATGACGAAAGAATGTGCATTGCACCAACCGCGACGTTTAATCGCATGGGAACATCACCACAAGCAGATTCCACGGTCGATTCGAATTTAATCGATTGGGTCGGACGATTTTTTGCAAAAAAAGTGTCGCAAAAATAAAAAGTCGAGCGTTTCCAAGATCACCAGCCCGAAATTTTTGACCTTTACGTAAATCAGAAATGCTGTAATTTACATTTTGTTAACTAAAAAAACCGGAGAAAAAGGATCATGTTACTGCGTCGAATCGCCGGCTTCTCCCTTGCATTCGCAAGCCTCATTTTCACGGTTTTGCCTTCCGCGTCAGCAGAGAATTTCAGCTATCGCCATAATAATCGGCACCAGCAGCAGCAGACCAGCTTTTCAACCGATGGCCTGCCCTCCACGCTCCCCGGCGGCACCTACAGCGGTGCTATTGCCGCGCTGAGAGTCCGTGGCAACGGCAACTACTTTGCCATTGGCGGTGGTTTGTCCTCTGGAAACAGACCCGCTTCGATCGGATTGCAGCCTGCCCCGAGAGCCAAAATCATCAAGGTGAATGCCGTAACGGCGAACGAAGCCTGTGCCTGGGAGCATGGTGTCTGCGTGATCCGCCCATGAGCGACCCGCTTCAATCCGTTGGAGAACTTTCTCTGTCCCCAGCTCAGACAAACCGCCAGACGGTTGTCTTCTTGATTTCGCTGTCTTCCAGCGCACGCGTCACCGGCACCTGATAGGTAGCCATTGCCTCAAGGCGATCTTTCGGAAGATAAGCTCGGCCGGGATCACCAACCAGAACGGTAACGCCCTGTGTCGCCAGATGCCGTAACCAAGGCACCAGCAGATCAGCGAAAGAACGGTCATAAAACACGTCACCGGCAAGCAGCACCTCGGCGCCGATGTCCTGACCGATGAGATTGGCCGCCGAAAACGCAACATCGACGCCGTTCAGCGCAGCATTCAAAGCCACCGACGCTCCCGCCCAGGGATCGATGTCGACGGCCTCCACCGCTGCGGCTCCGGACATCGCGGCTGCAATGGCAACCATGCCCGAGCCGCTTGCGAAATCCAGCACGCGCTTTCCCCGCACGCTTTCAGGATGATCGATAACGAAGCGGGCAAGGCCCTGCCCTCCCGCCCAGGCAAAGGCCCAGAACGGCGGTGGCAAACCGATCTCCTCCAGCTCCTCTTGCGTCTTCAGCCACAGATCATGGGCCTCTGTCGCCAGATGGAGCTGCAGTTCCGGCACATGCGGAGGACGCATGATGCCGGTGTTGTCGAGGATGAAACGTTCGGGATCGGTCTTCACGCCTTCAGCATCATTCTGGCGAAAGAGGAGGATTGTCGAGACCACCCATGCGGCAGACCTCGAAATATTCCTCTTCGGTCACCGGCTGCACAGAAAGCCGCATCGAGGTGACCAGCGACATGTTGGCAAGCTTAGGGTTCGCCTTCACGTCCTTCAGAGAAACGGACTTCGGCATGTCGCGGACAGCCTTGATATGCACGCAGTCCCAACGGGCATCGCCTTCCGCAGTGGAATCCGGCCGCGACAGCTCGCAAACCTCAACGATGCCGACGACGTCCAGCCCCTCATTGGAGTGATAGAAGAAGCCCTTGTCGCCAATCTTCATGGCGCGCATGTTGTTGCGCGCCTGATAGTTGCGAACGCCGGTCCACTCCTCACCCTCTTCGCCCTTGGCTTTCTGCTGCTCCCAGGACCATTTGAACGGTTCAGATTTGTACAGCCAGTAATTCGCCATCGCCAATTACGCTCCCGGATTGTTGAAGACCCAGTTGTAGGGCTTTACATCAACGCTCTCGAACAATCCTGCCTTTGCATAGGGATCGGCATCGGCCAGCGCCTTGGCAGCATCGATATCGGCCGCTTCGACGATAACCAGGCTGCCATTCGGCTTGCCTTCGCTATCCAGAAACGGGCCGGCGATCTTCAGCGTTCCCTCGGCATTCAGCTTGTTCAGGTGCTCCAGATGCGCCGGACGCGTATCCATGCGCACGTTCAGATGGCCAGGCTTGTCCTTGCAGATAAAAGCAAACAGCATTCTCGTCTCCTCATTTGGCCTGCCAACCTTATTCGGTGGTGATCGGCCGTGTCATCAATTGTTGCATGGCGCTTGCCACGTCCAGATTGCCGTCGATGATGGCTGCAACAGCTTCCGTCACGGGCATATCGACTGAATATTGTGCGGCAAGTCGAGCCGCGACGGCGGCTGCAAAAGCGCCTTCGACCAGACCACCGGACGCGTCCTTGCCTTCATCGCGGCCGAGCGCGATCCCGAAACGCAAATTTCGCGATTGATGGCTGGTCGCCGTTAACACCAGGTCGCCAAGCCCCGAAAGACCACGCACCGTATCCGCCTTGCCGCCCATGGCAACAACGAGACGCGACATTTCCGCAAGCCCGCGAGAAATGAGCGCAGCGCGGGCAGAATCGCCAAGCCCGGCGCCCTCAACGATCCCGGCGGCAATGGCCAGCACATTCTTCAAGGCGCCGCCGAGCTGCACGCCGATACGATCGGTGGATGCATAGAGACGGAACGTCTTGCCGCTGATGGTTGCTGCCAGCCTCTCCGCAACAGCCACCTCTTCGGCGGCAATCGCCATCGCGGTTGGTAGTCCACGGGCGATGTCGGCAGCAAACCCAGGACCGGAGAGAACCGCGACCGGATGGTGAGGCAATTCTGCTTCAAGAAGCTCAGTCAAAAGCCGACCAGAGGCGCGATCGATGCCCTTGGCACAGGTGACAATGACGGCATCCCTGGCAAGATAGGGGCCATAATGTCGTGCTGCATCCGCATGCGCCTGCGACGGCATGGCGAAAAGGACGATACCGGCATCGGCGAGCACATTTTCTTCTGCCGAAAATGCCAGCGCATCCGGCAGACTGACACCGGGCAACGCCGCTTCATGCACCCTGTCGGATCGAAGATCGGCCATCAGCGACGGATCACGACCGAGCAGCGTGACATCATGGCGGTTTTCCAGCGCGACGACCACGGCCAGCGCGGTTCCGAAGGCACCTGCGCCAATCACGACGATTTTTTCACGCTGCATCAGGCCTTGGCTCCTCTTTTGCCGAACCCGATCAGGGTTTCCGCATTGGCATCAAGCGGCCAGCGCGAACGCGGTTGAATATCGAGCGAATCCGGCTCGCGGCCATCGGCCATACGTTCCAGACCCGCCCAGGCAATCATCGCAGCATTGTCGGTACAGAGATGGTGTGGTGGCGCAACGAAGCGGAACCTGTAGCTATCGCACAGCGCCTGCAATGTGCTTCGAATTTCCTGATTGGCAGCAACCCCGCCAGCCACCACCAATGCCGGTTCGCCAGCGATATCCGTAAACTCCTCGCGGAACCTAGCAAGCCCACGGCCGATACGGTCCTTCAGGGTACGCGATACGGCCTTCTGGAACGAAGCGCAGATGTCGGCAATGTCCTGATCCGAAAGCGGCGCAATGGCCGTCGCTGCCTGCCGCACGGCCGTTTTCAAACCGGAGAAGGAGAAGTCCAGCCTTGTTTCGCCGACCATTGGACGGGGCAGCGAAAATCGGTCCGGATTTCCTGTCGCTGCAGCTTTCTCGACGGCAGGTCCACCTGGATAAGGCAGCCCCAGAAGTTTCGCCGTCTTGTCGAAGGCCTCGCCCAGCGCATCGTCGATGGTCGTGCCCCAGCGTTCATATTGCCCCACGCCACGAACAAGAACGAGCTGCGTGTGACCGCCGGAGACCAGCAGCATCAGATAGGGAAAAGACAGACCATCGGTCAGACGCGCCGTCAGCGCGTGGCCTTCCAGATGGTTGATCGCATAAAGCGGCTTGCCGGCCGCCTTGGCAATCGCTTTGCCGGTCATCAGACCAACGATCAAGCCGCCGATCAAACCCGGACCGGAGGTGGCGGCAATGGCATCGACATCGGCCAGGGTCAAACCCGCCTGCTCGAGCGCTTCCTCGACAAGCGTGTCGAGCGCTTCAACGTGAGCACGTGCAGCAATTTCAGGCACCACACCGCCATAGGCGCTGTGTTCGTCGAGCTGCGACAAAACGACATCCGAAACGATCTCTCCACGCCCGTCGGCATGGCGAACCACCACGGATGCAGCGGTTTCATCACAGCTCGTCTCTATGCCAAGGATACGAAGAAAGGAGGCCATCAACCTGTTCGTTCATTGCGGTCAAAGGGAAACTTAGGTACGGAAACACCCGGTAACAATGGATAGACGCGGATGCAAACAAAACCTTTCCGAATCGGCACACGCGGCAGCCCTCTGGCGCTAGCGCAGGCCTATGAAACCCGGAACCGGCTGATGTCAGCGCATGCTCTGCCGGAAGACATGTTCGAAATCGTCGTCCTGTCGACCAAGGGTGACCGCATCACCGATCGCGCTCTATCCGAAATCGGCGGCAAAGGCCTGTTTACCGAAGAGCTGGAAAACCAGCTTGTCTCCGGCGAACTGGATATTGCCGTCCATTCGTCCAAGGACATGCCAACGATCTTGCCTGAAGGGCTGCACCTTTCCGCATTTTTGCCGCGCGAAGACGTCCGCGACGCCTTTATCGGCCGCACCGCGCCGAAACTGCTGGAATTGCCACAGGGCGCCGTCGTCGGTTCGGCCTCGTTGCGGCGTCAGGCCCTGATACGCCGACTGCGCCCAGATCTGAACGTCATCGTTTTCCGCGGTCTGGTCGATACGCGCCTGCGGAAACTTGCGGAAGGCGATGCCGATGCGACATTGCTCGCCTTTGCGGGATTGAAGCGTCTCGGAAAAGAGGCGGTTCCGACGGAAATTCTCGATCCGAAGGAATTTCCCCCCGCACCCGCGCAAGGGGCGATCTGTGTAGAAAGCCGCATCGGCGATACGCGCATTGATGAATTGCTGGCCGCGATAAATCACAAGCCGACATTTGATGCGGTAACGTGCGAACGCGCGTTCCTCGGCGCGCTGGACGGCTCTTGCCGCACTCCAATCGCCGGCCTTGCCGTTTGCGATGATGGCGAGCTTCATTTCCATGGCGTGATCCTTACGCCCGATGGCCAGACAAGCCACAGCGTCGAGATATCGGGCAAATGTGCGGATGCCGCATCGCTGGGTCGAAAAGCCGGGGAAGATGTTCGCTCCAGAGCGGGCTCCAGTTTCTTCGAAGGGTGGAGCTAGGCTCATGCGGATCGTCGTCACCCGGCCGGAACGTTCCGGCAAGAAGACGGCGGCAAAGCTGAAGGCGCTGGGCCACGATCCAGTGCCTTTGCCCCTGTTCCATCCGATCCACTATGGCGACTTGGCCGGGGCGGCTCTCGCCGCGCCAAAATCCGCACTCGCCGTCACCAGCGCCGAAGCGATCCGGGCGCTGAAACCGCTCGGCACGTCACTCACCCCGTATTTCACGAAGCCGATCTTTGCTGTTGGCGAGGCAACCGCTGACGCCGCAAGGCAGGCCGGTTTTCAAAACATTTTCACCGCTGCTGGCGACGGGAAATCGCTGGCAACGCTTGTGGTGGAAAATCGCGCCCTGTTGTCGCGCAGCGCACCTCTGCTCTATCTTGCCGGCACACCGCGTGCCCCTTCTTTCGAAGCAGGACTTCAGTCAGCCGCCATCGCATTTACGGTGGCCGAGTGTTACGAAATGCGGGAGAATGATTTTCTCCCTGACGTCTGGGATGCGGCGCTTGTCTCCGCAAAAGTGGACGTGATTCTGCTTTATTCGGCTGAGGCGACGCAGGCTTTTTTTCGCATCGCAACAAAACCGCCTTATGCTTCAGCGTTGGCGGGCACACGCTTCATCTGCATGAGCGAAAACGTGAAAGCCCATATCCCCGATGCTTTTAGCGCCCAGACCCGCACGGCAGCGACGCCAAGCGAGGCTACAATGTTAGAAATCTTGCACGCCATCGCAGGAACCTAATTCCCTCTCGCCTCTTTCCTTTGCCGTCATCACTGACTAGGTTTAGACTATTGCAGGCAGAAATGAGGTTGTCATGGTATCGGGAAAGCCGCCACGCCACTCCAAGTCCAAAGCCGAGCCAGTCACGATTGATCTGGACGCAAAGGATGTGACGGAAATCGGCAAGGAAAGCCCACCGACGCCGGAGGTTTCAGTCTCCACCAACCAGACCGAGACGCCGAAAAACGCTCCCGCAGATACCGCCGGGACGGAAAACGTCAAATCGGAAGCGCCTAAACCCATCTGGGATCAACCGGTCAGGACTCCGATCGAACCACAACCCAATGTCGGGACGACGGAAGGCGTAAAAGTAGAAGGGCCGAAGCCTGAGGCCACTGCCAAACCGGCTTCGAG
This sequence comes from Agrobacterium tumefaciens, assembly GCA_025559845.1. Classification (NCBI taxonomy): domain Bacteria; kingdom Pseudomonadati; phylum Pseudomonadota; class Alphaproteobacteria; order Hyphomicrobiales; family Rhizobiaceae; genus Agrobacterium; species Agrobacterium tumefaciens. The sequence continues at coordinate 2,823,144 of CP048469.1, forward strand.
TGCAGCGCCGAAGCCAGAGCAAGCTAAGCCAGAGCAAGCCAAGACAGAGCCGCCAAAACCACAAGCGACGAAGCCGTCGCCCGAGACGAAAAGCTTTGGCGCCACGACACCCCCACCGAAAAAAGACGAGCCGGGCCGTTCGAACAATTCCGGCTTGATTGCAGCGGGTATCGTCGGCGGCCTCGTTGCCCTTCTTGCGGCGGGCAGCATGCAATATGCCGGTTACCTGCCACCATTCTCCGGAACCAGCAGCTCTGCCGAAGAACTGAATGCGCTGAAAACACAGATTGCCAACCTGCGCGAGCAGGTCGCCAACACGCCGGCAGCCACGACCGATACATCTGCCCTGGAGCAGCGCATCGCGGCCCTTGAAAGTGGCAGCGCCGGCAGTGCCGATACTTCTGCGCTGTCCGAAAAAATCGCCGCGCTGGAAACTGCGCTGCAATCGCAGACGTCGGCGCAGGGTTCGGCAACAGAAGACCTGACGCGACGTCTTGGGGAAGCCGAAGCGAAGATCAACGAACCACGTGACGATATCGAAGTCGCTCGTGCCATCGCATCGGCTGCGTTGAAGGCGGCAATCGACCGTGGCGGTCCTTTCCTGACCGAACTCGACACACTCGCCAAGGTAACGCCAGATGACCCGGCCATTGCGTCCTTGCGATCGTTCGCTACGACAGGCGTTCCGTCCCGCGCCGAGCTGCTTCGGAATTTCCCCGATGTCGCCAACACCATGCTGTCGGCCATCAATCAGCCTGATCCCAATCAGGGGATCGTTGAGCGCCTGACGGAAAGCGCCTTCTCGCTGGTCAAGGTCCGCCCTGTCGGAAACATCGAGGGAGAGACCCCTGATGCCGTCATTGCGCGTATGGAAAACAAGCTTCGCAATGGCGATCTTCAGGGCGCAGCGCTTGAATGGGATTCCTTGCCCGATGCGGCCAAAACCGTATCCGCCGACTACAAGAAATCTCTGGATGCACGCATTAACGTCGAGAATCTGGTGGGTGATACGCTGAACCGCGCCATTGGCAGCACTGGCAAGCAGGGGTAAGGGCATGACCAGAATTCTGACTTTCGTCGCTATCGTTCTGGCTCTTGGTTTCGGTTTTTCCTGGCTGGCAGACAGACCTGGCGTCCTGTCGATCGTCTGGCAGGGACAGCTGATTGAGATGAGCCTGATGGTTGCGGCATCCATCGTCGCAGCCCTCGTTGCCGTCGTCATGCTCGTCTGGTGGCTCGTCAATGCGATCTGGACCTCACCGAATGCAGCACGGCGTTATTTCAGGGCCCGCAAGCGTGATCGCGGCTATCAGGCCTTGTCGACGGGTTTGATTGCAGCCGGTGCCGGCAACGCGCTTCTGGCCCGCAAGATGACGGCGCGGACGCAAGGCCTGCTTAACGCCGACCAGGAACCTTTGATCCATCTGCTTGAAGCACAGGCAGACCTCATCGAAGGGAAATACAATGCCGCACGCCGCAAGTTCGAGGCGATGGCGCAGGACCCTGAAACACGCGAGTTGGGCCTTCGTGGTCTCTACATCGAAGCCCGGCGACAGGGCGCTCATGAAGCAGCCCTGCAATATGCCGAAGATGCCGCCGAAAAAGCACCCTATCTGCCCTGGGCAGCGCAGGCGACGCTGGAAAACAAATGTCGCAACAATCAGTGGGATGACGCTATCCGTCTTCTCGATCAGCAAAAAGCAGCAGGTGTCATCGAACGTGGCGAAGCCGAACGCCTGAAAGCCGTACTCTTGACGGCAAAAGCTGGCGAAAAGCTCGAAAGCGATCCGGTTGGCGCTCGAGACGATGCCAAGCAGGCGTTGAAGCTGGCGAAAACACTGGTTCCCGCTGCTCTCGTTGCGGCGAAATCCTATCTGCGCGAAGACAACCTTCGCAAGGCCGCTTCTGTTCTTGAGCCGGTCTGGAAAAGCAGCCCGCATCCGCAAATCGCCGAACTCTACGTTCGGGCCCGCAGCGGCGACACGGCAATAGACCGCCTCAAGCGCGCCGAGCGACTGGAAAGCCTCAAGCCGAACAACATCGAGTCGCTGTTTGCAGTGGCGCAAGCCGCCCTCGACGCCAAGGAATTTGCCAAAGCGCGCACGAAGGCCGAAGCCGCAGCGCGTATCGAGCCTCGGGAAAGCATTTTCCTGCTGATGGCGGACATCGAGGAAGCGGAAACCGGTGATCAGGGGCGAGTGCGCTACTGGATGGCGCAGGGACTGCGTGCACCACGCGATCCGGCCTGGGTTGCAGACGGCATCGTCTCGGAAAGATGGCTTCCAGTCTCGCCTGTTACCGGGCGCCTGGATGCGTTTGAATGGAAGGCACCGTTCGGCCAGCTCGAAGGACCAGTCGAAGACGTCGCAATCGACCATGCTTTGGCAGCGGTTCCTGCAAAGTCGGAACCTGCGCCGAGAATTGTTGTCGAAAATGAGCCTCCGCGCAAAGACAACGACATCACGGTTACCCAAAAACAACCCGAGACCGTGGAGATCAAACCCGCTGTGGTGGCCGTGAAGGAACCAGAAAAGGCGCCAGCGCCTGCACCGGCTGCGCCAATCAACGGCGATGCTGAACCCGTTCCCTTTTTTGGCGGCGCACCGGATGATCCGGGTGTGAAAAAACCGGGCAGCGAACCGGAAGCCAAAACCAGGCTCAAACTTTTCTGAGAGCACAAGGACAGATATGCTCAACCGTATCCAGTCGTTTTTCCAAACCCTTGTTGGCCCGCACACAGATGACTTCAGCCCCGATGATTTGAGAGTGGCTGTTGCCGCGCTCTGTTTTCAGGTGATGGAGGCAGACGGCACTGTTTCAAAGAGCGAGCGGAATCGTCTCCGCGAGATCCTTCAGGACTATTATCACCTGGACTCCGGAAAACTCGACGCCCTGCTTGCTGCGGGGCAGGAAGCAGGCAAGGAAGCCGTCGATTATTATCGCTTCACAATCGATATCCGCCGTCACCTCGATGAGGATCAGCGTATCGAGCTTATTGGTATACTGTGGGATATTGTTTACGCTGATGGTGAGCGAAGCGAGATGGAAGACCACGTGATCTGGCGTGTTGCCGATCTTCTCGGTGTTTCTGCTCGTGACAGGGTTCTGCAACGTCAGCAGGCAGCCACGCGGTCATTGCCTTCTGAAGAAAGCGAAAACGACGAAGATGCTGTTTGACCCCTCCCGGCAACAGAGAAGACAACCATCGATCCTCATCGTTCTGCATCAGGAGCGTTCAACGCCGGGGCGCGTCGGGCAAATGCTGGTGGAAAAAGGCTACAGGCTCGATATCCGGCGCCCCGCGCTCGGGGACGACCTGCCGACGACGCTGGAAAAACATGTCGGCGCCGTCATCTTCGGTGGACCGCAAAGCGCCAATGACCACCATGATTATGTAAAGACCGAAATCGACTGGTTGAAGGTGCCTCTGAAGGAAAATAAGCCATTCCTCGGCATCTGTCTCGGTGCGCAAATGTTGTCCAAGCATCTGGGCGGCAAGGTTGAGGCCGACAAGGAAGGCAAGGTCGAAATCGGCTGGTATCCGTTGCATCCCACGGAACATGGCCGTCTGCTGATGCCGCACTGGCCGAAAATGGTCTATCATTTTCACAAGGAAGGTTTCGAGCTTCCACGCGGCGCAGAATTGCTTGCCGCTGGCGACACCTATCCGCATCAGGCTTTCCGCTACGGAAAAAATGCCTGGGGGCTGCAGTTCCATGCGGAATTGACACGCGCCATGATGCATAGCTGGGTGGTGCGCGGTGCGCAGCGTTTCGGCATGCCGAACGCACAGGTGGGCAGTCAGCATCTCGAAGGACGCATGTTGTTCGACACGCCGCTTCGCGCATGGCTCGGCAACTTCCTCGACCTGGTTTTTGAGGGCAAGCCGCAGCGCTGACGAGGCGAAGCGCTTTTAATCCTTCGGCAGGTCCAGACTGTCGATTTTCCGCAACTTGGAAAAACCGAGCGCCCAAATAACCGCGACGGCGAGCGTTCCGGCACCGCCTATGACGACCGCCGGTACAGCCCCGAAGACATGTGCCATCGTACCGGCGCGGAATTCGCCCAATTCGTTGGATGCACCGACAAATACGGAATTGACGGCGTTGACACGCCCACGAACCTCATCCGGCGTCCAAAGCGCGATCAGTGTTTCACGCACGTACACGGACACCATATCGGATGCGCCCATGACAACCAGCGCCGCGATAGAGAGCCACGCTGTCTCGGAAAGACCGAAAACCACCGTCGAAACCCCGAAAAGTCCGACGCCGACAAACATCAGCAAGCCCGCATGGTGACGGATCGGTTTGAAAGCGAGAATGACGGCAACGACAATCGCGCCGATACCCGGAGCAGCGCGCAGAAGCCCTAGTCCCCATGGCCCCAGTGTCAGCACTTCCTTGGCGAAAATCGGCATCAGAGCAACCGCACCACCGAGCAGAACTGCAAACAGATCGAGCGAGATCGCGCCGAGGACCACCTTCTCCTGCGCAATGAAGCGGAAACCCGCCAGCATGCTCTCGAGGCTGACCGCTTTTGCGGGGCTGCGCTGCTCGGGCTTGCGGATGATAAAAGCAAGAATGGCAGCAAGCGCAAAAAGTGAAAATGCCACCCCGTAAGCCAGGGAGGCGCCCACGCCGTAAAGCAAACCACCAACCACAGGACCAAGAATGGAGGCCATCTGCCAGGACGACGAATTCCACGCCACCGCATTTGGCAGATCTTCAACCGGGACAAGATTGGGTCCGAGCGACTGAACGGCCGGCCCCATGAATGCGCGCTCGATACCGATTACCACCAGGATGGCGAAGACCGGCCAGGGTGCAAAGGTATGGGTGAGCGTCAGACCTAGCAAAGCAGCAGCACACACGGCAGCAACGATAAAACCAATCGCCATGATGAGCCGGCGATTGTGCCTGTCGGCAACCGTACCGGTAACGAGGATCAGAAGCAGCGATGGCAAAAACTGAAAAAGACCGATCAGACCAAGGTAGAAGGCATTTCCCGTCACCTCATACATTTGCCAGCCGACCGACACGCTGACGATCTGAAACGCAAACGCCGCGAAAAACCGGGCGGTAAAGAAACGACGGTAGGAACTATGCCGGAATGCGCCGAAACGGTTTTCGGCAGAAATCAGTGACATCGGCTGAGCGCTCTCGATAATATGAGGGCTTTCCCATAGAAGGATATCACAAGAATCGCCAGCGCTGTTTGGGCAACACTTGCCGGTTAACGCGCCAATGTCTAAATGTCTTGCAACGAAGACACGGAGATATTGATGCTTGCCCTGTTTCAGACGATCGATCTGGCCCTGAACCTCTTTGTATGGGTGCTGATTGCCAGTGCTATTTTTTCCTGGCTCTATGCCTTTAACGTCATCAATTCCCGAAACCAGTTCGTGAATGCGATCGGCAGCTTCCTTTACAACATTACGGAACCGGTTCTGCGTCCTATTCGTCGCATCCTGCCCAATCTGGGCGGCATAGACATTTCGCCGGTGATCCTGCTGCTGATCATCTTCTTCATCCGCTCCTTCATGTGGAACACGCTTTATCCAGCGCTTGTCTGAAACAGAGTGCCCGAGAGCGTTGATCGCGATATTCAGCGCCAACAACAAAAAACCTCCGGATCGATGTCGAGCCGGAGGTTTTTTTATCACTTGAGAAACCGGGCTAATCAGCCCTGCGTCTTGTAGCGCTCGATGGCTTCAACGATCAGCTTCTTGGCAACGTCGACGTTCTGCCAGCCGCCGATCTTCACCCACTTGCCGGGCTCCAGATCCTTGTAGTGTTCGAAGAAGTGCTCGATCTGCTTCAGGGTAATTTCCGGCAGATCCGTGTAGTTTTCGATCTTGTCATAGCGGCGCGTCAGCTTCGGCACCGGCACGGCGATGATCTTCTCATCCTTGCCACCGTCATCTTCCATGATCATCACGCCGATCGGACGAACGTTGATGACGCAGCCCGGAACGAGCGGACGGGTGTTGCAGATAAGAACGTCGATCGGATCGCCATCATCAGACAGGGTGTGCGGCACGAAGCCGTAGTTACCCGGATAAGTCATTGGCGTGTAGAGGAAACGATCAACGATCAGCGCACCGGCGTCCTTGTCCATCTCGTACTTGATCGGCTGACCGCCAACCGGCACTTCCACAATAACATTCACGTCTTCCGGCGGATTCTTGCCTACGGAGATTGCATCAATACGCATTCGCTTCCCTCATTTCGACGGGTTGGGTTCGGTTTTCGATAATGGGAAAGTCGTGGCATTGCAACATGGCTTTAAAAGGATCAGGCAGAATGCCTCATCCTTCGCTGTCAGCTTATCCACGATTTTTGGAAATGAAACGGAAGAGCAGCAAGCCACCGGCAACATCCGTTTCGCTCAGTTCCAGACGAAACCGATCTTGCGCAACGAGGTGCCGCCGAAATCTTCCATGCCCTCGGCAATGTCACGACCGCCATGCGAACGGAAAAAGCGATTGGCGACATCACTGTCTTCAAGGCACCAGACAACAATCCCCTGGCAACCAAGCGACGTCAGCAGTCTGCGCGCCTCGGTAAACAGCAGCGAACCGAGGCCGATTCCCTGATATTCCGGACGGAGATAAAGTTCGTAGACTTCACCATCATGCGGAAGGCCGCGCGCGCGGCTAAGGCCCAGCGTCGCATAACCGGCGACCACGCCGGCCACCTCGACAACAAGCATCGTGGCTGAGCCACGGGTTGCCTTCTTCCACCACAATTCGCCACGACGCTCGAGCATCTGCGTCAACGGCTTGTGCGGAATCAACCCGGCATAAGCCTGTTGCCACGACAGACGGTGCGCCTCTGATATGGCGCGCGCATCATGCGCTTCGGCACGGCGAACATCTATGGATAACGTTTTCATAACGCGATTCTGGCCCCGACCGCGGAAACTTGCCAGCCATAAAGGTTAACGGCACCAAGCTTACCCACAGCCTATTCATGTGGACGACCAGAAAAAATTAACGCATCCTTAACCTTTAATACAAGCCGCTTTCGACTCATCCCCAAATAAAAAACCCGGCACGAAGGCCGGGTTTTTCAGGATCACTCGCGATCGGCGATTAGACGGCAAGCTTTGCCTTCTCGAAACGCTTACGGTCGTTAGCATCGAGGAACATCTTGCGCAGACGGATCGACTTCGGCGTCACTTCCATCAGTTCGTCGTCCTGAATCCAGGAGAGGGCGCGGTCGAGCGTCATGCGGATCGGCGGCGTCAGCTTAACGGCTTCATCCTTGCCAGCGGCACGAATGTTGGTGAGCTGCTTGCCCTTCAGCACGTTGACTTCGAGATCGTTGTCGCGCGTGTGAATGCCGATAATCATGCCGGCATAGACCTTTTCACCTGGCTCGATGATCATCGGACCACGATCTTCCAGGTTGAACATGGCGTAGGCAACAGCTTCGCCGGAACCGTTGGACAGCAGAACGCCGTTGACACGGCCAGCAATCGCACCCTTGAAGGGCTGGTAGTCGTGGAACAGGCGGTTCATGATCGCCGTGCCACGCGTGTCGGTCAAGAGTTCGGACTGGTAACCGATCAGACCACGCGTCGGGGCGAGGAACTTCAGACGAACGCGGTTGCCACCGGACGGACGAAGCTCGGTCATTTCAGCCTTGCGCTCGGACATTTTCTGAACGACGACACCGGAATGCTCTTCATCGACGTCGATAACGACTTCTTCGATCGGCTCGATGGTCTGACCATTTTCGTCCTTGTGCATAACGACGCGCGGACGCGAAACGGCAAGCTCGAAGCCTTCACGACGCATGGTTTCGATCAGAACGGCAAGCTGCAATTCGCCGCGACCCGAAACGAAGAACGAATCCTTGCCTTCGGCTTCTTCGATCTTCAGCGCAACGTTGCCTTCGGCTTCCTTGAACAGACGATCGCGGATAACGCGCGACGTTACCTTGTCGCCTTCCGTACCAGCCAGCGGCGAGTCGTTGACGATGAAGGACATGGTGACCGTTGGCGGGTCAATCGGCTGCGCCTTCATTGCTTCGTTGACCGAAGGATCACAGAACGTATCGGCAACCGTACCCTTGGAAAGGCCGGCAATAGCAACGATATCGCCCGCATGAGCTTCGTCGATGGCGGTGCGTTCGATACCGCGGAATGCGAGGATCTTCGAAATACGGCCAGTTTCAACGGTCTTGCCGTCCTGACCGAGAACCTTCACGGCCTGGTTCGGCTTGATCGAGCCCGAAGCGATACGGCCGGTGATGATACGGCCGAGGAAGGGGTTGGCTTCAAGGATCGTACCGATCAGACGGAACGGACCTTCTTCAACGGTTGGCTCAGGAACGTGCTTCAGAACCAGGTCGAGCAACGGAGCAAGGCCTTCATCCTTCGGGCCTTCCGGGTTGACGTTCATCCAGCCGTCGCGGCCCGAACCGTAGAGGATCGGGAAGTCGAGCTGTTCGTCGGTGGCATCCAGATTGGCGAAAAGGTCGAAAACTTCGTTGATGACTTCTTCATGGCGGCCATCCGGGCGGTCGATCTTGTTGATCGCAACGATCGGCTTGAGACCAACCTTGAGAGCCTTGGACACCACGAACTTCGTCTGCGGCATCGGGCCTTCAGACGAATCGACCAGAACGATTGCACCGTCCACCATCGAGAGAATACGCTCAACTTCACCACCGAAGTCGGCGTGGCCGGGGGTGTCGACGATGTTGATACGAACACCTTTCCACTCAACCGAAGTCGCCTTGGCGAGAATGGTAATACCGCGTTCTTTTTCGAGGTCGTTCGAGTCCATCACGCGCTCTGCAACGCGCTGGTTGTCGCGGAAGGAGCCGGACTGCTTCAGAAGCTCGTCAACGAGCGTCGTTTTTCCATGGTCAACGTGCGCGATAATCGCGATGTTGCGAAGGGCCATATGATAAATCTCTGAGGTTGGGGCGCTAATCGTATGGGGTGCGCCAATTTAGTTTGGCGCGCTCATAACCTTTTTTTTGTAAATGCGAAAGGGGGGCTTTGTCATAAGCCCCCTGCGCCTAGGTTCTAGCTGAGAAATGTGACGGTCTTTATGCAAGCCCGCGTTTGGCGAGCATCGCATCCGGACTGGGCATCTTGCCGCGGAAAGCGAGATAGGCTTCCTCAGGGTCAATCGACCCGCCCACGGAATAGATATTGTCCTTCAGCTTGCGCGCCATTTCCGCGTTGAAGGCATCGCCGGTTTCCTCGAAAGCGGCAAAGGCGTCAGCATCCAGCACCTCCGACCACATGTAGGAGTAATAACCGGCGGAATAGCCATCACCCGAAAATACATGCTGGAAATGCGGGGTTGCATGCCGCATTACAATCGATTTCGGCATTTTCAGCTCGTCCAGCACCTCGCCCTGCACCGCCATAGGATCAGCCACCGCATCGCGCGTGTGGAAGGACATGTCGACGATTGCCGAAGAGGTAAACTCGACCGTGTTGAAACCGGCATTGAATGTCTGCGCGGCCAGCACCTTGTCGAGCAACGCCTTGGGCATGGGCTCGCCAGTCTGGTAGTGAAGCGCGTATGTCTCCAGAATTTCCGGAACGGTCAGCCAGTGTTCGTAGAGCTGCGACGGCAATTCCACGAAATCGCGGGATACGCCCGTCCCCGAAACAGAAGGATACGTGACATCAGACAACATGCCATGCAGGGCATGACCGAATTCATGAAACAGCGTCCGCGCGTCATCGAGCGAAAGCAGCGCCGGTTTGCCTTCGGCGGGTTTTGCGAAATTGCAGACATTGTAGATGATCGGCAACTCACCGACAGCGCCGTTCTTGAGCGGCAGCTTGTGCTGCGATTGGAACGAACTCATCCATGCGCCGGAGCGCTTGGATGGGCGGGCGAAATAATCGCCGAGGAACATTGCCTTCAGTTCGCCGCTGCCATTGCGGATTTCAAAAACCCGCACATCGGGATGATAGGCCGCGACACCTTTCGTTTCGACCGCGCGGATGCCGAAAAGCCGGTTGGCAACATCGAAGCAGGCGTCGATGATTTTTTCCAACTGCAGATAAGGCTTGAGCTCAGCCTCCGAGAAGCTGAACTTCTGAGCGCGGAGCTTTTCCGCATAATGACGCCAGTCCCATGGCATCACGTCGTGGTTTTTGCCTTCCTTCGCTATGATTGCCGAAAGTTCAGCCTCTTCTTCACCAGCGCGGGCAACGGCCTTTTCCCAGACCTGACCAAGCAATCCATTCACCGCATCGGGCGTTTTCGCCATGGTGTCGTCCAGCTTGTAGGCGGCAAAAGTCGCATATCCCAGAAGCTTCGCCTTTTCTTCGCGCAGCTCCAATGTCCGCTTCACCGTTGCACGGTTGTCAGTTTCGCCACCGTTTTCACCGCGTGCCACCCAAGCATTGAATGCCTGCTCGCGCAGATCACGACGCTCGGAGAAGGTCAGGAACGGCTCGATGATCGAGCGCGACAGCGTCACAGCAAATTTTCCATCCTCACCATGCTCGCGCGCGGCTCCTGCCATCGCATCGCGCAGGAATGCAGGAATTCCGGCAAGTTCCTCTTCGGAGGACAGCAGAAGCTTCCAGTTCTTTTCATCCGCCAGGACATTTTGTCCGAATCTGGCGCCGAGCCCGGCCAGTTCCTCATTGATCGACGCAAGCCGTTCCTGGCTCTCCTTCGGCAGCTTCGCGCCGGAGCGGACAAAGCCCTTCCAATGGCGCTTCAGAACACGCTTTTCCTCGCCTGTAAGACCGAGATCATCACGCTTTTCCCAAAGGGCATCAATACGTTTGAACAACGCCTCGTTCATGCCGATCCTGGAATAATGGCGCGACATTTTCGGTGCGATCTCCCTCTCCAGTCCTTGAATGACCGGATTGGTGTGTGCACCTGCCTTGTTCCAGAAGAGTGCCGAGACCCGTGAGAGATCGTCTCCGGCGATTTCGAGTGCAGTGACAGTATTCACGAATGTCGCCGGTTCGGAATTATCGGCAATCGCATCGATTTCCTTGTCGTGCACAAGAAGTGCCGCATCGAAGGCTTCGGCGAAATCCTCGTCCCTGACAGCTTCAAACCTTGGCAGCCCATTCGGGCCATTCCAGTCTACGAGTGCGGGATGGGGAGCGGCTGCGGATGCCATTTCGTATTCCTCATGCGATTGCTGCTTTGCATCATATGGGCATGCCTTCCCCACCAATTCAATACGCGGGATTTGATGTGGAGGACGATGACCCGACAGGTGCCGAATATTGACCATGTCAGCGATGACATGGTTACATTTCCATCCATATCCCATGATGGAGATATGTATTATGGAGATTTATTCCTTAAGGTCTGCCAGCAGTTTTTCTTCAAAGAAGATTCCAGAAACACCAAAGCCGTGGCCACCCCTGATTTTGAACAGACCACGCACAACGAAACGACCGCAACCTTTGAAGATGCCGTAAAGCGCATCGATTTTACCAGCCTGAGCCCGCGGGAACTGCGGGAATTTGCCCGAGGTTACTACGACACCGGCAAGATCGGCCATGACACATGGGTCGAGCTCTCTTCCGACTTGCCAATGCAAACGCTGAACGCCAATGGCGAAGTTGTCGATATCAGCAATGTCACAGATGATACTCAGTTCGATTTTGTCGGCTACTTCTCGGACCGCCTTGAAATAGCGCGATCGATCGGCACCGTCGAAGAAATGGACAAGATAGAAAACGTCTTGTCCTTTTTCGCGTCGGCTTGAAGTGTTGCGGTAAAGGAATATCGCCCGGTATCTTGACCAGGTCGGGAAATACTTTGTCCATTTACGACAAAATCTGTCATATGCCATTGATTGTCGCCGGGATTTTAGTAAGGCTGACTTACGAAAAGGCGGATCATGGGCACGAAACTCGAAAAAGATTCATTGGCTTTTCTGCTCAACAGCAGCGCACGCATGTTGAATACAGCTTTTGAGCGCCGCATCGCCGATGCTGGTCTTGGACTGACACCTGGCGAAGCGAGGGCGTTGCTGACGGTTGCCATCATCGACGGCAGCAAGCAATCCGACATCGCCGCACGTCTTGGTATCGAGCCTATGACGATATGTGCCTATATCGACAAACTTCAGTCTCTCGATCTCGTCGAGCGCCAGCAGGCCCCCAATGATCGCCGGTCAAAGCGCATCGTGCTGACGGAAAATGCAGACGAGATGCTGAAAGCGGTGAGGCAGGAAATCGACCAACTTCTGCGTCAGGCCACGCAGGGTTTGAGCGAAGCCGATATCGCTACCTTCCGCAATTGCCTTCAGGCCCTTCGGGAAAATCTTCAACCGGAACAGCCGTCCCAGAGCGGTCAGTGAGACATGTCATCAAAAACCATCATGTCCAGGCGGCGCACGGCCATGCTCGGCGCGCTCCTGACCGCACTCGGCCCGATCTCCATGGCGATCTATACGCCGGCCATGCCGGAACTGGTGCATGGCTTTGCCACGACGGACTCCGCTGTGAAGATGAGCCTCTCGCTTTATTTCGCGGGATTTGCCTTGGCACAACTGATTGCCGGTCCCACCTCTGATGCGTTCGGACGGCGCACGGCAAGCCTGATTTTTCTGTCGATCTTTCTGCTCGGTAGTGTACTCGCCATTCTTGCCCCGACGATCGAGTTTTTGCTGCTGGCGCGTCTGGTACAGGGGATTGGCGCCTCCGTCGGCATGACCGTTGCCCGTGCCTTTGTGCGTGACCAGTTTACGGGCGCCGAAGCCTCCAGCATCATGAACCTCATCGGCATCATGCTTGCCATTGGCCCCGCAATGGGCCCGACGATCGGCGGCCTGTCGCTCACCGCTTTCGGCTGGCAATCAATTTTCTATCTGCTGGCCGGCCTTGGTGTCATCGCCATTCTATCGGTTGTTTTCTACCTCCGGGAGACAACAATTCCGGACAAAAACCGCATACGGCCGACGCGACTTCTTTCCGCCTATCGGGAATTGCTGGGGCAACCACGCTTTCTGCTGGGCGCACTCGTTCTCGGTGGCTCGATTGGCGCCCTTTATGCGCAAGCGACCATGCTGGCCTTCATCCTCATCAAGGATGTCGGCCTGTCGCCGACAGCTTTCGGTGTCGGCATGCTGATGCAATCCGGATCCTATTTCTTCGGCTCGATCGCCCTTCGCTACATCGCACCGAAGCTCGGAGATCGGCATTCAACCGTTCTCGGCCTCTGTTTTTCAGGCGCGGGCGGGCTTCTCATCATGCTGTCGGTGTTTTTCCTGCCGCCGTCCTTCCTATCCATCATGGGGCCGGTTGCCGTAGCAACCGTAGGGATCGCGCTGCTCACCCCTTCCATGGTCACCGCAACACTGGCCCCCTTCCCGCACATTGCCGGATCGGCGTCGGCCATGATGGGCTTCATTCAGATTGGCTCTGGCTTTATCGGTGGAGCAGCCGCCTCGCTGATCAATTCGCCGCTAACGAGCTTCGGTATCATCATTCCCGTCATGGAGTTCACTGCCGTCGCGAGTTACATCGCCTTCCGCGTCATCTCCAAAAAGAGCGCATGAAAAACCCGCGGACCATAAGATCCGCGGGCTGACGTAATCCCAAAATCGTGTCGACGATCAGCCGAGAAGATTGCGCTTTGCCAGCGTGCGAAGGCGCAGCGCGTTCAGCTTGATGAAACCTGCGGCATCCTTCTGATCGTAGGCGCCGTGGTCGTCTTCGAAGGTTACCAGAGCGTCGGAATACAGCGACTTTTCGCTTTCACGGCCGGTGACCATGACGTTGCCCTTATAGAGCTTCAGCGTCACTTCGCCTTCGACATGCTCCTGGCTCTTGTCGATCAGCGCCTGCAGCATCTCACGCTCCGGCGAGAACCAGAAGCCGTAATAGATAAGCTCGGCATAACGCGGCATCAGCTCGTCCTTGAGGTGAGCAGCACCGCGGTCGAGCGTGATGGATTCAATGGCGCGATGTGCGGCAAGCAGGATGGTGCCGCCGGGCGTTTCATAAACGCCGCGAGACTTCATGCCGACGAAACGGTTTTCAACGAGGTCGAGGCGGCCGATGCCGTTTTCGCGGCCATAGTTGTTGAGCGTGGCAAGCAGGGTTGCCGGCGACATTTCAACACCGTTGATGGAGCAGGCATCACCCTTGCGGAAACCGATCTTGATGACGGTGGCTTTGTCGGGAGCTGCTTCCGGCGAAATAGTGCGCATATGCACGTATTCCGGAGCTTCCACTGCAGGATCTTCCAGAACCTTGCCCTCGGAAGACGAGTGCAGCAGGTTAGCATCCACGGAGAAAGGCGCCTCACCCTTCTTGTCCTTGGCAACCGGAATCTGATGCTCTTCAGCGAATTTCAGGAGATCAGTACGGCTCTTGAACGACCAGTCGCGCCACGGAGCGATGATCTTGATATCCGGGTTGAGCGCATAGGCAGAGAGCTCGAAACGAACCTGGTCGTTGCCCTTGCCGGTCGCGCCATGCGCGATCGCGTCAGCACCGGTCTTTTTGGCGATGTCGATAAGGTGCTTGGAAATCAGCGGGCGGGCAATCGATGTGCCGAGCAGATAGACACCTTCATAAACGGCATTAGCGCGGAACATCGGGAAGACGAAGTCGCGCACAAACTCTTCACGGACGTCCTCGATGAAGATTTCCTTGATGCCCAGCATCTCGGCTTTCTTGCGCGCGGGCTCAAGTTCTTCACCCTGGCCGAGATCAGCCGTAAAGGTCACGACTTCCGCGCCGAGTTCCGTCTGAAGCCATTTCAGGATGATCGAGGTGTCGAGACCGCCGGAATAGGCAAGAACGACTTTCTTTACGTCTTTCGGGAGTGCCATAGTGATGTCCATCTGCATGATGACGGCATGGGGCATGCCGCCATTTCCTTGGGATTTCGGCACTTTTACAGTGCAACCCCGAAGGTGTGAAGCGCTTTTCCCAAAAAGACATGCGCCAAAACAAAGAATTGGAGAACCGAAACCCGGGGAACGGTACGGCTGGACAGGCCGAAGCTTGAGTGGGGGCTGGAACGAAGGAATTGTCACATGCATTATGTGTTTCGCGCCGTAACATCGACGGACGCGAAACAGAAAGCGTGAATGAAGCCACTCAGGGCTCAAGAAACGTTGCAAGCCGCTGGAAACAGCAGGAAACGACGGGAAGGAGAAACCGATGACGATCATCCACCCAGCATTCAAGGAAGACAATGTTGCCGTCATTACCGGTGCCGCGTCAGGCATCGGTCTTGCTGCGGCGCGTAAGTTTGCCGGCTTCGGCATGAGCGTCGTGCTCGCCGATCTGGATGGAGACAAGCTTGCCGAAGCACATGCCGAGGTTCTCAAGCTATCCAAGGATGGCGAGGCGCAAATTGTCGCCGTGCCGACCGACGTATCGAAGCTCGATGAACTTGAAGCACTCGAACGTGCCGTCATCCAGCGTTTTGGGCGCGTACATGTTCTGATGAACAATGCAGGAATTCAGCCGGGAAGTGCGATCTTCGGCCCACAGGCCAATTGGGAAAAGATCATCAACGTCAACCTGATGGGCGTCGTGAACGGCAGTCGGGTTTTCGGTCCGGGTATGGTCGCGCATGCTGAACCGTCGCTCATCATCAACACCGGCTCGAAACAGGGCATCACCACGCCGCCCGGCGATCCCGCCTACAATGTATCGAAAGCCAGCGTAAAAGCCTTCACCGAGGCGCTGCAACATGAATTGCGGAATATCGCCAGCAGCGCTGTTTCCGCGCATCTGCTCATCCCGGGATATGTTTTCACCGGTCTGACCGCCAATGGCAGAACGGAAAAACCCTCAGGTGCATGGACGGCCGAACAGACGGTCGATTTCATGGTCGACAGTCTTGGTAATGGCGATTTCTATATTCTTTGCCCAGACGGAGAGGTGGACCGCCCGACGGACGAAAAACGCATTCTGTGGGCCGCCTACGATATCGTTCAGAACCGTCCGCCGTTGTCGCGCTGGCATACGGAGTATTCGGCCGAATTTACAACGTTCCTCAAGAACTGATTTTTCGAACCTGCCGCGCCTTGAAACGTGCGGCAGGCGCGCTCTGCTCCTCCGTTGCCCCGAGGATTCAAAGGCATTGGCAGAAGCGCGAAATCGCGTTAATCAACGGCATCTCCAGTTTTTTCAGGTGCCGTGATGGATTTCGTTCCAAGCCTGCCAACTCTTGCTGCATTCACCATCGCCATCCTGCTTCTGGCCGTAACCCCCGGCCCCGACATGACGTTGTGGATCAGCCGATCCCTGCGGGAAGGCCGGAAGGCCGGTTTCGTGACCCTTGTCGGCTCCAACATCGGCATTACGGTACACACCCTGCTGGTCGCATTCGGCGTCGCAGCCCTGATCGTTGCGTCACCAACCGCCTTCATGGTTCTGAAGACTGGTGGGGCCGCCTATCTCGTCTGGCTGGCCATTCAGGCAATCCGCAAGGGTTCTGATTTCGTGATGGTGAAGACCACGGGCGCGAAACCTCAGGCGTCCCTGAAGTCTGCCCTGTTGAACGGCATATGGGTGAACCTGCTGAACCCCAAGGTCATCATTTTCTTCATGACCTTCCTCCCGCAATTCGTCAGCGCCTCTGACCCTCACGTCACCGGCAAACTGATCTTTCTTGGCATCTGGTCAATCATTGTCGCGCTTCCGATCGGTATCGGCATTGTGGTTGCGGCGGATTCCCTGTCGAGCTGGCTGCAAAGCAACCGCAAGGTCCTGCGCGGGCTCGATTACACGATTGCCGGTGTCTTCTCGCTGTTCGCCGTCAAAATCTTCCTGACACAGGCAAAATAAAAGGCGCTACCAGGAGCGCCTTTTAATCCGTCAGCCGATCAACAGCTCATCGTCATCCAGTTTCTGTCCGCGTATCTTGCGGAACATCTCGATCAGATCTTCCACCTGCAAGCCCTTGCGGCTTTCGCCGGAGACATCGAGGACAATCTCGCCCGCGTGCAACATGATCGTACGGTCACCATAGTCGAGCGCCTGGCGCATGGAGTGCGTCACCATCAGGGTCGTCAGCTTGCGCTCGGACACCACTTTGCGGGTGAGTTCCATAACGAATTCCGCCATCCCCGGATCGAGCGCGGCCGTATGCTCGTCAAGCAACAGGACATCGGACCCGGAAAGGGTTGCCATAACAAGCGAAACGGCCTGTCTCTGACCGCCAGACAGCAAATCCATCCGGTCTTTCAGGCGATTTTCAAGACCGAGACCGAGCAAAGCAATACGGTCCTTGAAGAAGTCGCGGCGTCCACCGCCAAGCGCTGGCATCAGCCCGCGCAGTTTGCCGCGTGCCGCTGCCAGAGCAAGGTTCTCTTCAATGCTCAAAACACCGCAACTGCCTGCCAACGGGTCCTGGAAGACACGTGCCACCTGACCGGCCCGGCTCGCCGTCGGCTTGCGTGTCACATCCACACCGCCAATCGTGACCTTTCCCGCTGTTGGCAGGACATCGCCAGCCAGAACGCCGAGCAACGTGGATTTTCCCGCGCCGTTCGAGCCGATGACCGTCACGAAGGAACCTCCTTCGATGGTCAGATCAATCTTCGCCAGCGCCTGTTTCTGCAAGGGCGTCCCCTTGCCGAACACGACTTGAATATCGGACAGCGAAATCATGATGTGGCTCCCCGGCGCAGACGCGGCAAGATCAGCGCAACGGCGACCAGCACGGCTGTAACGAAATTGAGATCGGAGGCTTTCAGGCCCAGCGCATCGCTCGAAAGCGCGAGCTGGATAGCCAGACGGTAGGCAATCGAACCAAACACACAACCGATCAGGGCAATGAGAATGCCACGCGAACCAAACAGCGTTTCACCGATGATGACGGCGGCAAGGCCAACTACGATCGTGCCGACGCCGGACGTCACGTCAGCGAAACCGTTGGTCTGGGCAAACAGTGCTCCACCCAGCGCGACGAGCGCGTTGGAAAGCGCCATGCCAAGATAGATCTGATTGCCGGTCTTCACGCCTTGCGCCCGCGCCATTCGGGCATTGGCGCCGGTAGCGCGCATGGCAAGGCCCGCATCGCTTTCCAGAAAACGCCAGACAATGATGACGACGACCACCGCCAGTACACCAACGAACAGCGGCCGAACCAGGTATTCGGAAACACCGAGCCCGTAGAACGGTTCGATAACCGTTTCCTGGTTGAGCAGAGCCACATTTGGCTTGCCCATGACGCGCAGGTTCACGGAGAACAGCGCGATCATGGTCAGGATCGAGGCGAGAAGATTGAGGATCTTGAAACGGACATTCAACAGCGCCGTCACCATCCCAGCCGCCGCGCCCGCCAGCATGGCAACACCCGTGGCAAGCCACGGGTTCAATCCGGCAATGATCAGCACCGCCGCAACAGCAGCCCCAAGCGGGAACGATCCGTCAACCGTCAGGTCCGGAAAATCGAGCACGCGGAAAGCGAGATAGACGCCGATAGCGACGAAGGCAAAAACCAGCCCAAGCTCGACGGCACCCCAGAAAGCGATTTGGCTCACAAGAAAAGTCCTTGGTTTACCCGCCGCACAAGAAACGGTTGCGGCTGAGGATAGCAGAAGGGCCGCTTTAAAGCGGCCCCGCAGGGATTAGTCGATGACCTTGGTGGCGCGTTTCGTGACGCTTTCCGGGAAAGTCACACCAGCCTTTTCAGCGGCGGTCTTGTTGAGAACAAGGTCAGTACCAACAGCAACCGTAGCCGGAATGTCGCCAGGCTTTTCACCCTTGAGGATGCGAACAACCACGGCACCGGTCTGTTTGCCGACGTCGAAGTAGTTGAAGCCGAGAGCTGCAATGGCACCGCGCGCAACCGAATCCGTGTCAGCCGCATAAAGCGGGATCTTCGCTTCGGATGCGACGCCCGCAGCAGCCTCAAAGGCCGAAACGATGGTGTTGTCGGTCGGAACGTAGATCACGTCGGCCTTGCCAACCAGTGCGCGGGTCGCACCCTGCACTTCGGCAGACTTCGTGGCGACGGATTCGACAACCTTGAGACCGGCCTTCTCGGCTTCAGCCTTCAGCATTTCCAATGTCGAAACGGAGTTAGCCTCGGCGGAATTGTAGATGTAACCGACGGTCTTGGCGTTCGGCGTGATTTCCTTGATCAACGCCAGATGCTCATTCACTGGCAGCGCATCGGAAAGACCGGTGACGTTGCGGCCGGGCTTGTCCATCGACTTCACAAGCTGCGCGCCGACTGGGTCGGAAACCGCCGTAAATACGACCGGAATATCACGCGTGGCAGCAGCCACGGCCTGTGCGGATGGCGTGGAGATCGGTACGATCACACTCGGCGCATCGCCAACGAACTGGCGGGCGATCTGTGCTGCCGTGCCGGGATTGCCCTGCGCGGACTGGTAGACGAACTTCAGGTTTTCACCTTCCTTGTAACCGGCTTCCGCAAGGGCCGCCTTGACGCCATCACGAGCGGCGTCAAGTGCCGGATGCTCAACGATTGCGGTGACTGCAACGGTTACGTCTTCTGCTTTGGCCGGCATGGCAAGGGCGGTAGCAGCCGCCAGTGCCAGAATAAGTGCGCGCATGGGTATCCTCCGATTGTTTTCGTTTCTTTGCCTTCTTTAGGAAAGCGCCAAGTCGAAATCAATCACGCAAGCTCTATGGCAACCATCAATTCTTCTTTTGCAAGAAAATCAGTCGTCAGCGCCATGATTGGCGATCATCATTGCTTCGAAAGCAAGACGTTCGGTTTTGCGCATGCGCTCGGATTCGGACTTGAGCTGACCGCAGGCCGCCAGAATGTCGCGCCCGCGCGGCGTACGGATCGGCGAAGCATAACCGGCCTGATTGATGAAATCGGCAAACTTCTCGATCTGCGCCCAATCGGAGCACTGATAATTGGTGCCCGGCCAAGGATTGAACGGAATGAGATTGATCTTGGCAGGCACGCCCTTCAGAAGCTGAATCAGCATCTTGGCGTCTTCCAGGCTGTCGTTGACATCCTTCAGCATCACATATTCAAAAGTGATGCGGCGGGCATTCGACAGGCCGGGATACTTGCGGCAGGCCTCGATCAGCTCCTTCAGCGGATACTTCTTGTTGATCGGCACCAGCATATCGCGCAGATCGTCGCGCACGGCATGCAACGAAATTGCCAACATAACGCCGATCTCGTCACCGGTCCGGAAGATTTCCGGCACGACACCGGATGTCGACAGCGTCACACGACGCTTGGAGAGCGAGAGGCCATCGCCATCTGTCGCAATCAACAGCGCGGTCTTCACATTGTCGAAATTGTAAAGCGGTTCGCCCATGCCCATCATGACGATGTTGGAGACCTTGCGACCTTCGCTCGGAACATATGCACCGACAGGCGTCGAACCATCGGGAAAATCGCCAAGACGATCGCGTGCCAGCAGTAGCTGAGCCAAGATTTCTTCAGCGGTCAGGTTGCGCACCAGACGCTGCGTGCCGGTGTGGCAGAACGAACAGGTCAGCGAGCAACCGACCTGGCTGGAAATGCACAGCGTGCCGCGGCCCTCTTCGGGAATGTAGACGGTTTCCACTTCGACAGGACGGCCAGCACCGCGCGGCGGGAAGCGCAGGAGCCATTTGCGTGTCCCGTCGTTGGAGATCTGCTCCTCCACGACTTCAGGGCGAGCAATGGTAAACGCGGCCTTGAGCTTCTCACGAAGCTCCTTGGCGACATTCGTCATATTGTCGAAGTCTGAAACACCGCGCACATAGAGCCAATTCCACAACTGGCTGACGCGCATTTTCGTCTGCTTCTGCGGTACGCCGATTTCCATCAACGCATCCGCCATCTCCTCACGCGTCATGCCGATCAGCGAGGGTTTTCCGGACATAAGGTCGCTATTGGCCACAAGTGGCGTCTTGACTGCCAGTCCGGCAGTGGCTTCCATTACGGACATCACACTATCCCATCATCCAATGCATCGCCGGACCAGCCTTCTAGGAAGGCGGAAAATCGTCGGCATGTCGTGAAATTCAAAAGGCGGACAACGCAACACGCTTCCGCCTTATCCTGTTGCCGCGCCTTTACCATCAATACGGCAAAAACGCAAATGGCCGATCCTGAAGACCGGCCATTTCAAACGTTGAGGAAGCTGAAAAACTTACTTGCAGCTTTCGATCTGCTTCAGGGCAGCGGAAATGCCCGACAGAGAATAGGAGTAGGAGGTGGCGGTACCGCGTCCGGACGTTGCCTTCACGGTCATGCTTTTGCCACCCTTCATCGCGGCAACAAGTGCCGGCTCTTCAGCAGCATTTTCAACCCAGGCAGCCTTATCCTTGGTGAACATCACGAAGTTTTTGTTGTCGATGGTCACATTGACCTTCGAGCCCTGCTTCAGCGAGTACCCCACCATGGCCTGCGGCTCATAGGAAATGTTTTGGCCAGGACGCTGCGAAACGATGAAGAAAATATCACCGTGATCGACGCTAGCGGGCTCCTTGGCGGTCGGAATGGACAGAACGTAGCAGACGGTGCTGTTGCCCGATTTGTACGAATACGCGCCCCATGCATTGAACTGCTGGATACGCGTGGGCGACTGTGCAGATGCTACGCCAACGCTGGTCAGCAAAATGGCTACTGCGGTTGCTACACTTCTTACAAACATAGAATTTCCTGCCGGGTTATTATCTTCCATTGGCCCGAAGCGGCTGCGGGCTCCGTTTTCAGAACGGCCACTTTCAGGTGCGGATCGTCTTTTCTCATTGTGGTCAGGAAGCGGTTACCAAACCGTCAACAGCACGCATAAAATGCCGAAAACGTCTTGTAGTGTTACAGATCGGCGACTCCCAGCACCCTGAGCGGAAGGACGTGGCACGACCTTCCGCTTCGTGTATGACACACAAATTCAGGCAAGAATTTGTCAGCTATCGGGCTCTGCGGATTGAGCACATCACAGAGGCGTTACCCTTGCTCCTGCTGTCGTTTCAGCATGGCGTCCGCGGCCTCGTAATGCTCCATCTTGATATGAGCACGGATCATGGCAAGGGCTGCGGTGACAACCGCAATGTCATCCGTAAACCCGATGACCGCCAGAACATCAGGAACGACATCCATCGGCATGACGAAATAAGCAAGCGCAGCCAGGATAATACCTTTGGCCTTCAGCGGCGTGCTACGATCGACCGCGCAGTAATAGGCGGCTGCCGCGTCGCGAGCGAATGGCACCTTTGTCATCACCCGCTTCATTTTCGGCCAGAACTTGGCGCGGATCACGCGCTCACGTTCTTCCTGCTTGTCGGGTTCGCCGGGCAGGAGAATTTCACCGATTTTCACATCATCCATGATCGACGGTCCTCCAGTCACAGATATTATATGGGGGACCGAAGTCTGGCGTTCAATTCCCTCGCCCGGCCGCGGCTTTCTGCATTGCCTCGGCCAGAAGGAAATCACGCTCCGTCACACCTTGCAAATCGTGGGTGGTCAGGCAAACCTTCACACGCGAATAAACGTTCGACCACTCCGGAT
This sequence comes from Agrobacterium tumefaciens, assembly GCA_025559845.1. Classification (NCBI taxonomy): domain Bacteria; kingdom Pseudomonadati; phylum Pseudomonadota; class Alphaproteobacteria; order Hyphomicrobiales; family Rhizobiaceae; genus Agrobacterium; species Agrobacterium tumefaciens. Next base: position 2,845,573 of record CP048469.1, read on the forward strand.
GATGGTTGAGCTTCTCTGCAACGAGAGCGCATTCAGCCATGAAGCCGAAAGCTTCGGCAAAACTGGAAAACTTGAACGCTTTGACGAGGGCCGCGCCATCCTCCCGCAACGTCCAACCTTCGAGCTTGGCGAGTTCTGTTTTGATGGCGTCCGGTTCAAGTCTGGGATATTTCATGGTGTAACCTCCTTTGTCGGCGTCTTGCTTCCATCAGGAAGCTTGGAGGACGCCTCGTTTATCAGATCGGCTTATGGGTCTTATGAAACGCACATCCGTTCTTTTTGTCTGCATGGGCAATATTTGCCGCTCTCCGTTGGCCGAAGGTATCTTGGTACATCAGGCATCTGCGCAAGGTGTGATGGATCGGCTCTTGGTGGATTCGGCCGGAACGGGCGGATGGCATGCGGGCGATCCGCCGGACCCGCGCTCCATAACGATTGCGAAAAAACACGGCATCGATATTTCCGGACAACACGCCAGACAGGTCAAGCAAGCTGACTTCGCGACATTCGATCTTGTTCTTGCCCTCGACGAGAACAATCTGTCGAAACTGCTGCAAATCTGCCCCGAAGCGCAAAAGCACAAGGTCCATCTGTTCCTTGACTTTGCATCCGGTCGCCATGAAAGCGTCCCCGACCCCTACTACGGGGGCGAGGACGGCTTTCTCAATGTCTACAACATGCTTTTGACGGGATGCAGCTCGTTGCTCGAAAAGCTGGAACTGGACCGCGCTTCATGAAGCGGAAACGCTTCCTCCACGATGTATGGGCCGCCGCCAACCGATTCCTTCGATGACATCAGAACAAATCGACCGATCCCGAAGGGAGAGGTGCGGAAGTTTCCGCGTCCAGAAAGATAATGGACCACATCATCAAGTCTTGAATTGCGCAACCTTGCCAACGTCACATGCGGCATGAACTTGCGCGGATCGGGTGGGAGACCGACCTTCTGGCAGATCCGCTCGATCTCTGCCTGCAGCGCATTCATTTCCGGCGAGGGGGAAACGCCAGCCCAGATGGAATGCGGCTTCTTTGAACCGAAGGACCCCATTCCGGTCAGGTTGATCTGGAATTCCGGACGGTCAATCCGGTCCAGCCGGTCAACGACCTCATCGGCGGTTCGCCCGTCGATGTCACCAATAAAACGCAAGGTTATGTGATAATTCTCCACATCGATCCACCGGGCTCCCGGCAGACCACCGCGCAACAATGAGAGGCTCATGGCCGCATTGCGCGGAATTTCGAGGGCGGTAAACAGTCTCGGCATGGCGAGCTCCCCGAATCTCTTGGCAGAACAAGCATAGCGAATCATGCAATGCGGATTGGCGCAAGTGCTTATTTTTTTTGCGCACTGATTGTCGTGATGAAGCTTTCGACAGCCGGCAAAGATTTCTCCACCATCACCGCCACGCCTTTGGCGTTTGGATGCATCTTGTCATCCAGTTTCAACGCGTCATCGAGCACCACGCCATCCAGAAAGAAGGGGTAAAGCGGGAGATTGTGTTTTTCCGCCAGACGCGGGAAAATCGGGTTGAAGCGATTGGCATAATCCTCACCCATGTTCGGAGGCGCCATGATGCCGACGAGAAGGACCGGTATGTTTCGACCCTTGAAGGCGGTAATGAGCGCCTCAAGGTTCTTTTCCGTTTGATCGGGCGGGATACCGCGAAGCGCATCATTGGCGCCAAGCTCCAGAATGACACCGTCCGTACCATCAGGAACAGACCAGTCAGCACGAGCGAGGCCACCCGAAGAGGTGTCACCTGAGACACCGGCGTTGGTGATGGCAATATTGGTGCCCTTGGCTTTCAACGCAGCTTCGAGCTGCGCGGTATAACTCTCGGTTGGCGGCAGTTGATAACCAGCCATCAGGCTGTCGCCAAACCCGACGAGTTGGAGGGTGCGATCCTGCGCTTTGGCGGAGACCGCGGCAAATGTTGCGGCGCAAATGACGATGAAGTGAAACAGGGCAGCTTTAAATCTCATTACGGCTTTCCTAATTTGGTTCGCATTACTCGAAATTCCGTCTGGGCCCGCACCGCCAGACCGCTTTATCATCCTATATAGGAACGCGAATTGTGACGAAAAGCATCATAGAGCTCAAGAAAGCCGACCTCACCCTGGGCAATGCCGCCGCCTCCGTTCACGTTCTCAAGAACATCGACCTGACGATCGGCGAAAGCGAGGCCGTCGGCATCGTCGGTCCTTCGGGTTCGGGTAAATCAACTTTGCTGATGGTGCTAGCCGGCCTGGAAAGGCTGGACAGCGGCGAAATCATTATCGACGACACGGCACTGCACAAATTGAGCGAAGATGCGCTGGCGGACTTCCGCGGCCGCAATATCGGCATCGTGTTCCAGTCGTTTCATCTGATCGCCAATATGACTGCCCTCGAAAACGTTGCCGTTCCGCTGGAACTGGCAAATGTGCCAAACCCTTTTGATATTGCCAGACGCGAACTTGTCGCCGTTGGTCTCGGTGAGCGCCTGAACCACTATCCAGGCCAGCTTTCGGGTGGCGAGCAGCAGCGTGTCGCCATCGCCCGTGCACTGGCTCCTTCGCCAGCCGTCCTGATCGCCGACGAACCGACAGGTAATCTTGATACGGAGACCGGAAAACAGATCGCCGACCTTCTGTTCGCCAAACAGGCCGAACGTGGCATGACCATGATCCTCGTTACCCATGACCCATCCCTTGCTGCGCGCTGCTCGCGCCAGATCAAGGTGCGCTCCGGCCAGATCGAAGGCGACAGTGCCAAGGCAAAAGCCACTGAAAAGGTCATGGCATGATCCCGTCGGCTGCGCACATTCAGAATGCATTGCGGCTTGCCCGACGCGAAATTCGCGGCGGTCTGCGAGGTTTTTACATTTTCCTGGCGTGTATAGCGCTCGGAACGGGCGCGATTGCTGCGGTGAATTCCGTTTCCCGCGCCGTGACCGATGCAATCGCTACACAGGGGCAGTCCATTTTGGCTGGCGATGTCCGCTTCGAACTACGCAACCGCGAAGCGAGCGACGAAGAACGAGCCTATCTCGGCAATCTCGGTCAGGTCGCAGTTTCCACGGGATTGCGGTCGATGACACGTCTGGCAGACGGTTCCGCCCAGACGTTGACGGAAGTGAAAGCTGTCGACGGCGCCTATCCGCTTTACGGCAGCTTTGCCGCTGATCCGGCCCGCCCGCTTCCGGAACTTCTCGAAAAGAATGGCGACACCCATGGCGCCGTCGTTGCGCCACTTCTGCTTGAACGCCTTGGCATCAAGGTCGGCGACGAGGTCCTGCTCGGCAACGTCAAACTGAAGGTAACAGGCACTGTTGTGGATGAACCGGACGCGCTTTCCGATGGCTTCGGTTTCGCGCCGCGCTTGATGCTCAGCCGCGATGCACTGTTTGCATCCGGCCTTATCCAGACCGGCAGTCTTGTCGAGCATGCCTACAAGATCAGTCTGAATGACCTTTCCAAACGGGCGACGATTACCGAAGATACCAACAAGACCTTCCCCAATGCGGGCTGGTCCATTCGCACCAGCGATCGTGCCGCACCTTCCCTGACCGAAAACGTCAATCGCTTCTCCCAGTTTCTCACACTGGTCGGACTGACAGCCCTCATCGTCGGGGGCGTTGGCGTGGCGAATGCCGTGCGGGCGTTTCTCGATTCAAAACGCACCACGATCGCATCCCTGAAATGCCTTGGCGCACCCGCCTCGGTGGTGACGATGACCTATCTCTTCCAGATCGTCTTCATTGCAACTGTCGGCATCATGGTCGGGCTCGCCTTCGGCGCAATCGCCCCATTGGTTGCAATGCGTTTTCTGGAAGGTGTGCTCCCTGTCCCTGACGGTCTGGCCTTTTATCCGAAGGCGCTCGGGCTCGCCGCCCTGTTTGGCATCCTGACGACGCTTGCATTCGCGATTTTGCCACTCGGCCACGCGCGCGAAGTTCCAGCGACGGCACTCTTTCGCGAACAGAGCTTCGATGAGAGCCGCTGGCCGTCCTGGCCCTATCTCGCGGCAACTGGCCTGCTTCTCGCGACGCTTGCTGCTCTTGCAATCTTTTCAGCGGAAGACCGCTTCATTGCATCTGTGTTCCTGGCAGCAGTCGCATTCGCATTCGTTGTCCTGCGCGCCGTGGCTGCAGGCGTGAAAGCGATCGCCAAACGGAGCCCGCGTGTCCATTCCGCTGCATTGCGCCTTGCAATCGGCAACATTCATCGGCCCGGCGCCCTGACACCCTCCGTGGTTCTCTCGCTGGGACTTGGCCTGACGCTGCTGGTCACGCTCACACTGATAGACGGCAACTTGCGGCGCGAATTGACTGGCAGCCTGCCGGAACGGGCTCCGAATTTCTTTTTCGTCGATATTCAGGGAACCGAGCTGCAGGGCTTTCGCAACCTTCTCAAACGGGAAGCTCCGGAAGGCAATCTTACTGAAGTCCCGATGCTGCGCGGCCGCATCCTGGCCCTGAACGGTCAGGACGTGACGAAGATGGAAGTTCCCCCTTCCGGACGCTGGGTTTTGCGTGGCGATCGCGGCATCACCTACTCCGAGGACCTGCCGGAAAACGCAGAACTGACGGAAGGGACATGGTGGAACAAGGACTACAGCGGGGAACCGCTGGTATCGTTCGCAGCCGAGGAAGCGGCTGAACTGGGTCTCAAGATCGGCGATACCGTTACCGTCAACGTTCTTGGCCGCAGCATCACGGCAAAGATTGCCAATCTGCGCAACGTCGAGTGGGAATCCCTGTCGATCAACTTCGTCATGGTCTTTTCCCCAAACACCTTCCGTGGCGCGCCACATGCCTGGCTTGCCACGCTCACCGACCCCTCTGCAACACCGGAGCGTGAAGGGCAGATATTACGTGCCGTCACCAACGCCTATCCAACGATCACCAGCGTTCGCGTGAAGGATGCGCTTGATGTGGTCGACAAGCTCGTCGGCCAGCTTGCCACGGCCATCCGTGCCGCAGCCGCCGTTGCTCTCGTTGCTTCGGTGCTCGTTCTTGCCGGAGCACTGGCGGCAGGAAATCGCGCCCGGACGCATGATGCCGTTATCCTGAAGACGCTGGGCGGCACACGCTCAATGCTGATCCGCGCTTTTTCCTACGAATATATGATCCTCGGCCTTGCCACTGCGGTCTTTGCACTTCTCGCAGGCGGTGTCTCCGCATGGTTCGTGATCGCCCGTATCATGAAACTGCCCTCGAGCTTTTTGCCTGACGTGGCGGTTGGGACGCTCATTGTTGCCCTCGTCATGACGGTTGGCATCGGGCTTGCCGGAACGTGGCGTATTCTCGGCCAGAAGGCAGCGCCGATTTTGCGTCAGGCAGGGGAGTGATTGTGAATCTGCGGCGCTTAACTTTAGCGATTAATTCTTTGTAATAATCGCCAAAACGTGAGCGATTTTCGCGTCTATGGTGTCTTTTCAGTCGTAAAAGGTCTTGTATCGAACACGTTCTGCCATCATATTCTGAGGTAGGCTTGCTGTGGCTCCGCAGCGGCGCCAGGGAGCGATCCCGACACCGTAGCAATCACGGAGCTCAAAAGAGGAAACAATGGCTGACTTCAACAACTACCAGAACCGCATGGCGCAGAACCGTGCACAGACTGGTGCGATGATCGATGAAGGTCTCCGCACCTACATGCTTAAGGTTTACAACCTTATGGCGCTGGCTCTGGTCATCACCGGCATCGCGGCCTTCGGCACCTATACGCTGGCTGCCTCGAACCCGGCTTTCGCCCAGATGCTTTACGCGTCCCCGCTGCGCTGGGTCGTTATGCTTGCACCGCTGGCGCTGGTATTCTTCCTTAGCTTCCGCATCCAGAACATGAGCGTTTCTGCTGCTCAGACGACCTTCTGGGTCTATGCGGCGCTGATGGGTGTATCGCTGTCGTCGATCTTCCTGGTCTTCACCGGCCAGAGCATCGTTCAGACGTTCTTCGTCACGGCTGCTTCGTTCGGCGCTCTGTCGCTTTACGGCTACACCACGAAGAAGGATCTTTCCGGTCTCGGCTCGTTCCTGATCATGGGCCTGTTCGGTCTCATCATCGCTTCGATCGTCAACATCTTCCTCGGTTCCACTGCTCTGCAGTTCGCGATCTCCGCAATCGGCGTACTGATCTTTGCAGGCCTGACCGCCTACGACACGCAGAAGATCAAGGAAATGTACTTTGATGGCGACGACGTTGCCGTGGCTGGCCGCAAGGCAATCATGGGTGCGCTGACACTCTACCTCGACTTCATCAACCTCTTCACGTTCCTGCTGCAGTTCCTCGGGAACCGCGACGACTAAGGAACCCCGTTGAGGTTCGACATAAGAAAGGCGGCCGAATGGCCGCCTTTTTCGTTTACACGTTTCGTTGTGAACGCAGCCGCTGTCCTCTGACGAGAAACAGGTGCTTTCATTCAATCAGTTTCAGAACCTTGTCGAAAACCTTGAGAACCTGTGGCAGTTCATGCCCGCGCTTGAGAATGCGTCCATCCGTATTCAGAACGCAGTAGGCTCCCTGTTTCGCTGCTAGCTTCGGATTTTTCTCGATGCGGTAAAGCGGCATCTCACCGGAGCGCTTGAAGACCGAGAACACCGCCTTTTCCTTCAGGTGGTCGATGGCATAATCTCGCCACTCACCTTCGCCAACCATGCGCCCGTATATGCGCAGGATCGCATCCAGTTCACGTCTATGGAACGTAACCGGTAAGGGGTCCTTGTCTCGCTTGTATTCACGAAGATCGACGACGGTGGAATTGTCACGTGCGCTGGTCTGCACCTGCTGCACATCCGGTTGATCGGTCATCCAGTACCTCCGATTCCACCCAAACTCATGGCTCAATGTGAAGCCGCTGGCGTGAAATTGCAAGTCTTGGCCATTTCACGGTCCGTTTGATAGCGAAATACCTTGAAACCACGGTAACCATTTAGGCAGGCAATTTGGTACCTGCTGCCGTATTTCGGTCAAATCATGGCCCGAATTGGGTGGAATAGTTTTATTGTCAATTGATGCCTAGGCACCAAGATGACCCGGTCCGGTGCATTGACCCTTTACCCCCAGCCCCCAATGCCCGGACCGGATCTCCAATCGCCAGAGGCGATTATGGTGTTTCGTCTCCCATCAGCATGCTCGCACCAACGATCGCTGCCGGATCGCCGTTCGCATTCGCCGTCTGCAGCAGAACGGCGCAGCCGCCCTTCTTGACCTTGGCAACGACGCTGGCTGGAAGCTTGACCGTCATTGGCGAACCATCCCACATGCCGACCGTCTGAACATCGTAGACGCTGTGCCAATAGGACATTTTCTTGCCCTGGTTTTCACCCTTCTGCACATCCACCGTTTGCTCGCGGGTGAAGTAGGCGACCACGACATCGGCCTTGCCACTGCCGGCGCCAATATCGATCTCCACCTCATCTCCAGCGAATTTCGAGCTGACAGGCACGGTCAGACCAGCACCGGTGCGCTTGAATGCGTCAAGCTTGTCGTAGATACCGGCAACATCAGCGCCTTTGACGTGATCGCGACCATTCAGGATTGCCTGCGGGGTGTAGACGCCGTTGCGCCCAAGTGCTCGCATATAGCCGTATTGCCGCTCGGTATTCTCCTTCGATGCCAGTGAATCCGTCCAGCCAAGGTAATTCCAGTAATCGACATGGTAGGAAAGACCAACCACGTCGCCTTTGCGGATCATCTTGCGCAATGCCTCATCGGCAGGGGGGCAGGATGAGCAGCCTTGCGATGTGAACAACTCGACGACGCCCTTCACCGCCTCCTGCGCATGCGCAGAGGTGGCCATCAGCGTCCCGAGAACACAGATCGAAAGGCGGAATTTCAACGGCATTACGAAAACCTCTATCCGGACGAATATCCAGACGAATTGATGCGATCAATATGTGTCGGGATGCAAGCCGGAAAATAACGTCGAACGACCTTCAATAGAAAGTCACGAAGGGGTGAGCGCTCTTCACAAATTACGTGCCCGTGCAAACATGAAAAAACGCCGGGATGTCTCCCGGCGTTTCTCGTATCGGTGCCTTGTTGATCAGGCTGCCAGATCGCGAAGAACGGTCTGCAGAATGCCGCCGTTGTTCATGTAGATAACCTCGTCCAGTGTATCGATACGGCAAAGAAGTGGAACGTCCTTCACCGTACCGTCGCTGTAGGTGATCTTGGCGATCTTCTTTTCACGCGGCTTGATCTCGCCTTCCAGACCGTCAATCTCGACGATTTCATCGCCCTTGAGATTGAGACTTGCCCAGGTCGTGCCTTCCTCGAAGACGAAGGGAACCACACCCATGCCGACCAGATTCGAACGGTGAATACGCTCAAACGACTGGGCGATGACGGCTTTCACGCCGAGCAGGTTGGTACCCTTGGCGGCCCAGTCACGGGACGATCCGTTGCCGTATTCGACACCGGCGAAGATGACGAGTGGCACACCCTCTTCCTTGTACTTCATGGCAGCGTCGTAGATCGACATCTCTTCCTTGGATGGATAGTGGATCGTGTATCCGCCTTCCTTGCCGTTCGGACCGAGCATGTGGTTGCGGATGCGGATATTGGCAAAGGTGCCGCGCATCATCACTTCATGGTTGCCACGACGCGTACCATACTGGTTGAAGTCGGCAACGCCCACTCCATGCTCCGTCAGGTAGGCACCGGCTGGCGAGGCTGCCTTGATCGAACCGGCCGGAGAGATGTGGTCGGTGGTGATCTTGTCGCCGAACAGGCCAAGCACGCGCGCGCCCTTGATGTTCTTAAGACCGGAGCCGGTCTTGCCCATGCCAACAAAGTAAGGCGGGTTCTGAACGTAGGTCGACTGGTCATCCCAGGCATAGGTCTGACCCGCAGGTACCTGCACGGCCTGCCAGTTTTCATCGCCCTTGAACACGTCGGCATATTTGGTTTCGAACAGTTCACGCGTGACATATTTCTGGATGAAGGACTGAACTTCCGTCGACGTCGGCCAGATGTCCTTGAGGAAAACAGGATTCCCGTCCTTGTCCTCGCCAAGCGGCTCCTTGGTCAGATCCTTCTGCACCGTGCCAGCCAGCGCATAGGCGACGACGAGCGGCGGAGACGCCAGATAGTTCGCCTGAACATCAGGCGAGATACGGCCTTCGAAGTTACGGTTACCGGAAAGAACACCCGCGGTGATCAGCCCCTTGTCGTTGATCGTCTTGGAGATCGGCGCCGGCAGCGGACCGGAGTTGCCGATGCACGTGGTGCAGCCGAAGCCAACGAGATTGAAGCCGAGCGCGTCGAGGTCGGTCTGCAGACCGGACTTGGCGAGATATTCGGCAACGACCTGCGACCCGGGGGCAAGCGACGTCTTGACCCAAGGCTTGGACTGCAAGCCCTTGGCCACGGCATTGCGGGCCAGGAGACCTGCAGCAATCAGCACCGAGGGGTTCGAGGTGTTGGTGCAGGAGGTGATGGCAGCAATCGCCACATCGCCATGACCGAGATCGAAATCCGTGCCCTCGACGGCATAACGCGCGTCAATCTGGCCGGGCTTCTTGTAGTCGTTTTCGAGCGCAGTCGCGAAGTTCGGCGCGATGGTCTCGAGCGGCAGACGCCCTTCCGGGCGCTTCGGGCCGGCCATGGACGGGACGACATCGCCAAGATCGAGCTCCAGCGTATCGGTGAAAACGAGGTCGGAACCATCATTGTCGCGCCACATGCCCTGTGCCCTGGAATAGGCTTCGACCAGAGCGATGCGCTCCTTGGTGCGGCCAGACATGTTGAGGTAGTTCAGCGTCTCTGCGTCAACCGGGAAGAAACCGCAGGTCGCGCCATATTCCGGACCCATGTTACCGATCGTGGCACGGTCGGCGACCGGCATGTTGTCCATGCCAGGACCGAAGAATTCCACGAACTTGGAAACAACGCCCTTCTTGCGCAGCATCTGCACGACGGTCAGCACGAGGTCGGTCGCTGTAACGCCTTCCTTCAGCTTGCCGGTCAACTTGAAGCCGATGACTTCAGGCAGCAGCATCGATACCGGCTGGCCAAGCATGGCAGCTTCCGCTTCGATACCGCCAACACCCCAACCCAGAACGCCAAGACCGTTGATCATGGTCGTGTGGCTGTCAGTTCCGACGCAGGTATCCGGATAAGCAAAGGTTTCGCCGTCTTCTTCCTTCGTCCAGACAGTCTGGCCGAGATACTCGAAGTTGACCTGGTGACAGATGCCGGTGCCAGGCGGCACGACGCGGAAATTCTTGAACGCCTGCTGGCCCCATTTCAGAAAGCGGTAGCGCTCGCCATTGCGCTGGTATTCAAGCTCGACATTGCGTGCGAAAGCCTGCGGTGTACCAAACTCATCGACGATCACGGAATGGTCGATAACAAGGTCGACGGGAACGAGCGGATTGATCTTTTCCGGGTCGCCACCCAGCGCCTTGATGCCGTCGCGCATTGCCGCAAGGTCAACCACAGCGGGAACGCCGGTAAAGTCCTGCATCAGCACGCGCGCCGGGCGGTAGGCGATTTCGTTTTCGGTCAGGCCCTTGTTGTCGAGCCATTCGGCGACAGCGAGGATATGCTCCTTGGTTACCGACTGACCGTCTTCGAAACGCAGCAGGTTTTCCAACAGGACTTTCATGGAATAGGGCAGCTTGGAGACGCCCTTCAAGCCGTTGGCTTCAGCCTTCGGAAGGCTGAAATAGACATAGTCCTTACCGTCAACGGTAAGGACAGAGCGACACTGGAAACTGTCAAGAGATTTGGCCACGGATAAAACCCCGCTTCCTCTGATAGCCAACACGCGCGTGCGGACACCCGTGCATCAAAGTGCACATCAGGATGCGGGTACGGCCATTTCCGCTGTCCGCACGTGAAAGTCGCATTTTGCAACATTCAGGTCCGGCGCTATATGGTGATCACGCCGGCCGCTGGCGTGGTTGATATCCATATAGATAATTTCTCCGAAACGTGCCAGACCGGAAGCAGTGCTAAATCGATTTTTTTATATCGGATGACCAAAATCTTGAACGAGACCGGACCATGCTGCTGACTGCGGAAAACCTCAGCGCCCGGCGCGGGGAAGATTTCATATTTATGAATATTTCCCTCAAGTTAGTGGCCGGAGATACCCTTATTTTGACCGGACCGAATGGCTCGGGAAAATCCACGTTACTGCGTGTTCTGGCCGGACTTTTCAGCGCCGAATCGGGCTCCATAAAAATAGCCGGCGAAGGAGTTCCACAAGACGCTTGCCCATCGGAAGCAAGCCACTACCTTGGTCATCGCAACGCGATGAAACAGGAGCTCACGGTCTTTGAAAACCTCCACTTCTGGAAGGAGTTTCTGGGCGATTTCAGTGGCGGCACGTCACTGGACATTGGCGAAGCCGCCGAGGCTGTCGGTCTTGCCGGTATTACCCATCTGCCATTCGGTTATCTCTCAGCCGGCCAGCAACGACGCTTTGCCATGGCGAAGTTGCTGATCGCCTGGCGCCCCATCTGGATACTGGACGAACCGACCGCCGCCCTCGACGCCAGCGCAGACCGAATGTTCACGGGACTGGTCAAAGACCATCTCGGCAAGGGCGGCATTATCATCGCTGCCACGCACCAGCCCCTCGGGCTCGACCATGCCCAGGAACTGAAAATGACGGGATTTGCCGGAACGGAGCTGACCTGGTGATGACCGCCCTTTTCTTTCGCGACATGAAACTTTCCATTCGTGCCGGCGGCGGCGCACTGATCGGCGTGCTGTTCTTCCTCACCGTGGTTGCCGTCATTCCCTTTGGCGTTGGACCGGACCTCAACCTTCTGTCGCGTATCGGGCCAGCCATTGTCTGGATCGGTGCGTTGCTGGCAGCCCTTCTCGGTCTCGACCGCTTGTTTCAGGCAGAACGTGACGACGGCTCTCTCGACCTCTTGCTGATGCATGAAAACCCGTTGGTGCTGACGGTGTTCGTAAAATGCCTCGCTCACTGGACGGCAACCAGTCTGCCGCTCGTGATTGCCTCACCATTGCTCGGCCTGTTCATGAACATGAGCGAAGTGGCAATCGGTGCGGTCATGGTGACCCTGCTTGTCGGCTCTCCCGCGCTGACCTTCATTGGTGCGGTTGGAGCCGCTGTTGCCGTCGCGCTGCCGCGCGGTGGACTTCTCGTCTCCATCCTCGTATTGCCGCTGGCGATTCCTGTGTTGATTTTCGGCGTCAGCGCATCCTATGCCGCTGTTCAGGACCCGGCACCGTTCATGCCGCCGTTTCTCATTCTTTGCGCGATCACGTTATTTTCAGCCGTCATCGGCCCTTTCTTTGCCGCGTTGGCGCTGCGCAATGCTATGGATTGAACCGCCGCCATTGACAGGGATCAATTGCGGCAAAAGCCTTCTCGGGTTACAGAAAAACCATGAACCAACAGACTTTCGCCATCACCAAGTTCAGCGACCTTGCCAACCCTACCCGGTTTCTGGCGCTGGCAGCCCGTATCCTTCCGTGGCTTGCGACCTTGTCGGCACTCTGTCTTGCCGCAGGCCTCTACATGGCCTTTACGACTGAAGGGGACTATCAGCAGGGTAATACCGTTCGCATCATGTATGTTCATGTGCCTGCGGCTTGGCTGTCGATGATGTGTTACACGGTCATGGCGCTGTCGGCGATCGGCACCCTGGTCTGGCGCCACCCCTTGGCCGACGTCAGCCATAGGGCAGCCGCGCCCATCGGTGCCGCATTCACGCTGATCGCTCTCGTCACGGGCTCTCTCTGGGGCAAACCCATGTGGGGTACATGGTGGGTCTGGGATGCACGACTGACATCCGTCTTCGTCCTGTTTTTGATGTATCTGGGGCTGATCGCGCTCAATCGCGCTATGGACGATCCTTCGAGGGCCGCGCGTCTAAGCGCTGTCCTGATCCTTGTCGGCTTCGTGAATATCCCCATCATCAAGTTTTCGGTTGAATGGTGGAACACACTTCACCAGCCAGCCAGCGTCATTCGCATGGGCGGCTCCGCAATCGATCCGACGTTCCTCTGGCCGCTTTTGACCATGGCCATCGGTTTCACCCTGTTGTTCTTCACGTTGCACATCGCCGCCATGCGCAACGAAATCTGGCGGCGCCGTGTTGCTGCCCAGCGACGCCTTGCAGCCCGCATGGTCAATCGGGAAGGATGAGGCAATGACACACAACTTCTATATCGGCATGTCCTATGCAGCGACTGGCCTTGTGGTTCTTGGCCTTATCATCTGGGTGATTGCAGATGGCAAAGGACGCCAGCGGGAACTGAGGCAACTGGAAGCGGCAGGTGTTCGCCGCAGATCAAAAACCGGGCCTGCGAGCGACGCGTCATGACAAACGTCGACCAGGATACCAAACCGCGACCAAAGAGCCGGTCACGCTACGTGCTGGCGCTTCTACCCTTGTTACTGTTTGGCGGTTTCGCGCTCGTCTCAGGGAAAATGCTCTATGATCAGGATGTCAATGGCCTGGATGTCAGCGCCATTCCGTCCGCCCTGATCGGCACCAAGGCACCAACGCTCGCCTTGCCTTCGCTGGAAGGGGCAAACGTTCCGGCTTTGACTGATGCGGCCATCAAAGGAAAGCTGACGCTCGTCAACGTGTTCGCATCCTGGTGCATCCCCTGTCGACAGGAACATCCGATTCTGGAAGAACTGTCGAAAGACGGCCGCATCAGCATCGTCGGCATCAATTACAAGGATAAGTCCGACAACGCCCTGCGCTTCCTCGGCGAACTCGGCAATCCCTATTCGGCAATCGGCATTGACCCCAACGGCAAGGCAGCGATTGACTGGGGCGTGTACGGCATTCCTGAAAGCTATCTTGTCGCTGCCGATGGCACGATCCTCTATAAAAAGGTCGGCCCTTTCGATGCACAGAGCCTGCAGCAGGGTCTTTTCCCAGCCATCGAGGCGGCTGTCAAAAAGTAACGTTCCGCAGCTTATCGGCGCCTATTGATTCTTGGAGATGATCCGGATTGTCTGCGGCGCCGCTGCGGGCGGCGGATGGTCACCTTCGAGCACCACCTGATCACGCCCGCCTCTCTTGGCAGCATAGAGGCTGTCGTCAGCACGCTTGATGGCATCGTGAATGGAGTGGTCACCACGCGCAACGGCCGATACGCCGAAGCTTGCCGTGATCCGGGTTGAAAACCCCCGGCTGCTCCAGTCTATTCCGGCAAGTTCAGAACGCGCAGCTTCGGCAAAGGTGCCCGCCGTTTCAGCAGCGCAATCCGGCAGGAAGGCGATAAATTCCTCTCCCCCAAAACGTGCAACCAGGCCATTTTCCGAAATCGTACCCTTCAGCAAGTCAGAGAGACCGATCAGAACGATATCGCCGGCGGCATGTCCAAAGCGGTCGTTGATCTGCTTGAAATGATCGATGTCACAGGCGATTACCGCACCAACAGGCGCACCTTCCCGGAAATCCGGAACGCGACGCTCGAAACCACGGCGGTTCAGCACATCCGTTAACGGATCATGTTCCGCGGCATGCAGATGCCTGTCCACGATGACAGATATCTGGCTTGCAAGGACGGCAAGCGCCATCAGAAAGCCGAAGATACTCGCAGCGACCTGCATGTAGAAGGCATAATCCGACTCGAAGAATTCCCCCAGTTCGACCATGGTCCCGTGCGGGGTCATCACGATCAGCACAATGATCCTGAAAATGGTTTCAAGCACAACCAGCGACACAGCCGCCATCAAGACCTTGTCAGCCAATACCTGAGGGCGCTTTCGCACCATCCAGACAGGCCAGGCCAGCAATATGGCGACGACAGTATCGCCAATCACCAGTTCGCGTTTCAGATCGGGTGTGACAAAGACATGGAAGGAAACGAGCACGAAAGCCAGGAAGACGATCGACAGCCGGGCTTTCGTGTAGGTTGGCCGCTGGAAATGCACCAGCAAAGCATGGCCGTAAAAGAAGAAGGCGGAGAAAAACAGAAGGTTGGAAAGAATGGCTTGCACTTCGAACGGCAAGGCACCCAGCACCAAAGGTGTCGCAAAACCGGCGCAAGCCGAAAGATAGCCGATACCCCAGTACAACGACGAGGCATGACCGATCCTCTGCAGGAACAGAAATATCACGCCGAATGTCAGCATGATGAAAGGAAGCAGGTAGGCGAAATTATCTTGCAACGTCTTCTGCCCGAAACCAGAATCTTGGGTTTGAAACCAAGGACGCTATCAGGTGCCAGTTAAGAAAACCTGCCCCATGCGGGAAGATCCGGCCCATTATGGCTCAAGGCGGGATCATACCATTCACATTTGCGGGAGCGCGCTCTGCCATTCCTTGATAGCCTCAACCGGCCAGACAAGCATGACGACATTGAGTGTCAGGTTATCGCGGATCAACCAGCCAGTGAATATTTCGAAGAAAATGGCAATGATGACGGTCAGCCAGACCGGAACACGGGCCGCGAACAGAAAGCCGAGCGCCATGAAGATCGTGTCCATGGCAGAGTTCAAGATGCTGTCACCGGTGTAACCAAGCGCCATGGTCGCAGTACGATAACGATCAATGATAATAGGCGAGTTTTCGAGAATTTCCCACGCCGCCTCAACCAGAACCGCGAGCGAAAGCCGCATCATGAGCGGCTTCTTGCGAAACAGCAGCCAGGCGAACCAGTAGAACAGGAAGCCATGAATGATGTGCGAGGGAGTGTACCAATCGGCAAGATGTTGCGAATTTCCCGGCGTATTCACACCTGGCTCGAACAGCTTGATGTAACCGCACTCACAGATCGGAATGCGGCCCATGAAATAGAGAATGACGATCTGCAAAAGAAGAAGCCCGGCAGCAACACCAAACCACTTCAGCGCGCTCGAGCGGGAAGCCGGCATCTCCGCAACTGTCATTTGTCGTCCTTGTTCAGCGGCTCAAGCGAGTGACGCATGACGAGCGGCATCTGTGCCATGGTGAAGATGATCGTGATCGGCATGGTACCCCACACCTTGAACGCGATCCAGGTGTCGGTGGTGAACATACGCCACACGACCTCGTTCAGTACCGCCAGGAACAGGAAGAACACGCCCCAGCGCAGGGTCAGCTTGCGCCAGCCTTCATCCGTCAACTTGAATGCCGAGTTGAAGACGTAACCCAGAAGCGACTGTCCGAAGAACAGCCCGCCCAAAAGGATAACGCCGAACAGCGCATTGACGATGGTCGGCTTCATCTTGATGAAGGTATCGTTCTGCAGCCAGAGCGTCAGGGCGCCAAACACCAGCACCACGATACCGGAAATCAGCGGCATGATAGGCAGCTTGCGAGTCAGCAACCAGGAGATGCTCAACGCCAGCGCCGTGGCAATCATGAACAGGCCGGTAGCGATGAAGATCGGGCCGCCGAATTCCGTCAGGACCGGAAAATGCGTCGCAAGCCATTCACCACGCGAATTGGCAAAGAAGAAAACAAGCAGCGGGCCAAGCTCGAGCACAAATTTCAGCAGCGGGCTGATCTCCGCCACCATTTTTTCGCTTTCCTTGGAATTGCTTTCGATATCCATACTCAAACTCCCGCGATGGCCTTGGCGAAATCCTCCGCCTCGAACGGCTCCAGATCGTCCACGCCTTCGCCCACGCCGATGAAATAGACCGGCAGCTTGTGTTTTGCAGCAATGGCAACGAGGATACCGCCTCGGGCCGTGCCATCCAATTTTGTCATAATCAGGCCCGAAACGCCCGCGACGTTGCGGAAAATTTCCACCTGGTTCATGGCATTCTGACCGGTGGTCGCATCAAGCGTCTGAAGAACGGTGTGCGGCGCATCCGGATCGAGCTTGCCAAGCACGCGCACGATCTTCTCAAGCTCCGCCATCAGCTCGGCCTTGTTCTGCAAACGCCCGGCTGTGTCGATAATCAGCACGTCGCTTTTTTTGGCCAGCGCCTGCTCATATGCGTCGTAAGCGAGACCGGCGGCATCAGCACCGAGCTTGGTACCGATGAACTCCGAACCCGTGCGGTCGGCCCAGATCTTCAATTGTTCGATGGCAGCGGCTCTAAACGTATCGCCCGCCGCCAGCATGACCTTGAGGCCGGAGCCGGAAAGCTTGGCAGCCAGCTTGCCGATGGTCGTCGTTTTACCGGTGCCATTGACACCCACGACCAGAATGACATGCGGCTTGTGAGAAAGATCAAGCTCAAGCGGTTTGGCGACAGGGGCAAGAACCCTGGTAATCTCGCCGGCCATGATACGCGCCACGTCTTCGCCACTGACATCCTTGCCGTAACGCTCCGAAGACAGGGCACCGGTAATGCGCATGGCTGTCTCAACGCCGAGATCGGACTGGATGAGCAGATCTTCAAGCTCATCAAGCGTGTCCTCGTCCAGCTTGCGCTTGGTGAAGAGTGCCGAAATCTGGCTTGTCAGCTGTGAAGAGGTGCGGGCAAGCCCGGCGCGCAGACGTTGAAACCAGGTCAGCTTGGCCGCCGGAGCAATCTCCACGGGTTCGACACGCTCGCTGGCCGACGAAAAACCCTTTGGCAGGGATGGCGCAACGGCCGGCAGAGAGGTCTCCTCGACTTCAGGCGTGTCATCGATATTGGTCTCTGGCGCCAGATCGGCGCTTTCAACAACCTCGACAGGCTGAACAACCTCGGGAAGCGGCTCGGGCTGGAGGGCTTCCTCTTCTGCCGCAGCCTCGGCCTCAAGCAGCGAAAGCGGCACCATGCCAATCTCACCAACCTGTTCGCTACCGGGCAGAATAGGCGCGTCCTCCTCCTCGGAAGCCGCCTCGTCTTCGTTCAAATCGACAGCGACGTCATCAGGTGAAGGGCCACCGGCTGTCTCCACCTCGACGGCAAGGACAGGATCATCCGCGAGCGGAGCGGTCGCTTCGGCTTCGTGCAGGACCTCTTCAAAGGATGAAAGCGCGTCATCTTTGGCGGGCGCGGAATCGTCGAGCGGCTTCTCGCCTGTCTCGGCCTTATCCTTACCGAATGAAAAGACTTTCTTGATGAAGCCGAGGGCCATGAGTGTTCCGTGTCTTGTGAGCGTCAGGCCGCGTTCGCAGCCAGAAGCTCCATGCTGAGATGTTTGCCGTTGTGGCCCGTAATCGCAACCTGCGCAAGCGTGCGCGGCATCAGTGCAGGTGCTTCGACGAGCGTGAAATTGTCGGTGTGGGCAAAACCGTTATTCTCCACGAGGATCGTCTGCACAGAACCGACCATAGTCTCGAGATGGGCATGCTTCAACGCCTCACCGCGTTCGCGCAGTCGGGCAGCCCGCTCCTTGATCAGGCCGCGATCAAGCTGCGGCATACGCGCCGCCGGCGTTCCGGGACGCGGGCTGTAGGGGAAAACATGCAGACTGGAAATCCCGCACTCTTCCGCAAGCGTTGCAGCGTTTTCCGCCATTTCTTCGGTTTCGGTCGGAAAACCCGCAATCATATCGGCCCCGAAGGCAATGTCTGGCCGGAGCGCCCGCACGTCGCGACAGAAACGGATTGCATCGTCGCGCAAATGGCGACGTTTCATACGTTTCAGGATCATGTCGTCGCCATGCTGTAGCGAAAGATGCAGGTGCGGCATGAAGCGCGGTTCGTCGGCAATCAGGTCCATCAGATGTTTGTCGGCTTCGATGCTGTCGATGGAGGAAAGCCGCAGGCGCAAGATTTCCGGCACCTGTTTCAAAAGTGTTTTCGCCAGATATCCGAGCGACGGCTCACCCGGCAGATCAGCGCCGTAACTGGTTGCATCTACCCCTGTCAGAACGATTTCGCGATAACCGCCTTCCGTCAGCTTGCGGGCCTGCTCCACCACCGCACCCATCGGTACGGATCGGGAGTTACCGCGACCATAGGGAATGATGCAGAAGGTGCAGCGATGATCGCAGCCATTCTGCACCTGAATGAAGGCGCGCACATGCCCGTCGATATGCTTGACCATCTGCGGCGCGGTCGCCTTGATGCTCATGATATCATTGACGCGTAGCTTCTCTTCGGCCGAAACGCCAAAATCAGGAAGGGAGCGGTAAGAGGCGCTTTTCAGCTTCTCTTCGTTGCCAAGCACGGCATCGACTTCCGGCATGTCGGCAAAAGTCTGTTTTTCGGTCTGCGCGGCACAGCCTGTAACGATGATGCGTGCATGCGGGTTGTCGCGTCGTGCACGGCGGATCGCCTGACGGGCCTGCCGTACGGCTTCGCCCGTGACAGCACAGGTATTGACGAGAACGGCATTGTTGAGCCCGGCCTTTTCGGCCTCCGCCCGCATCACTTCCGATTCATAGGTATTGAGACGGCAGCCGAAGGTTATGACCTCGACGCCGCTCATATCGCCCCCTGCTCGGCAGCGGCATCGCGCTGCCATGTACCCGTGGCAGGATCGACCGACCCCGACCATTCCCATTCAGCAGGACCTGTCATGATGACATGATTGTCTTCGCGCCATTCGATCGTCAGCGGCACGCGGATCGGGCTGGAAGCGACATCGATGGTCACCGATTTTCCGGTACGACCTGTCCGGGCGGCCGACACCGCCGCAGCACACGCAGCCGAACCGCAGGCAAGCGTAAGCCCTGCCCCACGCTCCCAGGTCCGCGTGCGCAGAGCGCTATCAGATATGACCTGCGCCAGCGTGATATTGGCCTTCTCAGGAAACATCGGGTGGTTTTCGAGAAGCGGCCCGATGCGCTCGAGATCGAAACTCATCGGATCACGATCCACCCAGAACACGGCATGCGGATTGCCCATCGACATCACGGCAGGCGAATGCAGGATCGGATTATCGATCGGCCCGATCTGCAATTCAATGCGGCTTGTGTCGTGGAACTCTTCCGAAAGCGGAATATCCTGCCAGCGAAAACGCGGAAGCCCCATGTCAACGGAGATCATCCCGTCTTCATGTTCCACGGCATTGAGGATACCCGCGACCGTCTGGAAGGTGAAAACCTTCTTTCCTGTTTCCGAGGCCAGTGCCTGCACCACACAGCGCGTTCCGTTGCCGCAGGCCTGCGCCTTGGTCCCATCGCAGTTTAGAATATCGATATAGGCGTCCGTTCCATTTGTGCGCGGGTCGTGAATGGCCATGATCTGGTCGAACTGCGTCGCCGGATCGGCATTGAGCGCAACCGCAGCCTCAGCACTGACCATATCCTTGCGGCCGCGCATGTCGACAACCAGGATCTTGTTGCCAAGCCCGTTCATCTTTGCAAATTCGACCGTATCCGCCATCGTTCTGAACCTGAAAACCGCTAAAAATGGAAACGCGCACCGGATCGATCCGGTACTTTCGCCCTATATGGCGGAAAAGGCAGTAAATTACCAGACCGGGCACGCCGAAACGCCTAGGACGAGGTGACCGGCACATCGAACACTTCGCCGGGACGCATAGGCCGGAAACGACCGTCTGCAACCCCATGTTCGCTCAGTGCCGCCGTGAGCGCAATGACCGGTGCATCGATGGCTTCATCAGTGAGCTGAACCGTTCCCCAATGATGACCGCAGGCATAGGCAGCGCCGCAAATCTTCATGCCCTCGACTGCCTCTGCAGGGTTCTGGTGCTGGCCTTTCATGAACCAGCGCGGTTCGTATGCTCCGAAAGGCAGGTTGGCGAGACGGAAGCCGCCGTGCTTCTTGGCCATGGCATGATAGTTGAGACCATTATGAAAGCCGGTATCGCCAATGTGATAGATCTTGCCACCCGGCGTTTCGATGACGAAGGCCGCCCAGAGCGCCATACGCCGATCGTTCAGCCCGCGCGCTGACCAGTGATGGCAGGGCTCGAAGTGGATTTTCACATCCGGACCGACAGCAACAATATCGCCCCAGTCCCCCGTCGAAATCCGCGCAGCCTCGACGCGCGTACGGATGATCGCATCGTTTCCAAGCGGTGTGACAAACAGAGGCTTGTGGTTCACATGCAGTCGATGAAGCGTTTCAAGGTCCATGTGGTCGTAGTGATTGTGCGTTATCAGCACCACATCGATCGGCGGCAAGTCCTCGAAACGGATACCGGGAGCATTGACGCGTTTTGGGCCAGCAAAACTGAAAGGGCTGGTGCGTTCCGACCAGACAGGATCGGCGAGAATGTTCAGCCCCGCCGTCTGAATGAGAAAGGAAGCGTGGCCGACGAAGGTAATGCGCAGATCCTTGCCCACGACCCGTTCGCTGGGTTTTGCCAGAGGAAAAGGGCTCGGATAGTCTTCCGGCCAGGAGGATTTCTGGCCGTTGAACCGCCATTTCATCAGATCGAGAAAACCGCCTGGCGGCGCACCGCCGGGATTGAAGAAACGCACACCATCGAAATGGTCGGACGCCGGACCGGAATAATAGGCGCCAGCATTGGAACGGCTGGCAAAAAGCCCGCCGCCTGCCAGAGCAAGCGTGCCGATTGCAGCAAGGCGGAAGAAGTTTCGACGTTTCATAACAAAAGCTATAAGAAGCCTCATAGCCGCGTTCAAGGCACATTGCGCCGTATAAATGCGCCCTCACGAAGTCGTCACTGCGAGCGCATGTCAGCTAAAATGCCTGCACGCCTTGACTTTCGCCCGGCTTTACTGTTTATCCGGCCCGATTAGCTGGCAGTTTCAAGACTCCAAGCCACCGACCGGGACCCGAAAAGGTATAAAGAGATCCCGGAGGTCAACACCCGACAGCGCGATGCGCCCTCGGGTGCTTTTGGGCTTTGCGTCTTGTTTTTGACAGCAAAAGCACCGACGTTTCGGAAACCCCGGAACGAAGAAGGAAAAGACGATGTTTGAAAGCCTCCAGGACCGCCTTGGCTCCATTTTGAATGGACTGACCGGCCGTGGCGCACTGACGGAAGCCGATGTTTCCGCAGCTCTGCGCGAGGTTCGCCGTGCGCTTCTTGAAGCAGACGTGGCGCTTGAAGTCGTTCGTTCCTTTACCGACAAGGTGCGTGAAAAAGCGGTCGGCGCAGCCGTCCTGAAATCCATCAAGCCTGGCCAGATGGTCGTCAAGATCGTTCATGACGAGCTTGTCGAAATGCTGGGCACAGAAGGCGTCTCCATCGACCTTCATGCCGCAGCCCCCGTCGTCATCATGATGGTGGGCCTTCAGGGCTCCGGTAAAACCACAACCACCGGCAAGATTGCCAAGCGCCTGACGGATCGCGAGAAGAAGAAGGTGCTGATGGCATCTCTCGACACGCGCCGCCCCGCCGCACAGGAACAACTCAGACAGCTTGGCGTCCAGACTGGCGTCGATACGCTGCCGATCATCGCCGGCCAGTCACCGACCGACATCGCCTCGCGCGCAGTACAGGCCGCGAAGCTTGGCGGCCATGACGTCGTGATCCTCGACACCGCAGGCCGCACCCACATCGACGAACCGTTGATGCTGGAAATGGCCGAGATCAAGAAAAAGTCCAACCCGCACGAAATTCTGCTGGTAGCCGACAGCCTGACAGGTCAGGACGCCGTCAACCTCGCACGCAATTTCGATGAGCGTGTCGGCATCACCGGTCTTGTCCTGACCCGTATGGATGGCGACGGTCGCGGCGGCGCGGCTCTGTCGATGCGCGCCGTTACCGGCAAGCCAATCAAGCTGATTGGTACCGGCGAGCGCATGGGCGAACTCGACGAGTTTCATCCACGCCGTATCGCCGACCGTATTCTCGGCATGGGCGACATCGTTTCGCTGGTCGAAAAGGCTGCGGAAAATATCGACGCCGAGAAGGCGCGGGCCATGGCCGAAAAAATGGCCAAGGGCAAGTTCGACCTGAACGACCTCGCCGACCAGCTTCGCCAGATGAAGAAGATGGGCGGCATGGGCGGCATCATGGGTCTGATGCCCGGCATGGCCGGCATGAAGGACAAGATGGCCTCAGCCGGTCTGAACGACAAGATGTTCGACCGCCAGATCGCCATCATCTCTTCTATGACCAAGGCAGAGCGCGCCAACCCGGATATTCTCAAGCATAGCCGCAAGAAGCGCATCGCCGCCGGTTCCGGCACCGACGCTGCCGAGATCAACAAGCTGCTCAAGATGCATCGCGGCATGGCCGACATGATGAAAGCCATGGGCGGCAAGGGCAAGGGCGGCATCATGAAACAGATGATGGGTGGCCTTGCGGGCAAGATGGGCCTCGGTGGAATGGGCGGCATGCCCGACCTGTCGAACATCGATCCCAAGCAGTTGGAAGCGCTGCAGAAACAGGCAGAAGCTGCGGGCCTAGGTAAGCCTGGCGCCATGCCGCCAGGTCTTGGACAGGGCTTGCCCGGCGGGCTTCCCGGCTTGGGCAGCAAACTGCCCGGTCTTGGTGGACTTCCGGGCCTGCCCGGTTTTCCGAAGAAGAAGTAAGGCAGGGGGACATCATGACCACGACCGAAGTGAAGGCCCAGCTTTCCGAATACCGCCAGTCGATCGACAACATCGACGCCGCACTGGTTCACATTCTTGCCGAACGTTTCCGCTGCACCAAGGCAGTGGGCGTATTGAAGGCAAAATACAATTTGCCGCCGGCAGACCCGGCGCGCGAGGAATACCAGATCGATCGCCTTCGCCGTCTGGCAAAGGACGCCAATCTGGACCCGGATTTCGCCGAGAAGTTCCTGAACTTCATCATCACCGAAGTCATCCGGCATCATGAAGCAATCGCCGCCGAACATGGCGGCAACGAAAAAACCGCCTGATCGGCGGAAAACACCTCAAGGAGTAAATAACATGGCACTGAAAATTCGTCTCGCCCGCGGCGGTTCCAAGAAGCGTCCGTACTACCAGATCGTCGTTGCTGACGCCCGTTCGCCGCGCGACGGCCGTTTCCTCGAAAAGGTTGGTTCCTGGAACCCGATGCTTGCAAAGGATAACCCGCAGCGCGTTGAGCTGAAGGTTGACCTCATCAAGGAATGGATCGCCAAGGGCGCACAGCCGACCGACCGCGTTCTGCGCTTCCTCGCAGAAGCTGGCCTGGCTGAGCGCGACGCTCGCAACAACCCTGAAAAGGCAAAGCCGGGCAAGCGCGCTCTGGAGCGCGTTGCTGAGAAGAAGCAGAAGGCTGAAGACGCCGCTGCTGCTGCCGCAGAAGCTTCTGCTGCAGAATAATCTGCAAGCGATCGCTTGAAGAGCGGGTGGCGTGGTTTACCGCGCCGCCCGTTTTTGGTTTATTGTGCTGTGAAAACGCCATAAACCGAAGACGATAAACACCAGATGACGGACGGCCCGATGGCAAAACTGGAAAACCCGGTTCTCATGGCAAAGATTGGCAGCGCGCAGGGCCTGCGCGGCGAAGTGCGAGTGAGTTCGTATACGGACGATCCGATGGCGTTGGGCGACTACGGCAATCTGGTCAGCGCCGATGGCCGCGTCTTCGAGATACTGGAAGTTCGCGAAGGCAAGAACGTCGTGGTCATCCGCTTCAGAGGCGTCAACGACCGCAATGCCGCCGAAGCCCTGAACGGGCTGGAACTCTTTGTCGATCGCGACAACCTGCCCGACGAAGAGTTGGATGACGACGAATTTTATTACGCCGATCTCGAAGGGCTGGAAGCCGTCGATGCCGAAGGAAACAGCTATGGCGCTGTCAGTGCCGTATTTGATTTCGGTGCAGGTGATCTGCTGGAACTGAAGGGTGCCGGCCGACGCCCGACGCTGATCCCCTTTTCGGAAGCCGCAGTTCTCGAAATCGATCTCGATGCCGGAAAAATTCTGATCGATCCCATGGCGGCAGGCCTGATCGACAATCCCGACGACAAGGACGAAACCGGCGTTTCGCCGTTCGGCAAGAAATAATCCATGACCTTCAAGGCTACCGTCCTGACGCTCTACCCGGAAATGTTTCCCGGCCACCTTGGCTATTCTCTGGCAGGCAAGGCCCTGGATAAAGGGCAATGGTCGCTGGAAGCGGTGCAGATCCGCGAGTTCACGACGGACAAACACCGCAGCGTCGATGATACACCTGCTGGCGGTGGTGCCGGGATGGTGCTGAAACCGGACGTTCTGGCCGCAGCCATCGATCGTGTATCCGAAGGCGATACGCGCCCGCGCCTGCTGATGAGCCCGCGTGGCAAACCCTTGTCCCAGGAGCGTGTCCGCGAACTCGCCGCTGGTGAGGGCGCAATCATTGTTTGCGGTCGCTTCGAGGGTGTCGACCAGCGTGTGATCGATGCGCGCGAACTGGAAGAGGTTTCCATCGGCGACTACATTCTGTCCGGCGGAGAACCGGCGGCCTTGACGCTTCTCGACGCGATTGTTCGGATCTTGCCGGGCGTTATGGGCAACGATCTCTCAGGCGTTCATGAGAGCTTTGAAGGCGGATTGCTGGAGCACCCGCATTATACCCGACCGCAGATATGGGAAGGACGCGACATTCCTGCCGTTCTGACCTCCGGCAATCATGCCGCCATCGATAAATGGCGGCAGGCTCAAGCGCTGGCGCTGACAAAAGAACGTCGTCCGGACCTGCTGGACAAGCCTGCGTCTCAGGCCGACAGGAAATAATAGCCCGTCAACACCAGCCCGACGGCAATGACAAGCCATCGGATGATCCATTGCGGCACCCGCCTTGCCGCGTGAACACCAGCATAACCGCCAAGTGCGGCTGCCGGAAACATGATGAGTGCCGCCCACCACGACACGACGCCGCCACTGACGAAGATCGTAATCGCGATAATGGCAATCACCACCGACAGCAGGTTTTTCAGCGCATTGAGATGATGATAGCTGCCGCCGGACGTGACGCCCAGAATGGCGAGCATCATGATGCCCATACCGGCCCCGAAGAAGCCGCCATAAACAGACGCTAACCCCTGGAAGACAAGGCTTGGCAGATTGCCTGGAGAGCGCTCAGCGCTCGATCTCGGACGCAGCCACGGCCCCGCCGCAAATACGGCTGTCGCGGCAAGCAGCAGCCACGGCACGAGTTGGCGGAAAGAAGGGTTATCAAGCGACAGGAGAAGTAGCGCGCCGGCCAGTCCACCTACCACGGAAACGGCTGAGAGCAAGATTGCCTCGCGCCAGTGTTTGCGAATTTCCGGGCCATAGGCGATCACAGAGGTGATGTAACCGGGAAACTGCACAATGGCGGACGTGGCATTGGCAACGATTGGCGGCAAACCGGCAAGTGTCATTGCCCCGAAAGTCAGAAATGTGCCGCCACCGGCAATGGCATTTACGACGCCCGAAAGAAAGCCGGTCGCGAAAAGCAGAAGAACGATAAAAATGGACATGGCCCCTCCCAAGGTTCTCATGCCATAAAGGCGGAGTTCGATCCCGACAACCGCCTCGATCAACGAGCGGAAGATAAAATATTGTCACAAAAGGGATGACAAAACGCGCGTCGTCGTGTATGTGCCCGCGTGGAAATGGGAAAACTCCCTTAACCGCAAGCAAAGAATGGCGAACCCGCTCCTGCCGAAAGGCACGATCCCAAGGCTGTGACCGAAGGATGAGATGTTGAGCGCTCTGGCTGTTTCAGAAGAAATTAGAGGTTAACATGACCAATATCATTCAGCAGCTGGAAGCCGAACAGGCTGCCAAGATCGAAGCCAAGCGCACCCTGCCCGACTTTTCTCCGGGCGACACGGTTCGCGTTAACGTTCGCGTTACGGAAGGTAACCGTACCCGCGTACAGGCTTACGAAGGCGTTGTTATCGCTCGCTCCGGCGGCGGCCTGAACGAGAACTTCACGGTTCGCAAAATCTCCTACGGCGAAGGCGTTGAGCGCGTATTCCCGGTTTACTCTCCGCTGGTTGAAGGCGTTGAAGTCGTTCGCCGCGGTAAGGTTCGCCGCGCGAAGCTCTACTACCTGCGCGACCGTCGCGGTAAGTCTGCACGTATCGTTGAAAACACCGGTACGCGCGCTCGCAAGCTGAACGAAGCCGAGCGTCAGGCTATTGCCGACGAAAAGGCACGTCTGGAAGCTGAAAAGGTTGCAGCAGCACAGGCTCTCGCAGCCGAGAAGGCAGCAGCCGAAGCCGCAGAAGCAAAGGCAGCGGAAGAAGCAGCAAAGGCTGCTGAAGGCGCAGCAGAATAAGATTTCCCATTACGGGATTTTTTCGAAAAGGCGGTCTTTGGACCGCCTTTTTTGTTGCCCGCTCTTTACTTGCCCCAGCCGTCGCAACCGTGCATTTTCGAGAAAACTCTTTCAGGAGATGCCTCGTGACCACCAGACGCCTGTTCCTCGCCACCCTCGCCGCTCTGAGCACCGCTCCTCTTCTGGCGCGCGCGGCCGAACTGCCCGACCTCAAGGGGCGTACCGTTGTCGTGGTGACCGAGAATGCCTACCCGCCGCTGCAGTTCATCGATCCGAAATCAGGCGATGCGATCGGCTGGGAATACGATGCCATGAAGGCGATCGCCGAGCGGCTGAACTTCAAGCTCGAATACCGGAATATCTCCTGGGATGCGATGATCCAGGCCGTGTCGGACGGGCAGTACGACATCGGCATGACCGGCATCAGCATCAAGGATGAACGCAAAGCGAAGGTCGATTTTTCCGACCCCTACATGCGCTCTGAAATGTTCATGCTGGTGCGTTCCGACGAAACGCGCTTCACCGACGCAAAGAGCTTTGCGGCCTTTGAAAAAGGCCTGGTCGGGGCACAGGCAGGAACCACCCCCTTTTATACGGCCGTCTACGATATTCTCGATGGCAATGAACAGACCCCCCGCATCAGGCTCGTGGAAACCTTTGGCGCCAGCGTCCAGGCTTTGATGACGGGCGATGTCGATCTCGTGCTCACGGATGGCGTGGCGGGCAAAGGATATGTGGAAGTCTCGAAAGGCGCTCTGAAGCTGATCGGCGATCCATTGGGGGGCGATGATTTCGGCTTCATCTTCAAGAAGGGCTCCGATCTTGTCGCGCCCGTAAATGCGGCTATTGCGGCTCTAAAGGCCGATGGCACCTTCGCGGCTCTCGATAAGAAGTGGTTCCTGGATTACAAGCTCGGCGAATGACCTGAGCCGACGCATGTGATGGGGACGAAATCGTTTTGAGTGCCGGACAGACGAAGAATGACGAGGATTTTCCGTGGTGGCTGATGGCGATCCTTGCCATTGGCATCGGGCTTGCGGCCCTAATCGCAGTCAATGACCTTTACACCCAGGTTTTCACCACCGTCGCGAAGGGTATCGGTATAACGATCTTCGTGACGCTAGTCGCCTTCGTCCTCGCGACACTTCTGGGCCTTGGCATTTCACTACTCAGCATGGCCGACAACATCGTGTTGCGACAGTTCGCTCGATTTTACATCGAAGTGATCCGCGGCATACCGGTTCTCGTCCTGCTCTTTTACATCGCCTTTGTCGGCACGCCGGGACTTGTGAGTCTCTATAATTGGCTGACTGTACCTCTGGCTGAGAGCGGATTGCTTGAGCCCTTGTTGGTGCGCGACGTCTCGCTGACATGGCGTGCAATCATTGCTCTGGCGATTTGTTACGCCGCCTTCATTGCCGAAATCTTTCGGGCAGGCATTCAGTCGGTATCATCCGGGCAGATCGAGGCTGCGAAGGCGCTCGGTCTCAATCGCTATCATCGTTTCAGGCTGATTGTGTTGCCGCAGGCATTGAGGACAATCTTTCCGCCGCTTTCGAACGACTTCGTCGCCATGGTCAAGGACAGTTCGCTCGTTTCGGCTCTGGGAGTCACCGATATTACCCAGATGGCCAAGGTCTATGCAGCAGGTTCGTTCCGCTTTTTCGAGACTTACTCGATTGTCGCCTATGTCTACCTGATCCTGACGATCGGCTTGTCGCTGATCTTGCGGCGCGTTGAAAAGGCTTTGCGCTCGAAGCAGCACTGAGGCGTGGCGCGACAGCCGGGAAACCCGGCTGCCGCATTTTCGTTTGTCAGGCAGTCGCCCTGTTTTCGCTGGCGATCGTGCGCGTGGCGATAATGACCAGCACGCCGGCAACAGCAAGGCAGAAAGCCAGGAAGAACATCGGTGCGATGGTGCTTCCGGTCTGATCCTTGATCCACGGCACCACGTTCTGTGCGACGAAACCGCCGAGATTGCCGACCGAGTTGATGGCCGCAAGACCGGCAGCAGCACCAGCTCCCTTGAGGAAGCGACCAGGCAGGCTCCAGAACACCGGCTGGCCGGCGAAAATGCCTGCAGCAGCAATGCAAAGGAACGTGAACTGCAGCACCGGAGTGGTCAGCAAAGCCGACATCAGAAGGCAGGCCGCACCAATGAAGGCAGGACCGACGATGTACAGCGTCTTGTTCTTGGCACGATCCGCAGCAGCCGGAATGACATACAGCGAGATTGCGACAGCGATCCACGGAATGATATTGATGAAACCATTGGCCGTGTTGGAAACGCCGAAGCTCTTGACGATGGTCGGCAGCCAGTAGCTGAGCCCGTAGGCGGCAAGCGGGAAACCGACATAGCAGAGCGACATGAACAAGACGCGCGGATTGATCAACGCCCTGAAACCATCATCGGCGTGTTCTTCCATACCGGAATTTTCAGACGCGATACGGTTCTTCAACCAGTCCTTCTCGTCCTGCGTCAGGAACTTCGCCTTGTCGGGCGTATCGTCCAGATAGAAGAGCGTAAAGATACCGGCGATAACCGCAGGAACGCCAGTGGCGAGGAACACCCATTCCCAGCCTGCATATCCGAGCAGACCGTCCAGATCGAGCAGCATGCCGCCGAGCGGCGCGCCGATCGCATTGGCAAGCGCACTGAAGATCATGAACAATCCGACCATACGGGCGCGGTAATCCCGCGGGAACCAGACAGTCAGCAGATAAAGAACACCAGGGAAGAAGCCGGCCTCACACGCTCCCAAGAGGAAGCGCAGAATATAGAACATCGTCGGGCTGCTTGTGTAGGCAAGCGCGATCGTGACCAGACCCCAGGAAATGATGATGCGTGCGAACCAGCGGCTTGCACCGAAGCGCGTCAGCAGCAGATTGCTTGGAACTTCGAAAATAAAATAACCGATGAAGAACAGCGAAGCGCCGAGCCCATAGGCATATTCGCTCAATCCAAGATCGTCCACCATTTGCAGCTTGGCAAAGCTGACGTTCTGACGGTCGATATAAGCGATAAGATAGAGAACGCCAAGAAACGGCATGAGCCGCCAGGTGATCTTCGAGATAAGGGACTTTTCAGATACCATGTGCTTTCCCTCCCTTCGATTCCTCGTTCGAAATGCAGATGATAAGGCGCTCCGTCTATATGTGCAGCGCACAACAAGCAAGTTGCAATGCAGCAATCACCCCGCAATACAGGGGATTTCAAGGCATTTCGCGTAAAAAACTGGCATTTCGTGGCGATAAAATCGGCACTCTCGCCACCTCGGCCTGATATTGCCGTAGCGTCCGCGATCTGGTATGAAGGCAACCATGGAATCGAAATTCGGATGTCTCGCGCAGAATATCTACGTGCTGCAAGACCATAAGCGTCTGCCAGCCCGTTTCTTCGCGCGCATCGCCGGGGCGCTCAACAGCCGACTTAGGCTCGCCTGACAGCATCTGCTGTCCACCTCATATCGATCCCCAATTTACCTTTTGAATGACAAGGCAAAGAGCCATGAGCGCACCGCGTACCCTGTATGACAAGATCTGGGACGACCACGTCGTCAACCGCGACCCGGATGGGACCTGTCTCATCTACATCGACCGTCACCTCGTTCACGAAGTGACGTCGCCGCAGGCCTTCGAAGGCCTGCGTATGGCAGGTCGTCCTGTCCATTCGCCGACCCGCACCCTGGCCGTCGTCGACCACAACGTTCCAACCACTGCCGATCGTCTTGAGGGCATCAAGAACGAAGAAAGCCGTATTCAGGTCGAAGCACTGGCGCAGAACGCCAAGGATTTCGGCGTTGAATATTACTCCGAGCGTGACAAGCGCCAGGGCATCGTTCACATCGTTGGCCCTGAACAGGGCTTCACCCTGCCTGGCATGACGATCGTCTGCGGCGACAGCCACACCTCCACCCACGGAGCCTTTGGCGCATTGGCGCATGGTATCGGCACCTCGGAGGTTGAGCACGTTCTGGCAACCCAGACGCTGATCCAGAAAAAAGCCAAGAACATGCTGGTGCGTGTCGACGGCAAGATACCGGAAGGCGTGACGGCAAAGGACATCATCCTCGCGATCATTGGTGAAATCGGCACCGCCGGCGGTACCGGCCACGTGATCGAATTTGCCGGCGAGGCGATCCGTTCCTTGTCCATGGAAGGCCGCATGACGGTCTGCAACATGACGATCGAAGGTGGCGCCCGCGCTGGTCTCATCGCACCGGACGAAACGACGTTCGAATATATCAAGGACAAGCCGCGCGCACCGCAGGGCGAAACGCTGGAACAGGCGATCGCCTACTGGAAGACGCTGAAGTCGGATGAAGGCGCGCACTACGACAAGATTGTCGTGCTGGATGCCGCCAGCCTGCCACCGATCGTTTCCTGGGGCTCGTCGCCTGAAGACGTGACATCCGTTCAGGGCACTGTTCCTGATCCGGACAAGATTGAAGATGAGAACAAGCGTGCCTCCAAATGGCGCGCTCTGGAGTATATGGGCCTGAAGCCCGGCACCCGCATGACTGATATTCCTGTCGATCGTGTCTTCATCGGCTCGTGCACCAATGGTCGCATCGAGGACCTGCGTGCTGCGGCAAAGATCGTTGATGGCCGCAAGGTCGCGCCGACAGTCTCCGCAATGATCGTCCCCGGCTCCGGACTGGTGAAAGAGCAGGCGGAAAAGGAGGGTCTGGACAAGATCTTCCTCGACGCCGGTTTCGAGTGGCGCGAACCGGGCTGCTCCATGTGCCTTGCCATGAACGATGACCGTTTGAAGCCGGGCGAACGTTGCGCCTCGACATCGAACCGCAACTTCGAAGGCCGTCAGGGCTACAAGAGCCGCACACATCTGGTTTCCCCCGCCATGGCGGCGGCGGCGGCCATCGCCGGCCACTTCGTCGATGTTCGTGAATGGCAATAAACGTCGAAGCCAAACCAGGCTGACAAAAAACCCCGGAGCGATCCGGGGTTTTCTTTTTGGTTATTCCGAAATGATCTTCACCCGCTGGCCGGGTTGGAGAGTGGCTGTCGCGCTCAACGCGTTCAGTACTCTGAACATGTCAAGCTTGCGATCCGTGCCCATCATACGCGCCGCCATCGTCGCCACTGTCTCACCGGGTTTTACGGTAATGACCCGTACGCGCAGCGGTTTCAGCGAGGCAATCTCCTGTGGCGTCATCCGCCGGAAACTGCTGCGCAGAACGTTGGCAACACTGTCAAGCTGCGGGCTGCCTTTTGGCACGGCCGTCAGAAAACGGAAGATCTGTTGGCCGACACGGATGACGGTCACATCGAAATCCCATTTGTCGGCGGACGCACGGGCCGTTGCGGCCTCGAGCCCATTGACCTGGGTTTCACGAACGGTTTCCGGGATGAGGCCCGCCACCCAGCCACTCGTGAGATAGTTCGCAAGACTGGTCTGCTTGGGATCGGCAACGCCATCAAAACGGATGGCCATGTCGCCAGGTCCGGTCGCCAGAACGGCTTCCACCTTGTTATCGATCACGAAGCCTTCCGGAACATCGAAACGGATGCCGAGCGTGCCGTGCAGGAATGTCTGCCCACGGACGTAACCTTCCTGCGGGCTGTCGCCATAAAGCAGCCCATCGATGCCATCGAGGAACCAGTCGCGGCCACGATCACCGACCTGACCTTCCTGGCCGAAGGCGCGGGCATGACGCCGCGCTAACTCGATACGTTGTGGTGTATTCGGGTGGCTGGACAGGAAGTCGAGGCTCTGGTCACTGTCGGGATCGGCGGACGTGAAGCGGGCGTAAGCGGCCATCGAGTCAAGGAACCGGGGCGACGCGAAAGGATCGTACCCTGCCTCGCCCAGCATGCGCACGCCGATAACATCAGCCTGCAGTTCCTGCTGACGGGAAAATGCTGCAAGTCGCAGCTTGCCACGTGCCAGCGCCTGCTTGCCGGCGAGGTCGCTGGACAGCACCTCGGCAACCACCCTGCTGGCAATAACCTCCGCTTCTTCACGACGCTGACGCTCGATCCCGTGATTGGCGGTGACATGGCCCATTTCGTGCGAAAGCACAGCCGCTACTTCCGACGCGTCATTGGCAAGCGCCAGAAGACCACGCGTCACGTAAAGATAGCCACCCGGCAATGCAAAGGCATTGATCGCCGGCGAATTGAGGATTGTGATGCGATACGATTGCTGCGGATTTTCCGATACCGCCGTCAGCGCACCGGTAATGCGCGCAACCAGCCGTTCCGTTTTTGCATCGTGATATTCACCACCGTAACTCGCCACGATGCGGGGATGCTCACGCGCACCCATCTGGGCACGCGGGTCATTCTTTTGCACCTCTTCCACGGTCTGCGGATTGTCGGACGGCCGCAACGTAGATTGGTAAGCCGGGCTGAACAGAGACTGGCAGGAAGATAGAATGACGGAGGATGCCGCAAGCACAGAAAAAACTTTGGCCGCTCTGCCGAAACGCTGAACGCCTGAACCGGAGAACAAACCCCTCTGTGCAGTCACGCAATTTTTCATTCTGTTAGTCTGCTCCTAACGTTCCTGATCATCCGTTAATTGCAGACCAGAATATCATATTCCCCTCGACCAGCACATGAATGCCGCAGAGGTAAAAACGATCCTTCGCACCCGGACTATTTTTGAAGAAGGCAATAGTTACCGTGTTCTCGGACAACAACTTGAGTCTCGCAAGTGCAAATTAGCGTCATTGAAGTCGTGTGGTAAAGCGATTGCCAGCGGGCCGCGTCGAAAATAAGGCGATCATCCATTCAGGAAGCCCTCAATGACCTTCACATTTTGTGTGGCAAAGAAATCATCGACCGAACCCGAGTAGAGAACGCTGCCCCGATCAAGAAAAACCACATCCTGAGCCAGCTTCTTCACGTCATCGATATGATGCGTGACAATAACGACGGTATGTTGTGTTTCGGCTTGCAGTTTAACAAGCAATGAGACCATCCCGGACCGCAAACCCGGATCAAGCGCGGCAAAAGGTTCATCAAGAAGCATGACAGGCTTTTCGCGCACAAGCGCGCGTGCCAAAGCCGCTCGCTGCCTCTCCCCGCCCGACAGTGTGTTCGGCATGCGTTTTCCAAACCCCGCCAATCCAACGCGCTCAAGCGCAAGGTCAATTTCCTGCCTGTCCTTTGCCTGCAATTTCAAAGACGGACTGACGCCAAGCGCAACATTGGTGAAAATGTCGAGATGCGCAAAAAGGTTGTTGTCCTGAAAGATCGATGAAACGGGACGTTCGGAGGGATCGAGCGCCTTTACGTCCTGCTCATTGATCAGGACTCGACCGGTGTCCGGCATCTCGAATCCGGCAACAAGGTTGAGCAAAGTCGACTTGCCGGAACCCGAGGCACCAACGACAGCCGTAATTCGTCCTCTGTGGAAACTGCAGTCAAACTGAAAGCTCTGCGACCCGAGTGTTAAGCTCACCTCATCCAGCCGAATCGCCAGATTTTCCCTACTCATGCGCTTCCCTTTGATGATTTGGAACTCGGCACACCGCCAGCCGCAAGCAACAGGCAAACAAGACCGAGAATGAAGGCGTATCCCGCCGCATCATTCGTCCGATAGCTGCCCATATTGCTGTAAACCAGCCAAGGTAAGGTCACAAAGTTCTCCGAACCGAATAGAGCAACCGCACCAAGGTCGCCAAGCGAAAGTGCCATTGAAAATGACATGGCCATGGCAAGAGACCGCCACAGGACAGGCATGTCGATCAGACGCATACGCGAGAAAGTTGAGATGCCAAGACTTGCCGATAGCCGTCCGGTGCGGGCGCGGTGCGTCGCAATGGCTGGCTCCAGTACCCGCATGACAAGCGGCAGGGCCATCAGCATGTTGATCAGGGCGACGAGCAAGGGGGCAAACAAATTGACATCGCCCAGTGGTCTCAAAAGCAAAAACCAGCCACTTCCGAGGACCACAGGCGGCACGAGAAGGACGAGTGAAGAGCCTGCTCCATAAAGTACCGAGACGAACCGCAAGGGCGCCGTAACTCTTCGTTTTGAAGAAATCGCCTGCCGCGCAGCAATCAACGCAACGCAGCAAAGCACGGCAAGTGTCCCCGACAGCAGCGCAATGAAAAAGCTGGTGGTCGCGGCCCGCACAAAGACCGGCGCCGAAACAAGCCGGATCAGATCGGCACTGAGCCCGGAAGCAGCGACGGCCGCAAGCGGCAAGCCGACCAGAAGGATCACGAAAACAATGGCCGCTCCGTCCCAGACCCGGGCAGCGATACCGAAACTGTCAAAACGACGGATCGGTCGTCCCAGGGATGCAATCTCCGCGTCCTGCGAGGGAAACAGGGAAAGCAAACCAAGAAGAACGGCCGTCAGGGTGATCTGCATCAGCGAAAGGGCAATCGCGCGCTGTGGATCGAAATCAAATCGCAGCGCCTGGTAGATGGCCACTTCGAGTGTCGTTGCCGCAGGTCCACCTCCCAAAAGCAGAACAAGCGTAAAACTGGTGGCACATAGCATGAAGATGAGCCCGGCAATGCCCGGCACGAGGCGCATGACTGCAGGCCACTCGATGAAGCGAAGCACCGATAACGAGCCCATACCAAGGCTCGACGCCATGCGCCAATATTCTGCGGGCACGCGCTCCAGCCCCGCCAGCATCAACCGAACGGCCAACGGCAGATTGAAAAATACATGCGCAACGAGAATGCCAGAGAGGCCGTAGATGCTGAATGGCTGCTCTTTGCCGAGCGACAAAAGCGCGGTGTTCAGCGCACCTTGCCTGCCCCAGATCGCGATGATCCCGAAGGCCCCGACAATTGCTGGCAGACCCATCGGAACCGCCAGTAGCCTGATTATCCAGATACGGCCGGGAAAACGTCTTTGCCGGGCCAGCGCCAGCGCCACCGGCAGACCCAGAATGATGGAAATAAGGGTGGACAGCGTAGCCTGATAAAGCGTGAAACGGAGGATGCGCAGCGTATAGGCATCCAGAATTCCCGAAGCCGACGTTCCAGCATCAAACGAAAGCAGCGCGACGACGGCAAGCGCCATGAACAGAAAAACGGCGGTAAACGCCGCCGTTCCTCCAATCATCGACCATCTGTAGTCGCGACGCAGCATCATCTGTTCGCCTGAACTTCCCTTAATTGACGCTCATGGCCGCAAGCCACTCATCGATCCAGGCCTTGCGATTTTTCGCCACCTCGGCGGAGTCCATCAGAAAGGTCTTTTCCGGCTGCACCAGTTTAGAAAAAGCTTCCGGCAACGGCTTCGAAGTAGCGGAAACTGGCATCATCCAGTTGTTTTCCGGAATGGCGTCCTGAAAACCCGGCGTCAGAGTGAAGGCAAGGAACTGTTTGGCAAGCTCCTTCTCCGGCGCGTTTTTCAGAAGGCCTGAAACCTCGATCTGGATATAATGCCCTTCAGAAAACGCTGCGGCCTGATAACGATCGGTGTTCTCCGAAACCATGTGATAGGCGGGCGACGTGGTGTAGGAGAGCACCATCGGCACTTCGCCCTTGGTAAAGAGGCCGTAGGATTCCGACCAGCCCGGCGTCACCGTCAAAACGCGGTTCTTCAGTTTTGCCCAGGCCTCCGGCGCCTTGTCGCCATAGACCGACTTGACCCAGAGCAGCAGACCGAGGCCCGGCGTCGAGGTGCGCGGGTCCTGGATCGCGATCTTTTGCGACGGATCGCCGTCAACCAGATCCTTCAGGCTTTTGGGCGGGTTCTTGATGGTCTGCGTATCATAGATAACGGCAAAATGGCCGTAGTCATATGGCACGAAAACATCGTCCTGGTAGCCGCCCGGTACTTTCGCCGCGGACACATCAATGTCGCCTGCCTCGAACAGACCGGTCTGTTTGGCTTCCGCCACGAGATTGGTGTCGAGGCCGACCACAACGTCAGCCTTCGAACCAGCGCCTTCCAGTTTCAGGCGGTTGAGCAGCGCCACACCATCAGCAACACCGACGAAATTGACCGTGCAGTTGCAGATTTTTTCGAAAGCCTCTTTCACCTTGGGGCCGGGACCCCATTCTGAAACGAAGCTCTCATAGGTGTAGATAGTCAGTGTCTTCTTCTCTTGCGCCGCGGCAAGACCCGGCAGCAGCAGAGATACGGCAACAATGGAGTTCAGCAAGAAACGACGACGCACGCGCACCTCCTAAAAACGAAAAGGGGATCAGGCGCTTGCGTGTAAGCTGTCTAATCCCTACGCCGGTATGAACCAGATCAGGTTCTTCGGGTTGGCGAACCTCTCAGCCTTGTCTCCAGAAAAAAGACAAGACACCCCGTTAGATCAAAGCAAGGATGTAAACCTGCCGCTGTCGCTTGGCAAGACGGCCTGTTGTCAGGCCTGCTCCGTCATATGCACGAGTTCCCAGACATGGCCGTCAGGGTCCTGAAAGCTGCCGGCATACATGAAGCCATGATCCTGAACCGGCTTCCATCTGCTGCCACCCGAGGCGAGTGCCGCCGTAATCGTACGGTCGATCTCCTCACGGCTCCCTGCCGAAAGGCAGGTCAGCACCTCTGTACTGCTCGCCGCATCACAAATATCGCCATTGATGAAATCCCGAAAACGCTCTTCCTGCAGAAGCATCACGAAGATGTTCTGCTCGACAATCATGCAAAGCGTACGATCGTCAGAATATTCCGGATTGAAGCTGAACCCGAGCGCCGTAAAAAACGCTCTCGATCTCTCGATATCCTTGACAGGCAGGTTGACGAAAATCATCCGCATGGTCCGAACTCCTCCATTGGACTGACAGGAAAAGCCAATTTGCTTCCCCTGTCAAAGTCAGAGCAGACGAAACCGTTCCCGGAATTCCGCTTTTATCCTTCAAGCTCTTCGCGCAGCATCTCCAGTTCCAGCCACTCTTCTTCCATGGCTTCCAGCTTTTCGCGCAGCTTGGTCATTTCCTCCGCCAGCTTGTTGAAGGCGGCCGGGTCTTTGGTGAACAGGTTGGGATCGGCCAGTCGCTCTTCGCGCCTGGCGATTTCGCCCTGAGCTTTCTCCATTTCCTTCGGCAGATTTTCCAGCGCGAACTTCTGCTTGAAAGAGAGCTTTGCCTTGCCCTTGGCAGGTTCCGCAGATGAAGAGGCAGACGATGTGCTCTTTGCCTTTTCCTGCTTTTCCGCTTTCCGTTTTTCCTCGGCAGCACCTTTTCGCTGCGCCATCATATCGGAATAGCCACCGGCATATTCGATCCAGCGGCCATCCGGCGCATCGGGATTTGCCGGTGCGATGGTGGAGGTGACGGTACGATCGAGAAAATCACGATCGTGGCTGACAAGAATGACCGTGCCGGAGAACCCGGCGACGATTTCCTGCAGAAGATCGAGCGTTTCAATATCGAGATCGTTGGTCGGCTCGTCGAGGATCAACAGGTTGGTCGGACGCGCGAGAATGCGTGCCAGAATGAGGCGGGCGCGTTCACCACCCGAGAGGTTACGGATAGGCGTACGGGCCTGTTCCGGCTGGAACAGGAAATCCTTCATGTAGCCCGTTACATGCTTCAGCTCACCGTTGACGATCAGGTTGTCACCGCGTCCGTCCGTCAGATAATAGGCCAGAGTGTCTTCCGGGTTCAAATCCTCGCGCTTCTGATCGAGCGTCGCAATCTCCAGATTGGTGCCGAGCTTGACCGTTCCACCATCAGGCGCAAGCTGCCCCGTCAACATCTTGAGGAGCGTCGTTTTGCCTGCGCCGTTCGGCCCGACCAGGCCGATACAGTCGCCACGATGCACACGCAGTGAAAACGGTGCGACGATGGTGCGTTCGCCATAGGACTTGGTGATGGCGTCCGCTTCGATCACCAGCTTGCCTGACTCACGCCCTTCGGTCACCGTTGCCTGGACGGAGCCCTGCGGCCCCTTGTGCCCGCGATAGGACGCGCGCATGGCCTGCAATTCACCGACGCGACGCATATTGCGTTTGCGCCGTGCTGTGACGCCATACCGCATCCAGTGCTCTTCGCGCTCGATGGCCTTGCCAAGCTTGTGCTGCTCGAGTTCTTCTTCTTCCAGAACCTTGTCGCGCCATTCCTCGAAATGCGCAAAACCGCGATTGAGGCGGCGAGACTGGCCACGATCCAGCCAGACAGTGGCGTTGGACACCTTTTCGAGAAAACGACGGTCGTGCGAAATCAGTACCAGTGCACTTCGCGTCTGCTGCAGCTCGTCTTCCAGCCATTCAATCGTCGGCAGGTCCAGATGGTTGGTCGGCTCGTCCAGCATCAAAATATCCGGCTGAGGCGCCATGACACGCGCGAGCGCCGCACGACGCGCTTCACCGCCGGAGAGGTTTTGCGGATGCTCCTGTCCCGTCAGGCCGAGATGTTCGAGAATGTAGGTGACGCGATAAGGGTCGTCGCCCGGCCCGAGCCCTGACTCGGCATAAGCCTGAACGGTATCATAGCCGTCGAAATCAGGTGCCTGTTCCAGATAACGGATGGTGGCGGAGGGATGACGGAAAACTTCACCTGATTGTGCTTCGACCAGGCCGGCGGCAATTTTCATCAACGTCGATTTGCCCGAACCGTTGCGCCCGACAAGGCAGATACGATCACCCGGCTCCACCTGCAGGTTTGCACCGTCAAGCAACGGCGTCACGCCAAAGGTGAGTTTGATATCGTCGAGTTTAAGAATTGGGGGTGCCAAGGTGTCAGGCTCCGGTCAGATCATAGGGTCGGGCAAGCACGATAGCTTTTCCGCTTTTCAGCGAAAAATGCGCCGTGCCGCCATTTGCGACGTTGGAAATAGTGCGGGATGAACCGAAAGCAAGCGCGAACTCCGTAAGCGGATAGCGCACATTGGCAATGTTCAGCCCCTGAAGTGTGGAAATACCGGCAACGGAAAACAAGGAGCCGGCTGGAAGATCGAGATCGAGCACGCCAGGAAGCAACGGATAGGCTTCCTCGTCACCGGATGTCAAAACGACATCGAAACCACTCTCGGCAAGCGCGACGGCATACAGGAAATGCTGAAGCGCATGATCGCTCCTTGCCCCTCCGAAAGCGCCGACCATCACAAGGGAACGAGCCCCACGGACAATCGCCTCTGAAACGGCAATCTCGCCGTCGGTAACAGCTTTTGCCGCTGGATAAGGTTGCCGCTCAATGCCCGGCCATTCGTCGAGAAGACCCGGCTCGGCGGAATCGAAATCCCCGACCCAAAGCTCCGGCGACAGCTCAAGCGTTTTTGCATGCCGCATGCCACTGTCTGCAGCGATGACACGCGTCCCCGACACAACCGTTTTCAGGCGATCCGTGACGGTGACATTTCCGCCAAGCAGAATGGTGAAGCGTTCTGTTTCCATGCCTTGCCTTATCGCAGGTAGGAGCGAAATGGAAAGGCTGAAACCCGCAGAAAACCGCCGATATTGATTTTCCGCCTCGACAGGATTATGTAATCCGCCAGTGGTGATTTGCCGACCGGCTTGCAGCCACTTTAAAGAAGTCGCTAAAGGGTCGAGGAAAAAGGCAATTTCCTGGAGCCGGTTGCGATTTCGCTGCCGGTTTTTTTGTTTTCACGGCCTTTGGCGGCCTGAAAGTGAGAGTTCAACATGCCGATCAAGATTCCAGATACCCTGCCCGCTTTCGAAACCCTCGTGCATGAGGGCGTACGGGTCATGACCGAAACGGCGGCTATCCGACAGGATATTCGCCCGCTCCAGATCGGACTTTTGAACCTCATGCCGAACAAGATCAAAACCGAATTACAGATGGCTCGCCTCGTCGGTGCCTCACCGTTGCAGGTTGAGTTGTCGCTGGTGCGCATTGGCGGTCATCGTGCGAAAAATACGCCGGAAGAGCATCTGCTTTCCTTCTATGAGACGTGGGAAGAGG
The DNA here is from genome assembly GCA_025559845.1 of Agrobacterium tumefaciens. Lineage (NCBI taxonomy): Bacteria > Pseudomonadati > Pseudomonadota > Alphaproteobacteria > Hyphomicrobiales > Rhizobiaceae > Agrobacterium > Agrobacterium tumefaciens. The sequence continues at coordinate 2,886,274 of CP048469.1, forward strand.
TTCGCCACCGCAAGTTCGATGGCTTCATCATCACGGGCGCTCCCGTCGAGACGCTCGCCTACGAAGACGTTACCTATTGGAACGAGATGCAGAAGATTTTCGAATGGACACAAACCAACGTCCATTCGACACTCAATGTCTGCTGGGGCGCGATGGCAGCCATCTATCACTTCCATGGCGTGCCGAAGCATGAGTTGAAGGAAAAGGCTTTCGGCGTTTATCGTCACCGCAACCTCAGCCCGTCTTCCATCTATCTGAACGGGTTTTCCGACGACTTCCAGGTTCCGGTGTCACGCTGGACGGAGGTACGTCGCGCCGATATCGAAAAGCGCGCCGATCTGGAAATCCTGATGGAATCGGAAGAAATGGGCGTGTGCCTGGTGCATGAAAAGCAGGGCAACCGGCTCTACATGTTCAACCACGTCGAATATGATTCGACCTCGCTTTCGGACGAATATTTCCGCGATGTGAACGCCGGGGTTCCCATAAAGCTGCCGCATGACTACTTCCCCCACAACGATCCGGACCTGACCCCGCTCAATCGTTGGCGAAGCCACGCGCATCTGTTTTTTGGAAACTGGATCAACGAGATATACCAGACGACCCCCTACGATCTCGACGCTATCGGAGAGCTTGCGGCATAAAACGCGATTGCACATCGTCGCAAAATAACGCAACGTCCGCCGGTCATTACAAGCGGGGAGAGCAGGAATGGGCGATGTGCCGGCACGGGAAAATTTCGGTTTCACAGCAACCGGAGAAAAGGTCGAGCGTGTCACCATATCCAAGGGTGGACTGACCGCGAAGGTCATCACGTGGGGCGCAGTCATTCAGGATCTGCGCCTCGACGGCCACCAGCCGCCACTCGTTCTCGGCTTCGACAAGTTTGAGGACTACAAGTACTCCTCTTATTTCGGCGCGACGCCCGGCCGCAATGCCAACCGTATCGGTGGCGGCAAGTTCTCGATCGACGGCCACGAGTACCAACTCGAGTTGAATGAAAAAGGCGTTACCCATCTTCACGGTGGCAGCGACGGTTTGGGCAAACGCAACTGGATGTTGATGGAGCACGGCGAAAGCCATGTTGTTCTGGAAATCATCGATCCGGACGGCCGCGCCGGTTATCCCGGTAACTGCACTGTCACGGCGACCTACACGATCCTCGACGGCGGCGTGCTTTCTGTCGTTTACGAAACAACCACCGACAAGGCGACCATCGCCAACATCTGCCAGCACTCCTATTTCAATCTGGACGGTGCTGACACGGCACTTGGCCACGAGATCGAAATTGCCGCGAACTATTATCTGCCGACCAACGAACAGCAGATTCCGACAGGTGAAATCCGCCCCGTCGATGACACGGTTTTCGACCTTCGTCGCCCGACACCGATGCGACGCAAGGACAATGGCGAGCAGGTTCTGTACGACCACAATTTCTGCCTTTCGCCCGAGCGCCGGGCGAAGCGCAAAGTAGCACGCGTCTACGCACCGGCATCCGACATCGCGCTTGAAGTGCACACGACTGAGCCCGGTGTGCAATTCTATTCCGCCTTCAAACTCGACGTTCCGGTTCCGGGCCTCGACGGCCGGACCTATGGCCCCTTTGCCGGTTTCTGCCTTGAAACGCAGAACTGGCCCGACGCCCCCAATCACGCCGATTTTCCGCATGCCATCCTGCGCCCAGGCGAGACCTTGCGTCAGGAAACGGATTACATTTTCAAGAAGGGCTGACTGGCTTAGTCCAGCACACAGCCGACATAGGCGCCGGATGCGCGGGCGCGTCGTTCGATGACGCCCGCAAGCCGTTGCAGGCCACGCCCTGGCTTGCTGGCGACACGGTCGATCGGATTGGGCAATGAGACCGCGAGAAGCGCCGCCTGTCTCTGGGTCAGCTTCGAGGCCGGCACCTTGAAATGATGCTGGGCGGCCGCTTCTATGCCGTAGATACCTGGGCCCCATTCGGCAACATTGAGATAAATCTCCATCATCCGTTTTTTGGACCAGACGAAATCGGCGACCACGGCAAGCGGCAGCTCCAGCCCCTTGCGCAGGAAAGATCGTCCATTCCAGAGGAAGAGGTTCTTTGCCGTTTGCATCGGAATGGTGCTGGCACCACGCGTGGAAGCCCCCTCCAGCGCATCCGTCACCACAGATTGCATCTGGTTCCAGTCAACGCCGCCATGGAAACAGAATTGCCCGTCCTCGGACATCATCACCGACTGAACAAGACGTGGAGAAATGTCCTCAATTGGCACCCAGCGCCTGTCGTAACCCTGCAAAGTCACAAGATCGGCAAGCATCAACGTTGAAACGGGCCGCATGAAAGGAAGCGCATAGACGGGAATCAGCAGGTAAGGCAAGATCAGCAATGCCAGCAAAAACATGACGAAACGCTTTGCTAACGTGCGAAAATCCACCTTCGGACTACTCCGGTCTTCCGCCAGCACGGCGTAGTCTGCGTCGCTTTCAGGCGTGCTGCTCAATGTTTTCCCCACCCAGGCTTATAAAAACCTTTCATATTCCATTGCCATGTTCAAGGCGAGTCCGCTCAAATGGGTTCCCGCAAGGAATCACGAAAAGGTTTGCTTGCCGACGTACGGCATGCCAAAGAGCGCCACATGGACGCTGCAATGACGACTTTTGAAACGAAGCTGCGCGACAGCGCGGCAAAGACCGAAGCCCTGCTCGGACGCCTGCTGTCAAGCGACGTGGGCCCGGATGAAATCGCTCGCCCTCAAAACCTCCTCGACGCCATGCGCCATGGCGTGCTGAATGGCGGCAAACGGTTGCGGCCTTTTCTCGTCATAGAAAGTGCGGCGCTGCTAGGCGGCAACGACGAGGCAGCCCACCATGTCGGCGCAGGACTCGAATGCCTTCATTGCTATTCTCTGGTTCATGACGATCTGCCGGCCATGGACGATGACGATCTGCGTCGCGGTCAACCGACAGTTCATCGCAAATTTGATGAAGCCACCGCCATTCTCGCCGGCGACAGTCTTTTGACACTGGCGTTTGACATCATTGCCGCGGACAACAATCCGCTGCAGGCAGATCGCAAGGCTGCGCTTGTGCTGTCACTGGCGCGCGCTGCCGGAATAGGTGGCATGGCAGGCGGGCAGGCGCTGGATCTTGCCGCTGAAAAGAAAGCACCTGATGAGGCGGGCATCGTCACGCTTCAAGCGATGAAAACCGGTGCACTTATCCGCTTTGCGTGTGAGGCTGGCGCCATCATCGCCGGGAGCAGCGCGTCTGAGCGGCAAAGAATGCGTCTTTTCGGTGAGAAGATTGGTCTTGCCTTTCAGCTTGCTGACGACCTTCTGGATCTGACGGCCGATGCTGCGACCATGGGCAAGGCGACCGGTAAAGATGCGGCACGTGGCAAGGGCACGCTGGTTGCCCTGCGCGGCGAAAACTGGGCACGTCAAAAGCTGAGTGAGCAGGTAAACGAGGCGGCAGAGCTCCTCTCGCCGTATGGCACCAAGGCCGATATCCTCGTTGCGGCAGCGCGGTTCATCGCCGAACGCAAGAGCTGAGCCGGAAACTCCGGCCCAGCGTTTTCATCGATTTATCAGCCCTTGAGCGGCGAAATCAGAACTTCAACGCGGCGGTTCTGCGCGCGGCCATCCGGTGTCGCATTGGATGCAATCGGCTGCGACGGACCGAAGCCGAGCGTCGAGATACGGCGCTGGTCAACACCACGCGCACCCAGATAATTCGCGACAGACGCCGCACGGCGTTCAGAAAGCGCCTGGTTATGCTGCAGGCTGCCGGTGGAATCCGTGTGACCGTTGATGTCGATGAGGGTGCGGTTGAATTTGTTCAACACGATACCAACCGAATCGAGAGTCGCGTAGAATGGCGGAATGACCTGGTCCTGGTCGGTTGCGAAGGTGATGTTCGACGGCATGTTCAGAACGATGTTGTCGCCGCGACGGGTGACAGACACGCCGGTACCCTGCAACTGCGCACGCAGTTCCGATTCCTGCGTGTCCATGTAATTGCCGATCGCACCGCCAGCCAGCGCGCCAATACCCGCGCCGATGAGTGCGGCATTGCGGCGACCGACCGGCGAGCCACCAACGGCAAGACCACCGAGCGCACCGACGACGGCACCGATACCCGCACCGCCGGCCGTGTTGGACATCTTCTGCTCGCCCGTATAGGGGTCAGTGGTCGTGCAGGCGGAGAGATAGGTCCCGCAAAGGGCAACAATCGCGATTTTTTTTATCATGTGTTTTGATGCTCCGAGAGGTTCAGGAGGTATGACAGAGGGATTCCGGCCGTTTCACGGTACTCTTTACTCCGCCGCGTCTTTCCGGCCAAAACGCTTTTCGATGTAATCGATCACAAGCGCTTCAAAATCGGCGGCAATGTTAGGGCCGCGCAGGGTGAGCGCTTTCTGTCCATCGATGAAGACTGGAGCCGACGGCGTTTCACCGGTTCCGGGCAACGAAATGCCGATGTCGGCATGTTTGCTCTCACCCGGGCCGTTGACGATGCAGCCCATGACCGCAACGTTGAGCGCTTCAACACCGGGGTATTTTTCACGCCAGACCGGCATGTTCTTGCGGATATCGTTCTGGATATTCTGCGCCAGTTCCTGAAACACCGTGGACGTGGTGCGGCCGCAACCGGGACATGCCGCAACAACAGGAATAAACTGACGGAAGCCCATGACCTGCAACAGTTCCTGAGCAACCTGAACTTCGCGGGTGCGGTCACCATTGGGTTCCGGTGTCAGCGACACGCGGATCGTATCGCCGATACCGTGCTGGAGCACGTAACCCATAGCGGCGGACGAGGCGACGATACCCTTGGAGCCCATCCCTGCTTCGGTCAGGCCAAGATGCAACGCGTGATCGGAGCGTTCCGACAACATCGAATAAACCGCGATGAGGTCCTGTACCTGGCTGACCTTGGCCGAAAGAATGATACGATTGCGCGGCAGCCCGATGTCTTCAGCCAACTCGGCGGAAATCAACGCAGACTGAACAATCGCCTCGCGAGTCACCTGGCGAGCGGAGAGCGGAAACCCCTCTTCCTTGTTCTTGTCCATCAGGGCAGTCAGCAGTTCCTGATCAAGCGAACCCCAGTTCACGCCGATACGTACGGGTTTATCGTAGCGGATCGCCATCTCGACGATCTCGCCGAACTGCTTGTCTTTCTTGTCCTTGAAGCCGACATTGCCGGGATTGATGCGATACTTCGCCAGCGCCTCCGCACAGGCAGGATGGTCGGCCAGAAGTTTGTGACCGATATAATGGAAGTCGCCGACAAGCGGTACGTCCATGCCGAGACGCAACAGGCGGTCGCGGATTTTCGGCACTGCTGCAGCACTTTCGTCGCGATCGACGGTAATACGGACGATTTCCGAACCGGCCCGGAACAACGCCGCCACCTGCTGCACGGTGGCGTCAATGTCAGCCGTATCGGTGTTGGTCATCGATTGGACGACGACGGGCGCACCGCCGCCGACGATAACACCACCCACATCGACAGCGACAGATGCGCGGCGGGGCTTCGGGTCGAAATCGGCGTGTGACGTCATTTTGGTCTCTGGGCTTGCGGCAAAATATGGCTATTGAGGTGAAACAAGGGGGAGGCCTTGTCAACACCCAACGCACGTGAGCTTCTACTTTACCGCAATCGTGGCAAAATTCGAGACGACTATTCCCGTCCTGCGCCGTCGGCATGCCGTGCAAGCTTCGAAAGCAGCAAGACGACAACATGCAGCAGCGGCAGACCTAGGAAGACAACGGCAAGACCGGTGTGCTCGGCAATGAACCCGATGGCCGAGGGCGCTACGAGAATTCCCGAATACCCCATGGTCGTGACGACAGACAATCCGATCCCAGGCGCCAGGCCAGGCATGTTACCGGCGGCAGAAAAGGCTATCGGCACCATGTTGGAAATGCCGATCCCGGCCACTGCAAAACCGATGATTGCCAGGGTCGAATTTTCTGCAAGACCGGCGGTCAACAAACCGATGATCGAAATCGTCGAGCAGAAACGCAAGGTGTTGACGGCACCGAAGCGGTCCCTGACCAGATCGCCGGCAAAACGCATGACAGCCATGGTCAATGAAAACGCAGCGAAGGCAAAACCGGACTGCGAAACGGACGCACCCAACTCGTTGCGCAGATAAAGGGCGCCCCAGTCAAGGATTGCACCTTCCGGCACCATCGAAAACAAAGCCATGAGACCGATGATCCAGGGCAGCGGTGTCAGCGGCAAGCCGCCCTTCGGCCGCTCTTCCTCCGGGTGTGGACGATCCGCGAGAGTGCGGGGCCAGGCAATGACGAGGAGGACCAGTGCGACCAGCGTCAGCGCAACCGCATGGCCGTGCACGCCGATGGCCGTGATCAGAAAGCCGCCGAAGCCCGCGCCGATCAGACCGCCGAGACTCCAGAATGCGTGACAGGAGGACATGATGGCCCGGCGCATGTCCCGTTCCACGGCAACAGCGTTGGCATTCATGGCAACGTCCATTGCCCCCGTCAGACCGCCGAACAGGAAAACGGCAATGACACCGGCCCAGATCGTGTTGGCCCAGGTGATGAACAGCAGCGTCGGAAGAAAAAGCACCGCCGAAACGAGAGACACGGTCCGCGACCCGAAACGGGCGATCTGTGAACCGGCAATCGGCATGAACAGCAGTGAACCGACCCCAAACACCAGAATGACCAGACCCAGCGCACTTTCGCTCAGCGAGAGGCGGGTTGAAAATTCGGGGATTTTCGGTGCCCATGACCCCATCATGAAGCCGTTCATCAGGAACAACAGCGAAACGCCGAGCCGGTGTCGCGTGAAGTACGAAGAGCGCGCCGGTGTGGGTGCGAAACTCGCAGGACCGTTCATCTAAAAATCCTTCAAACGTGAGCGCGGGCGGGTTAAGCCGCGTGGGTATCGGCAAAACGGATATTCACGCCGTGCGCCGCAAGCGCATCGGCAGTCGTCTGTTCAATGTCGCGCTCCAGCGCGAGACAAAGAGAAGGCGTCAGATCATGCACATGAAAAGCTGCCTTGTGGCCAAGCTTTTCCGTCGTGATGGCAGCAACAACCTGCTCACTGGCACTGCATGCGAGCCGCTTGAACACGGCATCCTCAAAGACATCGGCGGATAATCCCGAGCTGAGCGTCATGCCGCAAACACCGAGGACGCAGAGATCGGGCCGCATCAATTCGAGCTGCCGCAACGCCATGGCGTCAATAGCGGCGCCAACCAGCGGATCGACCTTGCCACCGATCAATACCAGTTCAATGCCGGCTTGCCCCGTCAGTTCCGCAGCAATGGCCGGCGTGTTCGTGACAACAGTCAGCTTCAAATCGGCGGGGATTGCCCGTGCAATGGCAAGATTGGTCGAACCGGCATCGATAAAGACAACCATGCCTGGCTCAAGAAGCGGCAAGACCGCGGCAGCAAGACGCTCTTTGCGATCAGCATCTTCTGCCATGCGTGTTTTCAACGGCACCGTCGTGCTTTCGGCAAGCAAGGCGCCGCCGTAAACGCGCTGACATTCACCTCTGCCCGCCATATCACGTAAATCACGCCGTATCGTGTCTTCGGACACACCGAAACTCTCCGCGAGATTCTGCGCCAACACACGACCGCTTTGCCGTAATTGAGAGAGAATGAGCGCCTGTCGCTCACTGACAAAATGTTCGTTCATTTCACTTCACGGATAAACATGTAAAAACGTGCACAAACATGCATATTTGAGTTTTCTCAAAAGCGCAACAGCAAAACGCCCGCCAAAGGGCGGGCGCAATGCGTCGTCAGATGCAATGTCGCGATGACGGCATTAGCTTGCGTAGGTCACAAGCAGATCCTTTGCGTCGATCTGATCACCCTGGCGGACGAGGACTTCAGAAATAGTGCCCTCACGCTCAGCGTGCAGCGCCGTCTCCATCTTCATGGCTTCGATGGAAAGCAGCACGTCTCCAGGCTTTACGGCCTGCCCCGGATTGACGAAAACGCGGCTGATGACACCCGGCATCGGTGCGCCGATCTGGGCAGTGTTGCCCGGCTCAGCCTTACGGCGTACGGCCGAACCTGTCGCTCCATGCGCCCGGTCTGGCACCTTGATGCGACGCGGCTGACCATTGATCTCGAAGAACACCGTCACCATGCCCTTGTCATCCGTGCCGGATGACGCCTGATTGACGATCACCAGCGTCTTGCCGCGCTCGATATCGGCAAACAGCTCTTCGCCGTCTTCCATGCCGTAGAAGTAGGCATGAGTCGGCAGCACAGAGACCGGGCCGTAGGTTTCTGCCGTCAGGGCAAAATCGGTGAACACCTTCGGATACATAAGGTAGGAGGCAAACTCGAAATCGTTGACCGAACGCTCGAGCTTTGTCTCGATCGTCTTGCGTTCGGCATCCAGATCGGCGTCGGCAAGAAGCGAACCGGGACGCACATTGTAGGGTGCATCGCCCTTCAACGCCTTCTTCTGCAGCGCTTCCGGCCAGCCGCCCGGCGATTGGCCAAGATCACCCTTGAGCATGGACACCACGGATTCGGGGAAGGAGACTTCCTTGTCCGGATTTTCGACATCGGAAACCGTCAGATCCTGGCTGACCATCATCAGCGCCATGTCGCCGACGACCTTGGAGGATGGCGTGACCTTGACGATATCGCCGAACATCTGGTTGGCATCGGCATAGGCCTGCGCCACCTCGTGCCAGCGGCTTTCGAGGCCCAGCGAACGCGCCTGCTCCTTGAGGTTGGTGAACTGACCACCCGGCATTTCATGCAGATAGACTTCGGATGCCGGTCCCTTGAGGTCGCTTTCAAACGCCGCGTACTGGTTGCGGACCGCCTCCCAATAGAAGGAAATACGACGAATCCATTCCGCATCGAGACCCGTATCGCGTTCGGTGCCGGCAAGTGCCTCGACGATGGAGCCAAGGCACGGCTGCGACGTGTTGCCGGAGAACGCGTCCATGGCGGCGTCGACGGCGTCCACGCCCGCGTCCACAGCAGCAAGAACGGTCGCGGCAGAAATACCGGACGTGTCGTGCGTGTGGAAGTGGATCGGCAGACTGGTCGCCTCACGCAAGGCCTTGAACAGAACCTTGGCAGCCGCAGGCTTCAGAAGACCCGCCATGTCCTTGACGGCGATGATATGCGCACCGGCCTTTTCCAGTTCGGCCGCAAGCCCCGTATAATATTTGAGGTCATATTTTGGACGCGCGGAATTGAGGAGGTCGCCCGTGTAGCAGATCGCCGCTTCGCAGAGCTTGTTCTCTTCGGCAATCGCATCCATCGAGACGCGCATGTTCTCGACCCAGTTCAGGCAGTCGAACACGCGGAAGAGATCGATGCCACCCTTGGCCGCCTGACGAACGAAGTACTTCACCACGTTGTCGGGGTAGTTCTTGTAACCCACGCCATTGGCGCCGCGCAGAAGCATCTGCAGCAGAAGGTTTGGTGCACCCTCACGGATGAGGGCCAGACGCTCCCATGGATCTTCCGTCAGGAAGCGCATGGAAACGTCGAAGGTCGCACCACCCCAGCACTCAAGCGAGAGGAGCTGCGGCAACGCCTTGGCGTAGGCGCTCGCCACACCGGCAATGTCGTGGGTCCGCACACGCGTCGCTAGCAGCGACTGGTGCCCGTCACGCATGGTCGTATCAGTGACGAGAACGCGCTTTTCATTGCGCATCCACTCCGAAAAGCCCTTGGGGCCAAGCTTGTCGAGAACCTGCTTCGTGCCATCCGGCGTCGGGGCATCGATATAGGGCACGATCGGCTTGGCTGCCTTGTCCGATGGCTTTGCGCGACCCTTGGTTTCAGGATGACCGTTGACCGTGACATCGGCCAGATAGGTCAGAAGCTTCGTTGCACGGTCCTGGCGCTTGACCTGCGCGAACAGCTCCGGCGTGGAGTCGATGAAACGCGTTGTATAGGTATTGTCGCGGAATTTCGTGTGGCCGATGATGGCTTCCAGGAAGGTGAGGTTTGTCGCAACACCTCTGATACGGAATTCGCGCAGGGCGCGATCCATGCGGCTGATTGCCTCTTCAGGTCCCGGCGCCCAGGCGGTCACTTTGACCAGCAGCGGATCGTAGTAACGTGTAATTACCGCGCCCGTATACGAGGTACCGCCGTCGAGACGGATACCGAAGCCGGAAGCCGAACGATAAGCAGTGATACGGCCATAATCAGGAATAAAGTTATGTTCAGGGTCTTCAGTCGTAATACGGCACTGGAGCGCATGACCGTTGAGGCGAATGTTTTCCTGCTTCGGAACACCCGATTCTGCCGTGCCGATGGCGGCACCTTCGAGAATATGGATCTGCGCCTTGACGATATCGATACCGGTCACGACCTCGGTGACGGTATGCTCGACCTGGATACGCGGATTGACCTCGATGAAGTAGAACTTGTTCGTATCCGCATCCATCAGATATTCGACAGTGCCGGCGCCGATGTAGTTTGTCGCAGCGGCGATCTTCAACGAGTAATTGGCAAGTTCCTGTCGCTGTGTTTCGCTGAGGTAAGGTGCCGGAGCGCGCTCCACGACCTTCTGGTTGCGTCGCTGGATCGAACAATCGCGCTCAAACAGATGAACGACATTGCCATGTGTGTCGCCGAGAATCTGGCTTTCGACGTGGCGCGCGCGCTCGACCAGTTTTTCGAGATAAACTTCGTCCTTGCCGAACGCCGCCTTGGCCTCACGTTTGGCTTCCGTCACTTCACGTGCGAGGTCCTCTTTCTTGCGAATGGCGCGCATGCCGCGACCACCACCGCCCCAGGACGCCTTCAACATCACCGGGTAGCCGATCTCTTCAGCCATTCGCTCCACTTCGGCGATATCGTCGGGCAATGGATCGGTGGCCGGTACAACCGGGACGTTGACCGAAATGGCGAGATTGCGCGCAGCAACCTTGTTGCCGAGCTGACGCATCGTGTCGGCCGTCGGTCCAATGAAGATGATTCCTGCCTTGTTGCAGGCCTCCACGAATTCAGGGCTCTCTGACAGAAGGCCATAACCGGGATGGATCGCATCCGCACCGGACAATTTCGCGACCCGGATGATCTCCTCGATCGAAAGGTAGCTTTCGATTGGTCCCATGTCTTTCGTCAGGTGCGGCCCCCTACCGACCTGATAACTCTCATCCGCCTTGAAACGATGGAGAGACAGCTTGTCCTCCTCGGCCCAAATCGCGACCGTTTTTATTCCAAGCTCATTCGCTGCCCGGAAAACACGGATCGCTATTTCAGAGCGGTTGGCGACAAGTAGTTTCGAAATTTTCAAGACTGTCTCCCCAGAAACAAAAGAAGTTTTCTGCTGCACCGCGAAATTAAGCAGCAAAAAACGATCTTGGAAAGACCATTTCCGACCGGAAGCGATCGCTCCGGCCCTCTGGGGGCATAGAATTTTTAAATCGATTGAAAAACTTCGACCGACTTCACGGTACTGAGAGCGTGGCTTGAGAGATCAAGGTTAACTGAGCAGTCCACGCCGAAATGCAAGCGCAACGGTATGCTGGCGATTCTTCGCGTTAAAGCGGCGCTGAATCCCGTTGATGTACCAGTCCACAGTATGACTTGAGATCGAAAGCTGCCGTCCGATTTCCGTCGACGTCATGCCCTCAGCCATGAGTCTCAGCACCTCCATCTCTCTTTTGGTGAGTTCGGGGGAAGACATTTCAGGAAGATTGAGAATGGCGTTGGCCTGTCCGGAAAGATCAAGCAGACGCCAGAATACGGCACGCATGGCGGAATCGAACAATTCGATATCCGCCGCCTTCAATTGCCGGTCCTCGCCGCCAATGAAAACCGCGCCGATGAAACCCGCACGTCCGTGCACCGGAAACGCGTAACCGCCCTGCAGGCCATAACGGCTGGCGTCGTGGAAAAAGCTGACCGCACGTTTGCGATGCATGGCGCGTGGCAGTTCACCAAGCGCATCTTTCCAATGAAATGGCTTGTGCACCAGCCCAATAAGTTTCTTCACCGGATCGACCAGGCTGTACTTCTTGGCGCGATAAACGTCCATCCAGCCGTCGGGGAGGTTTTGAGCGAGGACATATCCACCTGAGGTCAGGTCGCCGGCCATGCGTCTGCTGACAAGGAAATAGTCAAAACCATACTCCTGCAGAAGAGCGGCAAACTCAGACTGGACATCATCCACGTTCGCGATCTGATGACATTTGGCAATGAAATGAACGATATTATGCATAAAGACGCATGCCCGAAGCTGGCAGTGTTGACGGATGATTGTTGGACATGGTCCCGCGATGACGTCATGTTATTCGGGCGCCGGTCAGACGAGATTGCGCCGAACGTCGTTATCAATCACTGAAACGATACCGCAAAATCTTGTTAGGGCAACTGCGAACCGTTTTACGTGCGCGTCGTTTGCTTCAACAACGGTGAGACGTTTGTTAAGCCGCCATTCAGACAGAAAGAGCGATAATCCCGCCAGTTTCGCCGTCTATCAAGACGCAAGGGTTTGAAAGTTAACCCATCAACCGCATGAAAAAGACGCACGGATTGGATTGAAAATTTGACTTTGTTTCAGGTTTACACGCGCGCCCTGCGCTATCTGACCGTCCACAAATGGCGTGTGACGGTTGTCGTCGTGGCCAACATCATCCTGGCGGCCATCACCATCGCCGAACCCGTGCTGTTCGGGCGCATCATCGATGCCATCTCGTCAGGCTCCGACGTCACGGCCATTCTTGCGCTTTGGGCGGGCTTTGGCGTGTTCAACACAGTCGCTTACGTCGCTGTCGCCCGCGAGGCTGACAGGCTGGCACACGGTCGTCGCGCCACGCTTTTGACGGAAGCCTTCGGCCGGATCATCTCCATGCCGCTGTCGTGGCATCACCAGCGCGGCACATCGAATGCTCTGCACACGTTGCTGCGCGCCAGTGAAACACTGTTCGGCCTGTGGCTGGAATTCATGCGCACGCACCTAGCAACCTTCGTTGCCCTGGTGCTTCTGGTGCCGACCGCAATGTCGATGGATATGCGCCTCAGCTTCGTGCTGATCGGCCTTGGCATCGTCTACTGGTTCATCGGCAAATGGGTGATGGGCCGGACGAAAGATGGCCAGGCATCCGTCGAAGAACATTATCACAGCGTCTTTGCGCATGTGAGCGATTCCATCAGCAACGTTTCGGTTCTGCATAGCTACAATCGTATCGAAGCTGAAACGAAGGCGCTGAAATCATTCACGGAAAAGCTCCTGAGCGCCCAGTATCCAGTTCTCGACTGGTGGGCTTTTGCCAGTGCCCTCAACCGTACGGCATCGACCGTCTCGATGATGATCATTCTCGTCATCGGCACCATTCTCGTGAAGAACGGTGAATTGCGCGTCGGTGACGTTATCGCCTTCATCGGCTTTGCAAACCTGCTGATTGGTCGTCTCGACCAGATGCGTCAGTTCGTGACCCAGATTTTCGAAGCCCGTGCCAAGCTGGAGGACTTTTTCGTTCTGGAAGATTCCGTCAAGGAGCGCGAGGAGCCGGGCAATGCCGGCGAACTTACCAACGTTTCCGGCACCGTGGAATTCAAGAACATCAACTTCGGTTTTGCCAACACCAAGCAGGGCGTTCATGACATCTCCTTCACGGCGAAAGCTGGCGAGACGGTTGCCATCGTCGGTCCGACGGGTGCAGGCAAGACCACGCTCATCAACCTTCTACAGCGCGTCTATGACCCGAATTCTGGTCAGATTCTGATTGACGGCACGGATATTTCCACTGTCACCAAACAGTCGCTGAGAAACTCGATCGCGACGGTGTTCCAGGACGCCGGACTGCTTAACCGCTCGATCAAGGAAAACATCAGACTTGGCCGTGAATCGGCGACCGATGCAGAGGTGATCGAAGCAGCGGCAGCAGCGGCAGCAACGGATTTCATCGACAGCCGCATCAATGGCTATCTGACCCAGGTGGGTGAACGTGGTAACCGGCTTTCAGGCGGCGAGCGCCAGCGAATTGCCATCGCACGCGCCATTTTGAAGAACGCGCCAATCCTTGTTCTGGACGAAGCGACCAGTGCGCTCGATGTGGAGACGGAAGCCCGCGTGAAGGCTGCTGTCGATGCGCTGAGAAAGAACCGTACGACATTCATCATCGCACACCGCCTTTCGACAGTCCGCGACGCCGATCTCGTGCTGTTCCTCGATCAGGGCAGGATCATCGAGAAGGGTACGTTTGATGAACTGAGCCAACGTGGCGGACGCTTTACCTCGCTTCTGCGTGCCAGCGGCCTGCTGACGGATGAAGGCGGCAACGGGCAGCCGAAGGCGATCGCGTCCTAAACAGCTCCAGGAACAAAACAATAGTCAAAAGGGCGGACAGGCAATGTCCGCCCTTTTTTGTATCTGGCTGAAGTGCCACGTCGGGTTGATCCACGATACGCAAGTAACGCCACAGTCAGCCTATCAGCAGCCCTCTGCTGAGCCAATGAACCGGATGTTGCCAACTCTCCATCCCCTCAATTGTTCACCATAGGATGCTTGGCTGGTTGCCCCGCAGGCGAACGGCAGAGCCGGTTTCGGAAACATGCCCGTGTCACAGGAGATCGAAGCCTGTGTTGGCGCTACGCGGCACTTTAGCGACGTCGATCCGAAAGCAGGCGGTAACCGCCGAGTTCTCGCACTTTCTCCCTCCCCCTTACGGATCAACGAAGCTCGATTTTTTTTGGCAACAAAAAAGCCCCTGCTGATCGCAGGGGCTTTTGTTGATCCGGCCTTCAGACCTGAGCCATGGCTCAGGCGATCTTTGCCATGCCGTTCTTCGTGGCAGCTGCCTTACCATCGACAGATACGATGACATCTCCAGAGCCCGCCTTACGGCTGACGACGATATCCCGTGTCTTGCCGTCCAGCGTGATCTTGACCGAGAAGCCGCTCCAGTCGTCCGGCAGCGCCGGTGCGATGTGCAGCTTGCCCTCGACACGGGTAATACCGAGGATACCTTCAACAGCCGCGCGATAGAGCCAGCCGGCCGACCCCGTATACCAGCTCCAGCCACCACGTCCCGCGTAGCCATCGCCACCGTAAACGTCAGCCGTTACCACGTAAGGTTCAACGCGATAGGTCTGCGAAGCGTCACGGTCCAGCGCATGATTGACCGGGTTGAGCAGCTTGAAGCACTTCCAGGCATCTTCATGACGACCCTGCTTTGCGAGTGCAAGAACCACCCAGGTTGCCGCATGCGTGTACTGGCCGCCGTTTTCACGCACACCCGGCGGATAACCCTTGATGTAGCCCGGATCATGCGATGTCTGCGAGAAAGCCGGTGTGAACAGGCGGATAATGCCCGTCTTTTCATCGACCAGATGTTCGAGCACGGCATCCATTGCCTGACGCGAACGACCTTCCTCACCCTCACCGGATAGAACGCTCCAGCTCTGGCCAAGTGAATCGATACGGCATTCCTCACTGCTGGCAGAACCAAGCGGTGCACCATCATCAAAGTAGCCACGACGGTAATAGCTACCATCCCAGCCGGCCGTCTCGAGTGCCGAACGCAGCTTGTCGCGATGGGCTGACCACTTTGCGACATGCGCGTCGTCGCCCCGTTTTTCGGCAATCGCGATGAAATCGCGCAGCGCACCGGCAAGGAACCATCCGAGCCAGACGCTCGTGCCCTTGCCGCCAACACCGACGCGGTTCATGCCGTCGTTCCAGTCACCACCCAGAATCAGCGGCAGACCATTTTCTCCGGCTCTCTGGATCGCCAGGTCGAGCGCCAATGCTGCATGGTCGTATAGACTTGCAGACTTTTCGCTGGTTTCCGGCTGGAAGAAGGCGTCGTGCTGACCCGGCATCAAGGCCGATCCCTTGAGGAACGGAATGCTCTCATCAAGAATGGAGGCATCTCCCGTCGCCGACAGATATTGGTTGACCGCATAAGCGAGCCAAACAACGTCATCGGAGATGGTCGTGCGAACACCCGCGCCAGTCAGTGGCAACCACCAGTGCTGCACGTCGCCTTCGACAAACTGGCGCCCGGCTGCTCGCAGGATCTGGCTGCGGGCAAGATCCGGCTTGTAGAGGAGGAACGCCAGTGTGTCCTGAAGCTGATCGCGGAAGCCGAACGCGCCGCTCGACTGATAGAAAGCCGTTCTGGCCAGTATGCGGCAGGCGAGCGCCTGATACGGCAGCCAGCTGTTGACCATATGGTTGAAACCGGAATCCGGTGTGGTGACCTGAAGCTGACCGGTAAATCCGTTCCAGAATGCCCTGCTCTCTTCGAGCGCCATCTGGAAGTCAGCGCGCCGCGCATCCTTCACCAGTGACTGGGCTTCTTCTTCGCTATCGGCATCACCAAGGACAAACATCATGTGACGTTCTTCGCCCGGCTTCAGATGAATTTCCTGCATCAGTGCTGCGCAGGGATCACCATCCACCTCGGTGTTACCAGCCAGAGCCGCACCGGAAACAACACCTTGAGGCGCCTGTATGGAACCATACCTGCCAATGAATTCGCGACGGCTGGTGGTGAAACCGCTTGCCTCGCTATCCAGTGTCAGGAACGAGGTCCGGGCATTGTAGTCGATGCTGTATGGGTTCGATGCGAAAATCGCACCGCTTTCAGCGTCATGCCTGCTCAGAATGAACGGGGCAGACTTTTGGCCATTGTTGCCAAGAATCCATTCCACATAGGAATAGACCTTCAGGCGGCGGCTCTTCGTGCCCTTGTTGCGAACAATGACCTGCGAATATTTGAGTGGCTTTTCGCGGTCGACCGTTTGCGTAACCTCGATCTCAACCGTGTCGGCCTTGCCGGTAAACACGGAGTAGCCGAGACCGTGACGTGTTTCGAAAAATGCTTCCGGATCACGCGAGAGGGTTGCAAACGGCGTATAAACCTTTCCGGTTTCGACGTCGGATACGTAGAACGCCTCACCCGTACGATTGATGACCGGATCATTGCTCCATGGCGTCAACTGGTAGTCGCGCGAATTGCGGCTCCAGGTGAAACCCGCGCCTTCGGCCGAAATATGGAAGCCGAATTTTTCGTTGGAAATGACGTTGATCCACGGATGTGGTGTCGACTGGCCGCCATGCAGACGCACGACATATTCCTGACCGCTCTTGGCAAAGCCGCCAAAACCGTTCCAGAAATCCAGATCGTCCGCATCCTCGACCGGTTCGGCAACCGGGAAAGCTGGTGCAGGCAGACGCGCAAGCGCTGCTTCGGCCCCGCCGTCCGGACCGCGATGTGCAGCAAAAAGCGACACGGCGCGGTTGATCTGGTCGACAATCTTGCCATTGCGAACGTGCAGAACCACACGCGACGCCGCCAGCAGCGCTGCCCAGGTTTCCTCATCCATCAGGTCACGGCGTACAGAGAAGACATGCGGTCTTCCACCGTCTGCCGGATTGATGCGGCGCTGGCCTTCGGAGATATGATCCAGCGCATGCTGCATATCCTGCGCGTAGGACGCTGCGCGCTCATTGACGATGACGAGATCGAAGATAACGCCACGCGAACGCAGATATTCGTGCGCGCTCAATGCTTCGCGAGCGATGTCCATATCCATGTCATCGTTGATGCGCAGCGAGAAGATCGGGAAATCGCCCGAGATCGCCAGCGGCCAAAGCGCGCGCTGCGAGGTGAGACCGGTCTTCAGCGTCTCTGAATCGGCACGCAGATGCATGTCCGGATAGGTCAGATAGCGACCAAGATGCTGGAATGCCGCAGCCTGCTGCGATGTGACGCCAACATGGCGCATCTGTACCTGCGTACGCGTCCAGGCATGAACGAGTTCATGCGCGAAGGCGTCCGGATGGCGGTAACGATCGATTGCCTTGTCGACTTCCTCACGGCTTGGCGCCGCAATCGTCCAGAAAATAACGCTGACTTTCTTGCCGGCAGGAACGCGAACGGTCCGACGCAGCGAAAGTACAGGATCAAGCGTGAAACCGTCGGTGCTCGAAAGCGTAGCACCGCTGTCGAAAGCGGCAGCTTCCGCCAGCGAACGGCCGCGACCGATAAACTTCGCACGGTCGGTTTCGAACTCTGTCGGACGCGATGGGCCTGCATTGTCTGCTGCCAGATGCGCGATGACCGTGCCCGGATCACTCGGGCTGCGGCGATTGCGCCATGCCCGGATAACATCACCACGACGACCGATTTCGGTCTGCACGAACATACGTGAGAACAGCGGATGCGCGTTGTCGTCATCCTCGGACGCAATGACCGGCTCCATATAGGACGTCACTTCGATGTAGCGATCTTCCGAACCGACATTGAGCAGTGTGACGCGACGGCCTTCGGCGTCGTGTTCGGTCGCCACGATGCATTCAACGACGCTTTGCAGATCGCCGACTGCCTTGTGGAACTCCGCCTTGTCGTCAGTAAAGACCGTTTTCGTCTTTTCACCTTCGATTACGCGCGGTTCTGCGGTCGCACTCCACCATTGTCCAGACGACGTATCGCGCAGGAAGATGAAGGTTCCCCAACGATCCTCAGTCGGGTCGGCCTTCCAGCGGGAAATCGCCTGACCGTTCCACTTGGAATAACCGGCACCGGTGGATGTCAGCATGGTCGAATAATGACCATTCGACAGGAATACCACTTCACGGTCGCGAACAGCAGGATCGGCAATGGTACGGACTTCCGCACGCAGGAGATCCGCCTGCTCCTTACCGGGTGTCTCCGGCTCGTATTTGGCGCTCATCACCGGCACTTCGCGCGGTGCCTTTTCCTGCAGAAGCAGTTCCGCCGCCTCAATGACCGGGTCGGAATGAAACAGTTCGCGCAGCACGCCGTCGAAAGCGACGTTGGCAACGGCCGCAATCGACATGCCATGGTGGTGTGCATAGTAGTTATAGACCACCGCGCAGACCTTGCCGTCCGGCACGCGGGTCGGCGTGAAGTCGACCGCATCGTGGAAACCGTACTGGCCAAGCGCGCCAAGTTTGCGCAGCTTGTCGAGGTTTTCCAGCGCGCCTTCCGGATCGTACTGGCTGGCAAGGATCGACGCATAAGGCGCAATGACGGCGTTCTGGCCGAGACCACGCTTGAGACCAAGCGTCGGCACACCGAAGTTGGTGTACTGATAGTTCATGTTGTGATCGCGGGCGTTGAACGCCGCTTCAGAAATACCCCACGGCGTGCCGAGGCGGCGGCCATGGTTCATCTGTTCCTTGACGATCAGATTGTTGGTCTGGTTGAGAATACCACCCTGACGCTCCTGCATGACGAGCGGCGGCATGAGGTATTCGAACATCGAGCCAGACCAGGACACCAGGGCACCCTGAGCGCCGATCGGCACGACCTGACGACCAAGGCGATACCAGTGCTCGGTCGGCAGATCGCCCTTGGCGATGGCAAACAGGCTCGTCAGACGGCACTCGGAGGCGAGAAGGTCGTAGCAGGCTTCATCGAGTTCCTTGCTTTCGACCCGGTAACCGATCGACAGAAGACGGCGATCCTTGCGGTAAAGGAACGTGAAGTCCATCGAGAAGGCAAGGTTGCGGCTACGGTCACGCAGCGACGCCAGACGCTGACGAAGCGGTTCCATGTTGGTGAGATCGATCGCGCTGTCGGCAATATGCGCCTCGCAGCATTCCACCAATAGCTGCGCCCAGCGGGTAACCTCGGTGCTCTGCGACGACTTGACCTCGTGGTCCACATTGGTGGCGAGTTTCTGGATGTCGCGCGCAAGAACCGCAAGATTGATCACACGGATCGAAGCGAACTCATGCTCACGCTTGACCGAAGCCAGAGCGTTCGAGAAGCCGATAATGCGCTCTTCCAGCCGGCGATGCAGCGGACGAAGGTTCTTGCGGTCATCCGGCAGCGCCTTCAGCGTCTCGCGCAGAATACCGGCAACATCACCAATACCGTCAAGATTGCCCTGAAGATGTGCGGAAGGTGCTTCAGCCCAATCGCGGCAGGCCGACGAAACGGCAATCAGGTGACCCGCAAGGTTGCCGCTGTCGACAGCGGAGACGTAACGCGGACCAAGCGTCTGCAGTGTGTCCGTATGATACCAGTTGTAGAGATGGCCGCGATATTTCTCCATCTTCTCAACGGTCGTGATCGTATTTTCGATCCGCTCGATGGTTTCAGCGAAACTGATCCAGCCAAACCGGCGTGCCGAGATTGCCGACAGCAGATAAACGCCGATGTTGGTTGGCGATGTGCGCGAGGCAACGATCGGCTCCGGCGTTTCCTGGAAGTTGTCCGGCGGCAGATAGTTTTCCTGCGGCGTCACGAAGGCTTCGTAGTAACGCCAAGTCCGGCGCGCGATCTTGCGCAGTTCGAACGAAACATGTTCCGACACGAACATGCGGTCTTCGGTTTCAGCCGATTGGCTGACGTACCAGGCGACGGCAGGCGACAGAACCCACAACAGTGCGAAAGGAATACCAATCAGGAATGCGTTATCGCCAGGCAGCGCTGCAAACAGCAGCCCGAGAAGCGCAACGACCGGAGCATGCCACATCTGTTGATAATAACCGACCACGCTGCTCTGTGCGCTGGATTGCATCGAGGCAGCGGTACGCCATTCCAGCATCAGCTTGTGGCTGACCAGCAGGCGATAAAGCGAACGCGCGATGGCATCTGTCATCATGCAGGCGGAATCGGCAATGAAGACGATGCGCAGCGCGACCTGAGCGTTGGTTGCCCGGATCTCAGACCAGATCGTGTGGAAATGCGCCTGTGGCACGATATCCGTCGAACGTGGGACCAGACCGGAAAGAAGCGAAAGCGTCGGTGCCACGAACAGCGAAAAGATCAACAGTATCTGCCAGATCAGCGCGCCAAGCGGGTCCATGAAGTACCAGCCGAGTACGGACGCGAAGAACCACGCAATTGGCGTCAGAGAACGACGCAGGTTGTCGACCATCTTCCAGCGGCCAATTGCGGTCACGCCGCGTGCCCGATCGAGGATGTAGGGCAGAAGCTGCCAGTCGCCACGCGCCCAGCGATGCTGGCGCGAGACTTCAACTTCGTAGCGGGTCGGGAAATCCTCTACCAGCTCGACATCGGTTACCAGCGCGCAGCGCGCAAACGAGCCTTCGAGAAGGTCGTGGCTGAGAATGGAGTTCTCCTCGATACGGCCCTTCAGCGCCGCTTCGAAGGCATCCACGTCATAGAGGCCCTTGCCGGTGAACGTCCCTTCAGAGGTCAGATCCTGATAGACGTCAGACACCGTGAAGACATAGGGGTCGATACCACGGTTGATCGAAAAGACGCGCTGGAAGACGGAGGCATCCTTGCCGGTTGTCAGGGACGGCGTAACACGTGGCTGCAGCAGGCCGTAACCTTCCACGACGCGTCCCGAGACCGGATCGATCACCGGACGGTTGATCGGATGATGCATCTTGCCGACCAGCTTGGTCACAGCGTCGCGCATCAGGCGCGTATCGGCGTCCAGCGTCATGACGTACTTAACGTCGGCCGGCACGACATTCGCGCCGCCGAGGAAGGTTGTATCCTTGTCGCCGCGCAGCAGCATGTTCAGTTCATGCAGCTTGCCGCGCTTGCGCTCCCAACCCATCCAGCAGCCTTCTGCCGGGTTATAGAGCCGGCGGCGGTGCAGCAGATAGAATCGCGTCTTGCCATCAAAGGCATAACGGCTGTTCAGCGCAGCGATCTCGCGCTTGGCGTATTCGAGAATTTCGATATCGTCGCCGGACTGCTCCTGCTGTCCGTCGCGCCAGTCGCTCACCAGCGAGAAATAGATTTCACCGTGCGGGTTGGCGAGATAATGCACCTCGATGTTGCGCATCATTTCATCAACGCTGTCGCGGCTGGTCAACATGCAGGGCACGGCCACCAGCGTTCGAGCATCGTCCGGAATACCGTTCTTGAATTCGTATCCGACCAGGCGGAACGGCTTCACAAAGAAGGTCACGAGCGTGTTGAAGAGACCAGTTGCACCTTCCGAAGCAGGCAGAGCGAACATCAGCAGGAACGCGGTAACCACATACCAGGGCATTCCAGCTTCGGCCAGGAACCAGCCCACCGCCCACATTGCCACGGCCGTAATCAGAAGAACCGGCGCCGCGATCGACAGCCAGTTGAACCGGCGCATCGATCTTACGATATGCTGGGAGATCAACGGCCTGTAGGCGATCTGCTTTTCAAGCTCGAATCGGCTTTGCCCGACGAGCACGGAGCCAACATTGACGCGGCTGTCCGACCCTGCAACAGGTTGAAGCGTGCGCGCCATTTCAACAGCAGCGCGGGCAACTTCCACTTCGGTTTTCGGCGAGCGTCGCGCCAGAAGTTCTATTGTGTTGCGATAGGTGTTGCGCGAACCGAAATCGAGCGTTTCGTAGTCGGTTTCCTCGCGAAGAACCTTGTCGATGTGGCTGACTTCCTCAAACCAGACCGACCACTCCGTATCGTCGATTTCGCGCAGGCTCTTGACGATGTTGCCCATCGTCACGTTGCCGGAGGCCAGACGGTTGTGCTCAGCCATCATGACGTTTTCGGCGTCGGTACCGGCAGCATGCAAACGTTCTTCCAGCCAGGCCAGTGCAAAGCCCGAGGTCTGAGAGCCATTTCTCAGGCGATAGAGGAACTGGGTCGCAAAGGTCGGATCATCGACCAGCGAATTGACCTGACCAAGCAGAGCAGCCGAGGCTTCCGCATCGTTGAGACGGATAATCTCGTCGACAACCTCATTCGCCTTCTGGCGCATGCGGCGCGAGCGCTCGACGCGAATAGAAATACGGCGGAGATTTTCGATGAGAACAAAACGGATGATCGACGGCAACGCCCACAACTCGCCGATCTGCAGCGTCTTGGACGTCTGATAACCGTCAACCAGTGCCGTCATGTTTTCGCGCGTCACAGTGCTGTGCGTATGCGCCACATAAAGCCAGCCGAGCGCCATGACGCGGGGTATGGTGACGCCACCAACCGTCATCGTCGGCAATTGACGATAGAACTTGCGCGGGAAATCGCGACGAACTTCCTGGATCGCTTCTTCGATCACGTAGTGGTTGTCGAGAAGCCACTCTGCGGCGGGCGTAATCGTCGCACCGTTTTCCGCGTCAACCGCGGTGGTACGATAGACGCGCAGGATTTCCTTCTCGTTTTCGCGATGGCGTTCGAAGAAATCGAACTCCATGAAACCGGGGAGGCTGTCAGCACCGTCGCGCGAAAGCGCGGCACCGGCCTCATACAATTCTTCGATCGTCATGTAGGAAGCACGGATCGAATCGTTGTGATCGATCTGTTTGGCTTCGGAATCACGGGCGGCGGCAGGCGGCGTAATATGAAATGACATCGGCTCGTATTCTAAAACGGTTTAGGTGCGTTGCTCGTCTTGCTCGGCATTTGCATCATATTGCTGAAAGCATCATGAAAACAAAACCGCAGTTATATGTCGCGTTCTTCATGAACCTTTGCTGAACCGGCAAAAAACGTGGCGCATTCCCGCGCCCGTTTCACCGCTCAGCCTAAAGCCTGCTGCATGCAGGGCTGAAGCACTCAAATTCCATAGCTGGCGGATATTCGTGAGAAAAACCGGAAAGGACGAGCCGCAAAACTTGGTCGTTCCATACGGATTTCGCATGCTCCCCCAAAGCGAAAACAACGTCAGCAAGGCGGCTTCCCCTTTTCCGTCTTCCCATTCCGGCAAAAAGCGGGATTGCCCCGTATCCTTGCCACCGAAAAGACGTAACGCCTTGCATCGCCAACCAGTTCCATGCCACCGGTTTCGGGCCGATGCAAGCGATGTTTCCAGGCTTTCGATCCAAACCGTAACACCGTCAATTTTAGGCCCACCGGCCTACCCTTATTCGGCATTTACGCGCTCGCAACATTGCTGTTATGGAAGAGCCTGAAAGCAAGGTAACGGAACCGCACGATGACCAGACAAACCGGAAACAGCAGCGCATTCGCCAACCATATGCCAGAGGTGGTCGCGATCCGGCATCATCTTCACCGGCATCCCGAAATCGGCCTTTCCGAGCACCAGACGTCAGACTTCATTGCCGACCAACTTGTTGCCATGGGCTACGACGTCACACGCGGCCTTGCCGGCACCGGAGTTGTCGCCACGCTGCGCAATGGCAGCGGGACGCGCACGCTCGGCATTCGTGCAGACATTGACGCCTTGCCCATTCATGAAGAAACCGGCGCCGACTACGCCAGTGAAAATCAGGGCGTCATGCATGCCTGCGGACATGACGGCCACACCGCAATGTTGCTCGGTGCGGCCAAGATCATCGCTGAACGCAAGAACTTCGACGGGACGCTGCATCTGATCTTTCAGCCGGCGGAAGAAAATTTTGGCGGCGCCCGCATCATGATCGAGGATGGCCTTTTTGAGCGCTTCCCCTGCGATGCGGTCTTCGCCCTTCATAACGATCCCGGCCTGCCTTTTGGTCAGTTCGTGCTGCGCGAGGGCCCGATCCTGGCAGCCGTCGACGAATGCAGGATCACGGTGAATGGCTACGGTGGCCATGGTGCAGAACCCCAAGCTGCAGCTGACCCCATCGTGGCGGGTGCCAGCATCATCATGGCGTTGCAGACGGTGGTTTCCCGTAACATCCATCCGCAACTCTCCGCCGTTGTGACCGTGGGGGCATTTCACGCCGGGATCGCAAGCAATGTCATTCCGGAAACGGCAGAAATGCTGCTGACAATCCGCTCCTTCGATCCGGGCGTTCGCGACGAGCTCGAAAAGCGTATCCGCTCCATAGCCGAGGGCCAGGCGGCGAGCTACGGCATGAGCGTGACCATCGACTACGAACGTGGCTACAACGCCACGATCAATCACAAGGCTGAGACCGACTACGTCAACGAACTGGCAAAGCGATTTGCCGGAGCCGAAAACGTCGCCGAAATGCCACGTCCGTCGATGGGCGCTGAAGATTTCGCCTATATGCTGGAGAAACGGCCAGGTTGTTATTTCTTCCTCGGAACGGCCCGTACCGATAACGATCCGCCTCTGCATCACCCGAAGTTCGACTTCAACGACGAGATTCTGCCAATCGGAACCTCGTTCTGGGTCGAACTGGCGGAAGATTACCTCAAGCGCTGACATCAAATGAAAAAGGCCAGTCGGAGGAGCGACTGGCCTTTTTCTTCGGTTTCCCGGAATATGGGAGGATCAGGGAACGAAGCCGAAAATGACTGCTGCGACAAAAGCGAAACAGACGCCGACCAGCGCAGTATGAACCGTATCACGCCAGTTGCGCTGTGCGTGGGATTGCGGAACGAAGTCTTTGACTTTTCCGGTCTTGGAATAAGACATTTCGCGCTCCTTTGCCTCATTGATCCACCGAGGTGGCCACTCGCTTATCTTGGTAAAGATTATCGCTATTCCCCACTATTTCAGTAGAGATAAAATTCCATAAGATTGGCCCAAAGGGAAAAATCGGATTGCGACTTGCCTGTCGAAACGCATCAATCTACCCATTGCGCGATATAAACGCTTTAGCGGGAATTCGGTTCGAGCCATCAAAAAACGGGAAGCCATGACCGATATAGATGCAGTCATCATTGGTGCCGGTGTCATCGGACTGGCCACGGCACGCGAGCTGGCAATGCGCGGTTTCTCCGTTATCATCCTCGAGAGCGAAGCAGAGTTCGGCTCAGCAACGTCCTCCCGCAACAGCGAGGTTATTCACGCAGGGCTTTATTATCCGCAAGGAAGCCTCAAGGCCCGTCTTTGTGTCGATGGAAAGTATCGGCTATATGCCTTCTGCCAAAGCCATGGCGTCGCCCACCGTCGTTGCGGCAAGCTGATCGTCGCCAATGATGATGGGGAAGCGGACCTGCTTGTCGGCCTCAAGAACAAGGGCCAAGCCAATGGATGTGGTGATCTGGAGCTGATCGATAGAAAAAAAGCACTTCTGCTTGAACCCGTTTTGTCCTGTACGGCTGCGCTGTTTTCCCCGTCGACGGGAATTATAGACAGTCATGGCTATATGCTCGCACTGTTGGGCGACGCGGAAGATCATGGCGCGGCGCTGGCCCTCAACGCGCCTTTTCTTGCAGCAGAAACGGTCAGCAACGGCTTTTGTGTCCATGTCGGTGGCAAGGAGCCGATGAGCCTGACGTGCCGGTTCCTCGTCAATTCGGCTGGGCTTTTCGCGCCGTCAATCGCCGCAAAGATCGATGGGCTACAGCATGACACCGTCCCGATGGCGCGCTATGCAAAAGGAAGCTATTTTGCGCTTTCCGGCAAACAGCCTTTCTCACGGCTCATATACCCCGCGCCGCAGACGCATGGCCTTGGCGTTCATCTCACACTCGACCTGGCTGGGCAGGCACGCTTTGGTCCCGATGTCGAATGGGTGGACGACATAGACTATGCCGTTAATCCCGAGCGTATGAGCGGTTTTGGCGAAGCAATACGACGTTATTGGCCGGGGCTGCCAGAACATGCGTTGATCCCCGCTTATTCTGGCATCCGTCCAAAGATTTCAGGTCCGAATGACCCCGCCATGGATTTCCGGATCGACGGCCCGGAAGCACATGGGCTTCCGGGCCTCGTCAATCTCTTTGGTATAGAAAGTCCGGGGCTCACAGCCTCGCTGGCCATTGCTCACGATGTCGCCGGGAAACTGGCCTGACATTCAGCCAAAACGGGAAAGCGCGTTTGCCATGATCGCCGGATCGACGTTGCCACCCGAGGCAACGGCAATGACGGTATCACCCGTCAATTCGCTTCCATGGAAAAGCGCGGCGGCAAGCGCCACGGCTCCACCCGGTTCCACAACGATCTTCAGTCTGTTGAAGGCCAGAACCATGGCGCGAAGCGCTTCGTCCTCGGAGACGGCAATTCCCTCTCCGCACAGACCCGCTATGAGCGGGAAGGTGATGTTTCCAGGCTGTGGTGTCATGATCGCATCGCAGAGCGAGCCGGATGTGCTGGCATTGCGTTCGATCTTGCCTGCTGCAAGCGAACGCGCGACATCATCAAAGTGCTCCGGTTCGCAGGTACGGACCTTGTACGTCGGAGCTTTGGCATCCAGTGCAAGAGCAATGCCCGAGGTCAGCCCGCCGCCGCCACACGGGACAAGAACCTCAGCCGCACCGATGCCCAGTTCAGCACCCTGTTCGGCGATTTCAAGACCTGCTGTCCCCTGCCCGGCGATCACCAGTGGCTCGTCGAATGGCTTGATGAGCGTCAACCCGCGCTCGCGTGACAGCCGGTCGCCGATCGCGTCACGGTCTTCGTTCGCTCTGTCATACAAAACGACCTCGGCACCATAGGCGCGCGTGTTGTCGATTTTGATCTTCGGCGCATCGGAGGGCATGATGATAACCGACGGTACCCCATGCAGACGAGCGGCCAGAGCAACACCCTGAGCATGATTGCCGGAGGAAAAAGCGATCACGCCTTTGCTTCGCACATCCGCAGGCAGACCTGAGACCGCCGACCAGCCACCGCGAAACTTGAAGGAACCCGTCTTCTGCAGGCACTCTGCCTTCACGAATAATTTGCGGCCAGCAATCTCATCCAGAAAATGCGACGACAGCAACGGGGTACGCACTGCGTTTTGGCCGATACGTTCGCGCGCCGCTTCAATCATCGCAATATTCGTCATCTTTTTGCTCCCGTGCTGCTGATTTGCAGTTACGAACATTAAGAGGCCGAATCGCGTTACGAAACCGCCTGAAACAAAAAAATCCCCGGCTTGGCCGGGGATTTTTCTCGATCGATATCAATGGTTATGCCGCGGCATCTTTTCTGCAATCCTGCGGAAATCGGCTGCGCCATCCAGAACCGCACCGTCGGAAAGCTGTGTCACCGACTTTCGGTAGATGCGTTGCCATGGCGTCGCATCGGCCGGAACGGCCGGAATGCCGTCCGCTTTGCGTGCTGCGATTTCTTCGTCGGACACCAGCATGTTGCACTGGCCCTGGTTGAAGTCGATGCGAATGACATCGCCTGTCCTGAGCCACGCCAGACCGCCGCCCGCCGCACTTTCCGGAGAGGCATTCAGGATCGACGGGCTGTCTGCAGTTCCCGACTGGCGTCCATCACCGATTGTCGGGAGGCTGGTGATCCCCTTTTTCAGAAGCGCATCCGGCGGCTGCATGTTCACGACTTCAGCCGACCCTGGCCAGCCGAGGGGACCTGCACCTCTGATAACAAGAATGGTACGTTCATCGATATCAAGTGCCGGATCGTTGATCCGGGCGTGATAGTCCTCCGAACCGTCGAACACCACGCACTTGCCTTCGAACACGCCTTCACGGCCTGGTTCGCTGAGATAACGCTGTCGGAACTCCGCCGAGATCACGCTTGTCTTCATGATCGCGAAGTCAAACAGGTTCCCCTTGAGCACCAGGAAGCCGGCACGTTCCTTGAGCGGCTGATCATAAGGCAGGATCACGTCGCGGTCGGATGATTCCCGGCCTTCAAGGTTTTCCGCCATGGTCTTGCCGGTCACGGTCGGACAGTTTCCGTCGAGCTTGCCCGCTTTCAGAAGTTCCCACATGATCGCCGGCGTTCCGCCTGCGCGATGATATTTTTCACCGAGCCATTTACCGGCGGGCTGAACATTGGCCAGAAGCGGAATGTCGTAACCGTGGACCTGCCAGTCTTCTTCACGAAGTTCGACCCCGGCGTGTTTCGCCATCGCGGCAAGATGTGGCTGCGCATTCGTCGATCCACCGATGGCCGAGTTGACGCGGATCGCGTTGAGAAACGCTTCGCGTGTCAGGATATCGGACGGCTTGATGTTCTCGAGCACCAGTTCGACGGAACGAATCCCCGTGCGATAGGCCATCTGGCCGCGTTCGCGGTAAGCCGCCGGAATTGCACCGCAGCCGGTCAGCGACATGCCGAGCGCTTCCGCCATCGCATTCATCGTGGATGCGGTACCCATGGTGTTGCAGTGACCGACCGACGGTGCAGATTCCAGTGCCGCCTGCAGGAATTCCTCGCGGGTGATTTCGCCGGCGCCAAATTTGCGGCGCATACGCCAGATCACCGTACCGGAACCGACGAGATCACCCTCGTGGTACCCGTCGAGCATCGGGCCACCGGAGAGCACGATGGCCGGAATGTCGACCGTGCTCGCCGCCATCAAGGCCGACGGCGTGGTCTTGTCGCAACCCGTTGTCAGAACGACACCATCAAGCGGGTAACCGTAAAGCACTTCCACCAGGCTGAGGTAAGCGAGGTTTCGATCAAGCGCCGCCGTTGGGCGTTTGCAATTCTCGAACATCGGATGGGTAGGAAACTCGATCGGAATACCGCCAGCATCGCGAATACCGTCGCGCACACGCTTCACGAGTTCGACGTGAACGCGATTGCACGGCGTCAGGTCGCTACCGCTCTGCGCGATACCGATCACCGGTTTGCCAGAGCGAAGCTCTTCCGGTGTCACGCCGTAGTTCATGAAGCGCTCGAGATAAAGCGCAGTCAGGTCAAGGTGATCAGGATTGTCAAACCAGTCCTGTGAACGCAGGCGGCGCTTCTGTGTGATGTCGTTGGCCATGGCTGGTCTCAACCCTGTTCCCGGTTGTTGAGTTTTTCGAGATAGAGCAGGATGCCGCTGTGATCGATATCAGCTCCGCCGTCGCCGACGAAATCATCAAATTCGCGGGTAACCTGCTGTGTCAGAGGAAGCGTCAGAGACAGATCCTTTGCCGTGGCAAGCACACCGTTCAAATCCTTGAGCTGGAATTTCGATGGACCACCGGGCACAAAATTGCGCTTGACCATCCGCTCGCCGTGCAGCTCGAGAATACGGCTTTCGGCAAAACCGCCACGGATCGCATTACGGAAACCTTCACGCGATGCACCACCAGCCTCGACCAGCATCATCGCCTCAGCAACAGCGCCAATTGTGATGGCGACGATCTGCTGATTGGCAAGTTTGCAAAGCTGCCCGGCACCCGAAGGGCCGACATAGGTCAAGCGTCCCATCGGTGCAAAGAGATCGGCAAGAGAAGAAACGACTGCTTCGTCACCACCCGCCATAATGGCGAGCGTGCCTGCAGTCGCACCCGGCACACCGCCGGACACCGGCGCATCGATATGGCGAATACCCAGCGCTTCCAGCCGCGACGCATGTTCGCGTGCAATCGGTGGAGCAATGGAGCTGCTGTCGATAACGACAGCACCCTTTTCCAATGCCTCGGCAACGCCCGTTTCAAACAGGACTTCACCAACCGCCTTGCCGTCGCTCAACATCGTAATGACGACATCGGCGCCCCTGGCGGCCTCAGCCGGCGATGCGGCAACCACTGCACCATCGGCAACAAGCGCTTCGGCCTTCTCGACACTGCGGTTCCAGACCTTGATGGCAAACCCCGCGCCCAGCAAGCGCCGGGCCATCGGACCGCCCATCAGGCCGGTTCCGATGAACGCGATAGACTGTTTCTTCTCCTCCCCGGCAACACTCATTTCAAAGAGCCCCCGAGTTCGTCTTCGATATGAACCTGAATGATTTCTTCGAACGAGCTTTCTGCCATGAAGCCTAGTTCGCGGGCACGCTTGGCTTCGAAGCCAGGAGCCCAGCCTTCGCACATGCGCATGATCATTTCATTCGGTTCGCGACGGATGAGGGACACAGCTTTTTCACCAGCAACCTTGCGAAGCGCTTCGATCTGTTCGCCAACGGTGGCGCTGAGGCCCGGCATGGAAAGATTGCGGCGCGGACCGACCTTCTCCACATCGATCGTCGCGCCGTGGATGAGGAAGCCAACAGCCGAACGGGGCGATGCGTGCCAGTGGCGAATGGTTTCCGGAACCGGCAACACCGCTTCCTGACCAATCAGCGGCTCGCGCAGGATATTCGAGAAGAAACCGGATGCGGCAGCATTCGGTTTGCCGGGACGGATGCAGATCGTCGGCAGGCGAATGCCGATGCCGTCAAAGAAACCGCGACGGCTGTAATCCGACAGCAGCAGTTCGCAGATTGCTTTCTGAGTACCGTAGCTGGTGAGCGGGGTCGTGTGGAATTCATCCGGGATCGGGTAAGGAAGCGGCGCACCGAAAACGGCGATCGACGAGGTGAAAACGACGCGCGGCTTGTAGCCGTCCTTGCCGTTGGCAATCCGGATGGCGTCGAAAAGGTAACGCGTGCCATCAAGGTTGATGCGATATCCCTTGTCGAAATCCAGTTCGGCTTCACCCGACACGATAGCGGCAAGATGGAAGATGACATCAGGACGACCTTCCACCAGCTTCTCGGCTTCGCCGGGCGCGGAAAGATCGGCCGCCCGCGTATCGACTACACCGGAAAAACCGGCAGGCGCATCAGCCTGGAACACGTCGATCAGCGTGAATTTTTCGATCGGCTTGCCGCCCAATGCGCCGTCCTTGACGAGACGCTGGGTCAGCTTGCGGCCAACCATGCCGGCAGCTCCGATGATTGCGATATGCATATTTATCCTCCTCATTGATCCGGTCACTCTCCCGGACCGAAAAACACCTCTGACTCGCTATCGAGACAGCAAGCCGATAAATTAGCTTGTAAGGTTGTCTGATAACCTTATATGATCCGCTTGAAAATAGTATTTTTTAACAAACCGGCAAAAGCAGGCACGAATACGGCCTGATGCGCGACCTTGAGCGGGTGGCATGGGAGAGGGTGGAATGCAGAACGTGATCGAGAACGACCTGACGGAAGTGCGGTTCTCGTTGAAAAACATGCTGGGAGAAGGAATGCTTCTGACGGCAGAGGAGGATATGGCCCGTTACTGCCGTGACTGGCACGGGGACGTGACGAGTTCGGCGGTCGCCGTCATTCGTCCGCGTTCGACGGAAGAAGTCTCTGCTGCCGTTCGCGCCTGCGCTGAATTGAAACTTGCCATCATTCCCCAAGGCGGCAACACCGGATTGGTTCTGGGCGCAACACCCGACGCACCTGCAGGACAGGTCGTCATCAGCCTCGAGCGCATGAATGCCATCCGCACCATCGACAGCGACGATTTTTCCGCAGTCGTGGAAGCCGGATGCATCCTCTCGGAATTCAAGGACGCCGTCGAAGACAAGGGCATGTTCTTTCCGCTGTCACTGGGAGCCCAGGGTAGCTGCCGCATCGGTGGCAACGTCTCAACCAATGCCGGCGGTATCAACGTGCTGCGCTACGGCATGACGCGCGAACTGGTTCTCGGCCTCGAAGTTGTTTTGCCGGACGGCACGATCTGGAACGGCCTGTCCACATTGCGCAAGGACAATCGCGGCATTGATCTCAAGCAACTGTTCATCGGCGCGGAAGGAACGCTTGGCATCATTACCGCCGTTGCGGTCAAACTCTATCCGAACCCTGAACACGTCGAGACAGCGCTGCTGGGCCTTAATTCGCTTGATGACGCCATCAAGCTTTATCGCCGCGCGCGCCGTGAATGCTGTGACCTGATGTCGGCTTTTGAATTCATGCCGCCTGTGGCCTTCACACTGGCGATCGAAGCCATTCCCGACCTCAAGATGCCGATTGCAGCAGATTATCCCGCCTATGTGCTGATGGAGATTTCCGGTTCGGGTCTGGTCGACACGGCCGATCTGATGGGACGTTTCCTTGAAGGTGTCATGGAAGACGGTCTGGTGCTGGACGGCGTCATTGCCTCATCCCGTGCGCAGGCGCAGCAGCTCTGGCTGTTCCGCGAAGGCATGAACGAGGGCCAGGCCCTGCGCGGCGCGCATATGCGCACCGACATTTCCGTGCCGCTTTCGAAGCTCTCGGCCTTCGTAGCCGAAGCTGAAGCCGAACTGGCGGATCGACTGCCAGAATGCCTTGCCGTGTCTTATGGGCATGTCGGAGACGGCAATGTTCACCTGAACGTTCTGCCGCCGAACGGCTCGACGCCGGACGAACGAACAGCGCTCATCTACAAATCCAAAACCATCGTCAATGAGGTGCTGGATCGTTACGTCGGCAGCATCAGTGCCGAGCATGGCATCGGCCGCCTGAAGCGCGGCGACTTTGAAAGCCGCCTGTCCGACGTGCAGCGCCAGATGATCACCAACCTGAAATCCGCGTTTGACCCCGATTTGCGTATGAATCCCGGTTGCCAGATCAGCCTTTCGGCGGATAGCTAAGTAAAAACGTGGACGGCTTTACCAAAAAGCCGTCCACAAAACCTCTGCAGGCGAAGGAGGAAGTCGCGGGCAGAGGTGAAGATAAAAGCAATAATTCCGCGAAACGGGAGCAGGCATGACGCTGGAGTTCAATCAGATACATCGCAACGATCACCTTCCCGGCCGCATTGCCGCGGAGATCGCCCGCGAAATCAACGATTCGAAACTTGGACCGGGTGACAGATTGCCCACCGAGCATGTACTGGCCAGAACCTTTGGTGTCAGCCGATCGGTTATTCGCGAAGCCATTGCGCAACTGCGCAATGAGGGTTTTGTTGAAACACGGCAAGGTGTCGGCGCGTTTGTCACCGATCCCAGGCAGCGCCTTTCCATTCGCATCGAACGGTCCCGGCTGAACGACCCGGAAAACTTCAGGGATCTCTTTCAGCTTCGTATGCCGCTGGAGATTGAGGCTGCCGGCCTTGCGGCGCTTCATAGAAGCCCCGAACAATTGACGCGGCTTGCAGAGGCCTTGCAAGGAATGCGGACAGCCGAAGACTGGAGCAAGGACGGCGTGGCGGCCGATCTCGACTTCCACCGCATTCTCGCCGAGGCGACCCAGAATGAATATTTCCTGATGTTTCTTGGCTTTATTGCCGAACGCATCAGCTCTGCGATCAATATCGCGTTCTCCCGTGCAATATTTGGCGAAATCCTCGAAATCACCATCGCCGAACACGTTGCCATCTACGACGCGGTCGCCGCTTCCGATGCGACGGCGGCCAAAAACGCCATGCGCAAGCATCTTATCGGCGCAGCAAGTCGAGTGAACCTGGAACTCGACCTATTCTGAGCTGTAACGCAAAGCTATCGGACAGCTTTGCCGGGTTTTCATGATCAGGGCGACAAACAACGCGAATTTTTGTCTAGGGGACCGCTAGACTCGCTGCAAAAGTCATACTAAGAAAGATCAATATAGCTTGTCAGACATCCAGACAATAAGACCACATGGAGGTGGTCGTCGGGGTTCTGAAGTGGAGGACATACATGACCGTTGCTGGGCCAATCAACGCCACAGATATTTTGCCTGAAGATTTTGCGAGCGCCTTGCTGGTTGGTCGCGTCTGGTCAAAAAGCGAAGATGGGCCCTGCCCCGTGCTTCTGCGTGACGGCGTGCTTTATGATCTCACCTCGCTTGCTCCGACCATGGCCGAGCTTCTCGAAAAGACCGATCTGGTCGATCTGCTCGCCGACGTCAGCGGTTTCGTCGCACTCGGCACGCTCGACGCATTTCTCGACGGTTCGGCCGGTGAACTCCTTGCTCCGAACGATATTCAGGCGGTCAAGGCAGCTGGTGTAACCTTCGCCGACAGCATGCTGGAGCGCGTCATCGAAGAGCAGGCCAAAGGCGACCCGTTGCGCGCCCAGGAAATTCGTGTGCGTCTGGCGCCGGTTCTCGGCGACAACCTTAAGGGCCTCGAAGCCGGCTCCGAAAAAGCTGCCGAAGTGAAAAAGCTGCTTCAGGAAATGGGCCTCTGGTCGCAGTATCTTGAAGTTGGCATCGGCCCTGATGCGGAAATTTTCTCCAAGGCACAGGCCATGGCATCCGTCGGTTGCGGCGCCCTCATCGGCGTTCACCCGAAGTCGCAATGGAACAATCCTGAACCGGAAGTCGTCCTGGCCATTACGTCGGATGGACGCATCATCGGCGCAACATTGGGCAACGACGTCAATCTGCGTGATTTCGAAGGACGCTCCGCCCTGCTGCTCAGCAAGGCGAAGGACAACAATGCGTCCTGCGCAATCGGCCCCTTCATCCGTCTTTTTGACGGAAAGTTCAGCATCGAAGATGTCAAGCAGTCGCAGATCTCGCTTCTCGTCGAAGGCACGGATGGCTTCACGATGACGGGCGTCAGCCCGATGCAGGCAATCAGCCGCTCGCCGGAGAACCTGGCTTCGCAACTCTTGAACCGCAATCATCAGTATCCCGATGGCGCAGTATTCTTCCTCGGAACCATGTTTGCACCGGTCAAGGACCGGCATGGTCCCGGTCTCGGCTTCACCCACGCCAAGGGCGACCGCGTGGAAATTTCCACGCCGAAGCTCGGCAGGCTCATCAACTGGGTTACCACCACCGACGAGTGCCCCGAATGGACGTTCGGCACCACGGCTCTGATGCGCAATCTGGCCAAACGAGGGCTACTCTAAAAATTTCTTCGGGAGGGGAAAATGCAAAAGACAATCAATCTCTTTTACCGGATTC
Organism: Agrobacterium tumefaciens; assembly: GCA_025559845.1. Taxonomy (NCBI): domain Bacteria; kingdom Pseudomonadati; phylum Pseudomonadota; class Alphaproteobacteria; order Hyphomicrobiales; family Rhizobiaceae; genus Agrobacterium; species Agrobacterium tumefaciens. Next base: position 2,921,472 of record CP048469.1, read on the forward strand.
TCGAAATCATTCTCGTCTTGCTGCTGGCCGGCATGTCGATCATGGTCTTCGTGAACGTTGTCATGCGTTACACGATGAATTCCGGTATCAACGTGTCGGAAGAGTTGTCGCGCTATTTCTTCGTGTGGCTGACCTTTATCGGTGCCGTTCTCACCTTTCGCGAGAACAGCCACATGGGCATCGAAACGCTCGTCATGTTCCTGTCGCGACGCGCACGCGTCTTCTGCATGATCATCTCGAACATCATCATTCTTGTCTGTTCCGCCATTTTCTTCTGGGGAACCTGGAAGCAGTCCGGCATCAACGCCAGCATGCACGCCCCCGTAACCAAGCTCTCAATGATCTGGGTCTACGGCGTTGGCATGTTTACCGGCGGCCTGATGTTCATCATCGCGCTCGAACGCCTCTACCGTTATCTCACGGGCCGCGTGACCGATGATGAAGTCGCCCAGTTTGCGGGCGAGAACCTGACGATCGAACAGCTTTCGGAGCGCTGATACCATGACACTTTTCGTTTTTGTCGGCTCTCTGCTGGGAGCTATGGCGATTGGCGTTCCCGTCGCATTCTCGCTGATGTTCTGTGGCGTCGTGCTCATGGCTTACATGGGCATGTTCAACACTCAGATCATTGCTCAGAACATGATCTCGGGCGCTGATACCTTCACGCTGCTGGCTATTCCCTTCTTCATTCTTGCCGGCGAACTGATGAACTCCGGCGGCCTTTCCCGCCGCATCATCGACTTCGCGATAGCTCTCGTCGGCCACATCCGCGGCGGTCTTGGTATCGTTGCAATCGTTGCCGCCATCATTATGGCCAGCATCTCCGGTTCGGCAGCAGCTGATACCGCAGCACTCGCGGCGATCCTGATCCCGATGATGGCAAAAGCCGGTTACAATATTCCGCGCTCCGGTGGTCTGATCGCCGCAGGCGGCATCATTGCTCCGGTCATCCCGCCGTCCATGGCCTTCATCGTTTTCGGCGTCGCCGCAAACGTCTCGATCACGCAGCTCTTCCTTGCCGGTATCGTTCCGGGCATCCTGATGGGTATCTCGCTGATCATCGCCTGGCTTATCGTCGTGCGTAAGGACAATGTTCAGCCGCTGCCAAGAACGACTGCGAAAGAACGTCTGGCTGCGACGGCTCGCGCCGGCTGGGCGCTCGGCATGCCGGTCATCATCCTCGGCGGCATCAAGGCCGGCATCATGACCCCGACCGAAGCCGCTGTCGTGGCCGCCGCCTACGCTCTGTTCGTCGGCATGGTGATCTACCGCGAACTGAAGCCTGCAGACCTCTTCCATGTTCTCCTGCGTGCCGCGAAAAGCACCTCGATCATCATGTTCCTGGTCTGCGCCGCGCTGGTTTCCGCATGGCTTATCACCGCTGCCAACATTCCAAACGAAGTTGCAGGCTATATCGAGCCGCTGATCGACCGCCCGATGCTCCTGATGGTCGTCATCATGATCCTCGTCTTCGTCGTCGGCACCGCACTCGACCTGACGCCGACCATCCTGATCCTGACACCTGTTTTGATGCCAATCATCAAACAGGCAGGTATCGATCCGGTCTACTTTGGCGTACTCTTCATCATCAACAACGCCATCGGCCTGATTACCCCTCCGGTTGGCGTCGTGCTGAACGTCGTCAGCGGCGTGGGACGCATTCCGCTGGGCAAGGTAACGATCGGCGTTTGGCCGTTCCTTGTAGCCGAAACCATTGTCCTGGCGTTGCTCGTCATCTTCCCGGACATCGTTATGGTTCCGCTGCAGTATCTCCGTTAATCCGCAATCCGCTTCTCGCTCACAAATCCAAGGGAGGATATTATGAGAAAGCTTCTTCTGACCACCACTGCAATCGCTTTCGCCGTTGGCGCATCAGCACCTGCGATGGCTGAATTCAGCAGCCGCAACATCCGTGTTTCGAACGGCATCAATGCCGACCACCCGGTCGGCAACGGCATCAAGGCGATGCAGGCTTGCCTCGACGACAAGTCGGGCGGCAAGCTGAAACTGACGGCATTCTGGGGCGGCGCTCTCGGCGGCGATCTTCAGGCAACCCAGGCGCTGCGCTCCGGCGTTCAGGAAGCCGTTGTGACGTCCTCGTCGCCGCTCGTTGGCCTGATCCCGGCTCTCGGCGTGTTCGACCTGCCGTTCCTGTTCTCCAACGCTCAGGAAGCTGACGCCGTTATGGACGGTGAGTTCGGCAACATGATGAACAAGAAGCTGGAAGAGCAGGGTCTCGTAAACCTGGCTTACTGGGAAAACGGTTTCCGCAACCTGTCGAACTCCAAGCACGCTGTTAACAAGTGGGAAGATTTCTCCGGCTTGAAGGTTCGCGTGATGCAGAACAATATCTTCCTTGACACCTTCCAGAACCTCGGTGCCAACGCAACGCCGATGGCTTTCGGCGAAGTCTTCTCCGCACTTGAAACCAACGCAATCGACGCGCAGGAAAACCCCTACGTCACGATCGATACGTCCAAGTTCTACGAAGTCCAGAAGTACATCACGGAAACGAACCACGCTTACACGCCGTTCCTGTTCCTCTTCTCCAAGCCGATCTTCGACAGCTACGCTCCTGAAGAGCAGGCTGCCCTGCGCGAGTGCGCGGCCGTTGGCCGTGACGAAGAGCGCAAGGTCATCCGCGATCTGAACCAGAAGTCCCTGGAAAAGATCAAGGCTGCCGGCCTCGAAGTGAACACGCTGTCGGCTGAAGAGCAGGCCCGTATCCGCGAAAAGTCGATGGTCGTTTACGAAAAGCACAAGGCTGAAATCGGCGCTGACGTCGTTGACGCCGTTCTCGCGGACCTGAAGAAGATCCGCGGTCAGTAATCGCACTGACATGGAATAAAAAACACCCGGAGGTTCCGCCTCCGGGTGTTTTTGTTTGTGCCATCGGCAAGAAGAAAGGCTGCCGAAGCAGCCTTTTCAAGACAGTTGGACGATCAGGACGCCGCCAGCCGGTTCTGCCGGTTGGCGATGAGATCTTCGACCACAGCAGGATCGGCAAGTGTCGAGGTGTCTCCCAAGGCTCCGAAATCGTCTTCGGCGATTTTTCTGAGAATACGGCGCATGATCTTGCCGGAGCGTGTCTTCGGCAGACCGGGTGCGAACTGGATCTTGTCAGGCGTGGCGACCGGCCCGATCTCATTGCGCACGTGTTTCACCAGTTCCTCGCGAAGCGCATAGTCACCGTTCTGTCCGGCCATCAGCGTCACATAGCAATAGATGCCCTGCCCCTTGATGGCATGCGGATAACCGACAACCGCCGCTTCCGAAACCAGATGGTGCGACACCAGCGCCGATTCCACTTCCGCTGTGCCAAGTCGGTGGCCAGATACGTTGAGCACATCGTCGACGCGGCCGGTAATCCAGTAATATCCGTCCTCGTCGCGACGGCAGCCATCGCCGGTGAAATACTTGCCCTTGTAAGTGGAGAAGTAGGTGTCGATGAAACGCTGGTGATCGCCATAGACACTGCGCGACTGACCGGGCCAACTGTCGGTGATGCACAGGTTCCCGTCGGCCGGGCCTTCCAGAACGTTGCCTTCCGCGTCGACAAGCTGTGGCTGTACGCCAAAGAACGGTCGTGTCGCCGATCCGGGCTTCAGATCGGTCGCACCCGGCAGAGGCGAAATCAGGATACCACCAGTCTCCGTCTGCCACCATGTATCGACGATCGGGCTCTTGTCCTCACCGACGACGTGGTAATACCACTCCCAGGCTTCCGGGTTGATCGGCTCGCCCACGGTGCCGAGCAGACGGATGCTGGAGCGCGACGAGCGCGTGACAAACTGGTCACCCGCGCCCATCAGCGAACGCAAAGCTGTTGGCGCCGTATAGAAGATATTGACCTTGTGCTTGTCGATCACCTCCCAGAAACGTCCCTGATCCGGGAAATTGGGCACGCCCTCGAACATCAGCGTTGTCGCGCAGTTCGCCAGCGGTCCGTATACGATATAGGAATGTCCGGTCACCCAGCCAACGTCGGCCGTACACCAGTAGACCTCTCCATCCTTGTAATCGAACACATATTCGTGCGTCATCGAGGTATAGACGAGATATCCGCCCGTCGTGTGCAGAACGCCCTTTGGTTTGCCGGTGGAGCCGGACGTATAAAGAATGAAAAGCGGATCTTCCGCCCTCATCTTCACGGGCGGGCAATCCGGTTTCACGGTGGCAATTTCCTGATGGTACCAGACATCGCGGCCGGGTGCCCAGCCGGTCTTCCCGCCGGTGCGGCGGACCACCAGAACCTTGTTGACGATAACATATTGCTTCGCCGCAATGTCGATCGCCTTATCGGTATTTTCCTTCAGCGGGATCGGCTTGCCACCACGCACGCCTTCATCGCAGGTGATAACGAACGTCGACTGGCAATCGACGATGCGGCCCGCCAGCGCTTCGGGCGAGAAACCACCGAAAACCACGGAATGAATGGCGCCGATACGCGCGCAAGCCAGCATCGCATAAGCTGCCTCCGGGATCATCGGCATATAGATGGTAACGCGGTCACCCTTTTTGACGCCATGCTTCTTCAGGACGTTCGCAAGACGGCAGACGTAATCATAAAGCTGATTGTAGGTGATCTTCTTGTCGATATAGGGATTGTCGCCTTCCCAGATGATCGCGGTACGTTCGCCATGCGTCTTCAGATGCCGGTCGATACAGTTGTAAGAAACGTTGGTAAGACCGTCCTCAAACCACTTGATCGGCACGCGCCCGCGAAACGAGGTGTTCTTGACCTTGGTATATGGCTTGAACCAGTCGATCCGCCGACCGTGCTTGTCCCAGAACTTTTCCGGGTCCTCGACGCTCTCCTGATACCATTTCTGGTAGCGCTCGTTGTCAATGAGCGTACGGGCCTTTGCCGACTTGAGCACCGGATAGATTTTGGCAGACATGAACTCCTCCTGGAACCAGATATGTCTTGTTTTCTGCCCAAGACTCCCACCTCAGACATGTGTTCAATTCATAGCAGTTCAACTTCGTACGGCAATTAGACAAAGGTCATTTGTTGCACAAAGAATTGCAATTCTGATGCAATGCAGCTATAGAGCCTCCATATCCCGGAAATTAGTGGTTAGTACCCACGGCCCGCGACACCGGCGCGGACGGACAGAAGGATTGTATCTATGGCTCAACAATTGCTCATGCCAAAGGCGACCGCCGTATGGCTGGTTGATAACACCGCGCTGTCGTTCGATCAGATCGCTACGTTCTGCAAGCTGCATCCGCTCGAAGTGAAGGCAATTGCCGACGGTGAAGCCGCGCAGGGCATCAAGGGTCTCGACCCCATTGCAACCGGACAGCTTTCCCGTGACGAGATTGTCCGCGCTGAAGGCAATCCGAACCACAAGCTGAAACTTTCCGAGCCAAAGGTTCGCGTGCCGGAATCCAAGCGCCGTGGCCCGCGTTATACGCCGGTTTCCAAGCGTCAGGACCGTCCGAATGCCATTCTCTGGCTGGTCCGTAACCATGCTGAACTGAAGGACGCGCAGATTTCGCGCCTCGTTGGCACGACCAAGTCCACCATCGAGCAGATTCGCGATCGTACGCACTGGAACTCGGCCAACCTTACGCCGATGGACCCGGTAACGCTCGGTCTCTGCAGCCAGATCGATCTCGACCTTGAAGTCGAACGCGCATCGCGCGGCCGTCCGCTGCCAACTGCAGAAGAGCTGGACAACACGCTGCAGCCTGCAGCAGCGACCGAAGGCCTGAACTACAGCTTCCAGCGTGAAGAAGAAGAGCAGATCGACGCCGACGCCGTATTCAGAAAGCTGAGCTCGTTGAAGTCGACCAAGACCGACGAAGATGAGGACGATCAGTACTGATTCGTTTGCAGTCATCGGATTTACAAAACCCGGCTTCAAAGCCGGGTTTTTTGTTAAAGGCTTAGTGTTTTTCCCTAACTCAGCGTCAGCGAGCACCGAAAATCGCTGAGCCGACACGAACACTGGTTGCGCCAAACTCCACGGCTGTCTCGAAATCGCCGGACATGCCCATGGAAAGCTTCTCGAGGCCACACTGAGCGGCGAGCTTGGCCAAAAGCGCAAAATGCGGGCCAGGATTTTCATCTGCCGGGGGGATGCACATCAGCCCCTCGACCGGCATCTTCAATTCGTCACGACAAAAAGCGACAAAGGCTGCCGTTTCGCGCGGATCGATACCGGCTTTCTGTTCTTCAAGCCCCGTATTGACCTGCACATAAAAACGAAGATGTCGTCCCTGCTTTTCGCATTCTGCAGCAAGAGCACGGGCAATTTTTTCCCGATCGACACCCTGGATGACGTCGAACAGTTCCACGGCGTCTGCTGCCTTGTTGGATTGCAGCGGTCCGATCAGATGCAGTTCGATATCAGGAGTCTTCTCTTTCAGCGCCGGCCATTTGCCTTGCGCCTCCTGCACACGGTTCTCACCGAAAACGCGCTGACCACAGTCGATCACCGGCTCAATCGCCTCAGCGTCAAAAGTCTTCGAAACGGCAACAAGTGTAACATCATCCGCCTTGCGACCGGATTTTTCAGCAACATCCGCAATCCGGTGCCTGACATCTTCAAGGCGCGCTTCGATTTCCATTGGAGGACCTTCGTTTGAACCGTTTTCAACGCTAACTAGACGCCTGCAGCCTTGATGCCAAGCAGGTTTCGCACCATTTGATGAGCGCTGGCCAAGTTTGAACGTCCTAATGCCCCGCCAAACTTGACGCCCCGGTCGTTTCATGGTGAAGGTCAGCGCAAATTTTTCCCCTCGATACCCGGATTTCTAAAGACATGGCCATCGAACGTTACAATCCTCGCGACGCCGAGCCGCGCTGGCAGCAGAAATGGAACGAAGACAATGTTTTCGTCACCGACAACAGCGACCCGCGTGAGAAATATTACGTTCTAGAGATGTTCCCGTATCCATCGGGCCGCATCCACATGGGCCATGTGCGCAACTACGCCATGGGCGATGTTGTTGCGCGTTACAAGCGCGCGCGCGGTTTCAACGTTCTGCACCCAATGGGCTGGGACGCTTTCGGCATGCCCGCCGAAAACGCTGCCATGCAGAACAAGGTTCATCCAAAGGACTGGACCTACCAGAACATCGCCACGATGCGCGGTCAGCTGAAGTCCATGGGCCTGTCCCTGGATTGGACCCGCGAATTTGCCACCTGTGACGTGGACTACTACCACCGCCAGCAGGCGTTGTTCATCGACTTCATGGAAAAGGGCCTGGTCTATCGCAAGCAGTCCAAGGTCAACTGGGACCCGGTCGACCATACGGTTCTGGCTAACGAACAAGTGATCGACGGTCGCGGCTGGCGCTCCGGCGCTCTAGTCGAACAGCGCGAACTGACGCAATGGTTCTTCCGCATTACGGATTTCAGCCAGGATCTGCTGGACGAACTGGATACGCTGGACCAGTGGCCGGAAAAAGTTCGCTTGATGCAGAAGAACTGGATTGGCCGATCCGAGGGCCTGTCGCTGCGTTGGCAGACAGTTGCGGCGACAGCGCCGGAAGGTTTTTCGGATATCACCGTTTACACCACACGCCCGGACACGTTGTTCGGTGCATCGTTCATCGCCATTGCCGCCGATCATCCGCTGGCCAGGGAACTGTCCGCAAAGAACCCGGCCATCGCCGAATTCTGCGATGAGTGCCGTCGTCATGGCACTTCGCTCGCAGCTTTGGAAACGGCCGAGAAAAAGGGCGTGGACACTGGCGTGAAGGTCGTTCACCCGCTGGACCCGACTTGGGAACTGCCGGTCTACATCGCCAACTTCGTGTTGATGGACTACGGCACCGGTGCAATCTTCGGCTGCCCGTCCGGCGACCAACGCGACCTGGATTTCGCGCGCAAGTACGGCCTGCCGGTCGTTGCGGTTGTTGCGCCTGAAGGCCCGGATCAGGATAACTTCACTGTTGGCGACACAGCTTATGTCGATGACGGCGTGATGATCAATTCACAGTTCCTGAACGGAATGAAGACGGCAGACGCATTTGAAGCGATCGTGCAGAAGCTGTCCGCTCAGACCCTGGGCAACGCGCCGCAGGCAGAGCGCAAGGTCAATTTCCGCCTGCGTGACTGGGGTATCTCCCGCCAGCGCTATTGGGGCTGCCCGATCCCGGTCATTCATTGCGAAGTCTGCGGCGTCGTTCCGGTTCCGAAAAAGCAATTGCCGGTCAAGCTGCCTGACGATGTGACATTCGACGTTCCGGGCAACCCGCTGGATCGTCACCCGACATGGCGTCACGTTGCCTGCCCACAGTGCGGTGCAGACGCACGTCGTGAAACCGACACCATGGATACTTTTGTCGATTCGAGCTGGTATTACACGCGCTTTACCGCACCGTGGGAAGACGAGCCGACCGATCCAAAGGTTGCCAATCGCTGGCTGCCGGTCGATCAGTATATCGGCGGCATTGAACATGCGATCCTGCACCTGCTCTATTCGCGCTTCTTTACCCGTGCGATGCGCGAGACCGGCCATGTCGACGTGAAGGAACCATTCAAGGGCCTCTTCACGCAGGGTATGGTGGTGCATGAGACTTACAGCCGCGGTGAAGGGACTGCGCGCGAATGGATCGCACCTGCGGACCTGCGGATCGACGAAACGGACGGCAACCGTCGTGCATTCCTGTTGTCGTCTGGCGACGAGGTGAAGATCGGCTCGATCGAGAAAATGTCGAAGTCGAAAAAGAACGTTGTCGATCCGGACGATATCATCGCATCTTATGGCGCTGACACTGCCCGCTTCTTCGTTCTGTCCGACTCTCCGCCGGACCGTGACGTCATCTGGTCTGAATCCGGCGTTGAAGGCGCACACCGCTTCGTACAGCGCGTCTGGCGCATCATCGGCGAGGCCGCCGAAGAGTTGAAGGCCGTGACAGGAAAGCCTGCGACGGAAGGCGCAGGCTTGGCTGCCTCGAAGGCTGCGCACAAGACGCTGAAGGCGGTTCAGGAAGATCTGGACAAGCTGGCCTTCAACAAGGCCATCGCCCGCATCTACGAACTGGTCAACGCACTGGCCGGCCCGCTCGCCGACGTGTCGGCTGGTGGCAAGTCAGAGGACGTCAAGGCAGCGGCGCGCGATGCCGTCGAAATTTTGATTCGCATGATCGCGCCGATGACACCGCACCTGGCCGAAGAATGCTGGTCCGTGCTTGGCAATGACGGTCTTGTGGCGCAGAGCCCCTGGCCGACGTTCGTTCCCGCGCTGGTCGAGGAAAACGACGTCACTATGCCGGTGCAGGTTAATGGCAAGAAGCGTGGCGAATTGACAATCGCGCGCGATGCGGATCAAGATGCCGTCCGTGCGGCCGCCCTTGCGCTGGATGCCGTCAAATCTCTTCTTGCCGGCGGCGAGCCCAAGAAAGTCATCGTGGTTCCGCAAAGGATTGTGAACATTGTTGTCTGACGCATTTTCGAGATGGAGCCGCACTGCGGCGGCACTTTCCGTCGTGCTGGTGGCTGGCGTTCTTGCCGGGTGCCAGGCCCGGCCGCTCTACGGCGAAGCGTCGGGAACGAAAGAGAGGCTGGCGGCTGTCAGCTTCGCTCCTGCGCATGACAGAATCTCCCAGGAAGTTCGCAACAACCTGATCTTCCTGGCTTCTGGCGGCGCTGGCGAACCTGCTACGGCTCAGTACAATCTCAAGATGACAGTCAGCTCGAGTGCGACCTCCACCGAAGTCGAAAACTACGATCTGACGTCGCGAACCAACAACAACTACGATGGTCCCTACCCGGGCCGCGTGGTGATGAATGGTCAATACGTGCTGACGCGCGTGTCCGATGGACAGATCCTCCGCTCTGCGCGCCGCAGCGTGACCGCACAGGTCGATCTGCCGCAGCAGGAATTCGCAAAGATCCGTGCGATCCGCGACGCAGAAAACCGCGCAGCACGCGAACTGGCTGAAATCATCCGTACGGATATCGCCGCCACGCTCGGCCGCTGAGACCGGGCGCGATGACGGAAATAAAGTCTCATGAATTCGAGCGCTTCGCCGAAAACCCGGCGGAGCGTTTTCGCATTTTTGTGATTTATGGCCCTGATCGCGGTCTTGTCTCCGAACGCGCAGGCCTCATTGCCAAGAAAACGGGCATTGATCCCGATGATGCTTTCGCGTCGTTGAAACTGAGTGCTTCCGATCTTCAGGGCGATCCGGGCCGGCTTCTCGATGAAGTCAATGCCATCGGGCTGTTCGGCGGAGAGAAACTCGTCTGGGTCAAGAACGCGGCGGCCGAAAAAGCGCTCGTTGATGCGCTTCAGGTTCTTGCCGAAACACCGCCGGAGGCAAGCTTCCTGATTATTGAAGCGGGCGACCTCAAGAAGGGAACGGGACTGCGCAAGATCGCCGAGCCCGCCCGGTCGATCGCCGCGATCCCCTGCTACGCCGACGATGCCCGTGCTCTTAATGCCCTGATCGACCAGGAACTGTCCGGAGACAATCTGCGCATCGCACCCGCTGCACGCCAGCGCCTCATTGAATCGCTCGGCGGCGACCGCATTGCCTCCCGCAATGAGATCCGCAAGCTCGCACTTTACGGCCGTGGCATGGAGGTGATTGAGGAAGACGACGTGATGGCGATCATCGGCGATGCCAGCGCGATTTCGACCGACGATGCCGTCGATGCCATCCTGAAAGGTGATCGAAACGCCTTCTTCCATGCGACGCAGAAGATCATTGCGTCGAAGACGCCGATTTTCCTTGTCCTTCAAGGCTGCCTGAAACAGTTTCAGCTTCTGGACCAGATGCGCGCGGAAATGGATGAGAAAAAACTGCAGGCCGGACAGGTCATGCAGACACTTGGACGGCACATTCATTTTCGTCGTAAACCGGTGATCGAAAGAGCGCTGCGCACGTGGCAACCAGCGGCGATCGCCAGGGAAATGAACCGTTTGCAGGCGGCTATCCTGCAAAGCCGCCAGCGACAAAGCCTGGAGGAAAGCGTGGCCTTGCTGACGCTGCTCGCAACGACGCTGCAATCGGGTCGATCCGGATAAAACAAAAGCCCCGGCTTCTAGACCGGAGCTTCTGAAATCATCTGATGTGGTGCTTAGTCGCCCTGACCGGCTTCAGCGGAGAAGTAAAGCTCCAGCTTGCCTTCCACGCCATCCATTTCCTTGGCTTCCGGCATGGGATCGCGCTTGACGGTGATGTTGGGCCAGACGGCGGCATATTCGGCGTTCAGCTTCAACCACTTGTCGAGACCTGGCTCCGTATCGGGCTTGATGGCCTCGGCGGGACATTCCGGTTCGCACACGCCGCAGTCGATGCATTCGTCAGGATTGATGGCAAGGAAGTTTTCGCCTTCGTAGAAACAATCGACGGGGCAGACTTCAACACAGTCGGTATATTTGCAGCGGATGCAATTATCGGTCACGACATACGTCATGATGAACTCCAGAATATGCAGGCCGGGTCATTGGGCTTCGGAACACAAGCCGTCGCCCGGATTTTCAGACAGGGCATTTTCGCATGTGACGTAATGCGTTTGTCATCCAATGGCAAGGATAAACAGTTCTGAATTGGGAGCGTACGTAGACGCTTATTCTAATCGCGGTCTTCGCCAGCGTCTGAAATGAACTTGTCGAGCGCACGGCGCTCTTTTTTCGTCGGGCGCCCGGAGCCCGGCAGTCGCATTGCCTGCTCGAGATGCGTTATCCGCTCTCCCGGCTCGCGGGGCGGCGTGATGTCGTCGTAAAGGAGCTTTGCTTCCTCGAAAGGCCCGCGGCGCTCTCCGCCACCTTTCACGATCAGCACGCGATCCATCCGCTCGAAGCGAATGTCCAGTCTGTCGCCCGCCTTGACCATGTGACTGGAGTGGCGGATGACCGTATCGTTTACCCGTACCAGACCGGACTGGATATAGCCCTGGGCAACCGATCGGGATTTGGCCATGCGAGCAAAGAACAGCCACTTGTCCAGACGCTGGCGCGTACTTTCCGGTGACTGTTCCTTGCTTCCCATAGACTTACTTCTTCAGCTGCTCCTTGAGAGCAGCGAGCTTTGCAAAGGGTGAATCCGGATCAAGCGGCTTTTCCTTACGGGGCGGCTTGGCCTCGAAGCGCTGGCCCTGCTGGGGCTTGCCACCACGATCGTTGCGATCCGGCCTGTCCTTACGCTCGCCGCGATCATTACGATCGTTGCGGTTGCCGCGATCAGGACGACCACCATCGCGCTTACGCTCGCCATCACCACCATTGGATGCCTCACGGTTGTCGCGACGGCCTTCGCCACGACGCTCGCCCTGCTCACGTCCACCCTGCTCGCGACCCTGGCCACGATTACCCGGGCGGCGATTCTCGCCACGCTGGTTTTCGTTGCGGCCACCTGGACGCCACAACAACACAGGCTTCGGCTCGGCAACTTCGCCAGCCGATGCATCGGCTGCGGGAGCTTCCGCAACAGCAACCTCTGCCGCCGGTGCCTCGGCAACAGCTTCACCCTCGGATGCATCCTGCGGATCTGCGTCGTCGTGGGCAGCCTCGGCTGCATCCACTGCACCAGCGTCGTCGGCCTTGGCAGGCTCACCGCTCTGGCTTGCGAGGAACGCCTGCGCTTCTTCCGCCGTCACCTGATCAGCACGGTAGCCAAGACCCTTCAGGATCTCTTCCATATCGTCGAGCGTTGCACCGAGAATGGACAGCATGGCCGTCGTCGTTGTGAAACGGCGACCGTCATAGGCACCCTCCGGCCGCAACTGCTGGCCTGGCTTCCACTGCAGCAACGGACGGATGAGGTCCGCCAGACGCTCGAGAATGTCGATACGAACCGCACGCTTTCCGAGGAAACGGAAGCCGGCAAGCTTGTAGAACATGCGTTCGAAGCTCGGGTCGGTAACAACGGACGTACGGCCCGCAGCCAGAACAGGGATCAGGTCGCCATAGCCAGGCTTGCCCAATCCGTCATTCTTCAAGGCCCAGAGCAGCGTCACCAGTTCTGCCGGTGCGGGCTTGAGAAGCGCCGGCAGGAAAACGTGGTACGCACCGAAACGCACACCGTAGCGGCGCATCGAGGCGCGCATGTCCTGATCCAGCGACTTCACCTCTTCGGCGACATCGCGGCGGAACAGTACGCCAAGATTTTCAACGAGCTGGAACGCCAGTCCCTTTGCCAGACCCTGAAGGTCTTCGGCGCGGGAGATATCGTCGAGCGGCTTCAGCACGGTCGCAATCTGATGATTGACGAAACGTTCGACACGCGCCACCGCATGGTCACGGGCATTGCCCGTCAACTGATCGTCAGCCAGCAGGATGACCCGCGGCTTCATGATATTGTCGCCCGCAGCAAGACGCGCCACCGGCTCGCCCAACCAGCGCACGAGGCCATCGGAGCTTAAAGCAAGGTCGCCATTGCCGCTGGCATGCAGACGCGCAGCACGCGCCTCGAATTCTAGCGCAAGCGCCTTTTGCGCCGCAGACTGTACGGCCTTCTGATCCGGCCCTTCCGTTCCCGGTGCCGGCGTAAACCGGAACCCGGCCAACTGGCCGACGTGATGACCTTCTACGAAGACATCACCATTCACACTGATTTCAGCTTCAAGCATCGCATTCTCTCTCAGGCGCCTCATGAGCACAGATGTCCTGCGATCAACAAAGCGTTTCGTCAACCTTTCATGTAGCGCATCGGACAATCGATCTTCGATTTCCCGAGTCTTTTCTTGCCAGTGTGTCGGATCGGCAAGCCATCCTGGGCGGTTCGATACATAAGTCCATGTTCTGATCTGCGCAATCCTTGCAGACAGCGTATCGATCTCTCCATCAGTGCGGTCCGCCCGGCGCACCTGTTCGGCCATGAAATCTTCATTCACAGTACCGCGTTTGACGAGGTCGAAATAGAGTGTCGAGATCAGATCGGCGTGCTGGGCAGGTGCAATGCGACGATAGTCCGGAAGCGCACAGGCCTCCCACAACTTTTCCACCCGTTCGGGGCTGGTCGTAACGTCGATGATCTCGGGATATCGCGACAGATATTCGAGTGCCTGCTGGTCGATGGCTGGGAGCGCACGCGACAGTCCCTGAATGGTCGGTGCGGCATCAAGACTCAAACGCAGATTGCCGATCGACGAAAAATCGAAATTCTTGGTTCGCCATTGCAGCACTTTGACGGCATCGAACTGATGCGTCTCAATGCGCTCCACCAGTTCATCATCGAAAGGATCTACACGGCCGGTAACGCCAAAGGTCCCATCCCGGAGATGGCGACCGGCACGACCGGCGATCTGACCCATTTCAGCCGGATTGAGATTGCGAAACTGATAACCGTCGAATTTGCGATCCTGCGCAAAAGCGACGTGATCGACATCAAGATTGAGCCCCATGCCGATAGCGTCGGTCGCAACGAGATATTCGACGTCGCCGGATTGATAGAGACCAACCTGCGCGTTGCGCGTACGCGGCGAAAGCGCGCCGAGAACAACGGCCGCGCCGCCGCGCTGCCGGCGCACCAGTTCGGCAATCGCATAGACCTCATCGGCGGAAAACGCCACGATGGCCGTGCGTTGCGGCAAACGGGTGATCTTTTTCTGACCCGCATAAAAAAGTTGCGACAAGCGCGGGCGCTCGACCACAACAATGCCCGGCAGCAGTTTTTCCAGTATCGGCCGCATCGTACCGGCGCCCAGAAGCAGTGTTTCTTCCCGCCCCCGCAGATGAAGCACCCGATCGGTGAAAATGTGTCCGCGCTCCAGATCACCGGCGAGCTGGACCTCATCGATCGCTACGAAGGCAGCATTTGTCTCACGCGGCATCGCCTCGACGGTACAGACAGAATATTTTGCCTTGGGGGGAGCGATCTTTTCTTCGCCGGTGATCAGCGCGACATTGGCAGCGCCCACTTTTTCAACCAGACGCGTATAGACTTCCCGCGCCAGCAATCGCAGCGGAAGACCGATGACACCACTACCATGCGCGACCATGCGCTCGATGGCGTAATGCGTCTTGCCGGTATTGGTGGGGCCGAGAACGGCCGTGACACCGCGGCCGCTCAGGATCATGGGGCGAAAATTCAACGTACTGTCCGCGAAATCGACTGCTATTGTCCGCCGCACGCCTCGTTACCAAGGATGCGACTGCACTGAAACACACATGGCAACAGCGACGGCGAAAGGCAATAGCCCGTCATCAATGAAGTCGCGGAACGTGCAATGCCTGTTAATTTTCCATAATAAATTCATACGCTTATTACAAAAAAAGAATCCGGCGACGCATTCTTTTGATTCGGGTACGGAACAGTTTGAGAACGAATCGAATACGAATCGCTGACTCGAGCTGATTCATTTTTTGTTCACGGCAACATATGGACAGGAATCGAAAACGGCATACCAGATTGTGAATCCGGATAAGTGCGAGCATCCCAAAGGGTAATTTAAGCATCGAATCCGGGATTCGGGCTGTCAAGCGCCTCTTCGGCATCCACCGTCAAACATGGCGAAACAGCCGCCTTAAAGCGCCTGGCCGGCGAGGAGGCGCGGCGCGTTTTTATCGGTGGTGCCAGCGGCCTGTCCAATGAAGTAGGATTTCAACCCCGGCAGGCGATCAACAACACCAAGACCGAAATCGCGCGCGACGCGAATAGGACCGACGTCATTCGAGAAAAGCCGGTTGAGAACATCCGTCGTTATCCCCATGCGCAACGTATCGAAACGTCGCCAGGCCTGGTAACGCTCCAGCACATTGACAGAGCCGATATCCAGTCCCAGCCGATCGGCTTCAATGACCGTTTCGGCAAGTGCGGCGACATCCTTGAAACCAAGATTGAGCCCCTGGCCGGAAATGGGGTGGATACCGTGGGCAGCATCGCCCGCCAAAGCCAAGCGCGGAGCGATGAACGCCCGCGAAAGCGTCAGTCCCAGCGGAAATGCGTTCCGCCCACCCACAGGACGGATAGAACCGAGTTTATGCCCGAAGCGACGTTCGAGCTCTTCCTCGAAGACAAGGTCGTCGGATGCAATCAGGCGGTTGGCATCCGCCGTCCGTTCAGTCCAGACCAGCGACGAACGATTGCCCTTGAGTGGCAGAATGGCAAAAGGACCAGATGGCAGGAAATGCTCCTCGGCGCAGCCGTTATGCGGGCGTTCATGCTCGACCGTGGTAACGATGCCGGACTGGTCATATCCCCAGTGAACCGTTTTTATGCCTGCCATGTCGCGCAGCGCGGAGCGAACACCGTCACAGGCAACCAGAAGCTTCGTGTCTACGGATGTACCATCCGACAACGTCACCGACGTTGACTGTGGGCCAGCAGAAAAACCGGAAACGCTAAGACCATGACGGATTTCGACGCCAAGGCGCTGACACAGACCGCGCAGCGCTCCAACCATCGCAACATTCGGGATCATGTGGGCAAATGGCTTGCCTTCTTCGACGGCACCATCAAAGGTCAGAAACACCGGACGAACCGGATCAGCCGTCTTTGAATCGGTGACGATCATCTTGTGGATCGGTTGCGCTTCGGGTGCGATTTCATCCCAGATACCGAACACATCGAGCATGCGTGTTGCCGCCGCGATTATGGCGGAAGCCCGGAAATCCTTCTTCCAGACATCCTCCGGCGCCGCCTCGATCACCTGCACACCAAGATGCGGCGCAGCCTGCTTTATTGCGACAGCAACGGAAAGTCCGACATACCCGCCTCCGGCTACCACCACGTCAAGCATTGCGCTTCTCCTCAAATCCTTGTGCACACATCATGGTCACACTATAGACGATGTGACGTATTCCTACAGCCGGAGCAGGCCGAAAAAATGTCGCATCCTTCGCAAACGTCAGATCCCATGGAAAACCTGATCGCCACACTCGACCTCGAGAAGCTGGAGGAAAACCTTTTTAGAGGCGAAAGCCCTCAGATCGGATGGCAGCGTGTTTTCGGCGGCCAGGTTATTGCTCAGGCGCTGATCGCGGCTCAAAGGACGGTCGACGAAGATCGGTTCATCCATTCCTTGCATGCCTATTTCATGCGGCCTGGCGATCCGCTTGTGCCCATCGTCTATCAGGTCGAACGCATCCGCGACGGATCGAGTTTCTGTACGCGCCGGGTGGTCGCCGTGCAGCATGGAAAGGCAATCTTCTCCATGTCCGCTTCATTCCAGATCTACGAAGATGGCTTCACCCATCAGATCAAAATGCCAGACGTGACGCCGCCGGAAAAACTGATGAGCGAAGAGCAGATGCAGGCAGCATTCCTTGCCAAGGCGCCGGCATCGATTCGCAAATACTGGGCGAACAAGAGGCCAATCGAAATCAGACCGGTTTCCCTGACCCATTACATCTCCAGGGAAAAACTGGAGCCGCACCAGGATATCTGGGTCCGTGCCGTTGGTAGCGTCCCCGATAACCCGCATTTTCAGTCCGCCATTCTTGCCTATCTCTCAGACATGACACTGCTTGACACGTCGCTCTACGCACATGGCACAACGATTTTTGACCCGGCAATCCAGGTGGCAAGCCTCGATCATGCCATGTGGTTTCATCGTCCGACCAAGCTGGACGATTGGCTTCTCTATACACAAGACAGCCCCAGCACATCAGGTGCGAGAGGCCTTACCCGCGGCAGCATTTTCACCCGAACGGGTGAGCTGATCGCATCGGTCGCCCAAGAGGGTCTGATTCGCAAAAGAGCAAATGATTAAATAATGTGCTTTTTCTCGAAATCGCACATTTTATAGACGCAAAATGCGGCATCAAATGCCGCTTTTTCAGACGCACGTCATATAATTTTTATATTTCAATAACTTACCTATACCACTAAAACTGGCACGCCCTTTGAATGTATGTCGTTAGTCGCTGTTACTGATCTGCCAGCGGCAAGGAGAGTCGGCTCCGTGCCGAGGACAAACAAAGGATGGGAAACCAGATGAAAATTGTGATGGCCATTATTAAGCCGTTCAAGCTGGACGAGGTGCGCGAAGCCCTTACCGCTGTCGGCATCCAGGGCCTGACCGTGACCGAAGTGAAGGGTTACGGACGCCAGAAGGGGCACACCGAAATTTATCGCGGCACGGAATATGCAGTGAGCTTTCTTCCCAAACTGAAGATCGAGATCGCTGTCGCCTCGGACGTAGTGGACAAGGCCGTCGAAGCAATCGCGTCCGCTGCCAAGACCGGCCAGATCGGCGACGGCAAGATCTTTGTCTACTCTATCGAACAGGCCGTGCGCATCCGTACCGGCGAAACCAACACAGAAGCGCTTTAAGCACGGCTGACAGGGGAGTCTTCCAACCATGCAATTCAACAAATTTTCCACGCTTGGCCGTTTGGGCGCCGGTGCGGCGGCCCTGATGGCCCCGGCCATTGCTTTCGCCCAGGATGCTGCGCCCGCAGCCGCTGCCGCTGCAGCGCCGGTCCCGGAAAAGGCCGACACCGCATTCATGTTCCTCGGCACGATCCTCGTCCTGTTCATGATCCTGCCCGGCCTCGCTTTGTTCTACGGCGGTCTCGTCCGCACCAAGAACATGCTCTCCGTTCTGATGCAGTGCACGGTCGTCACCGCAGTCATGATGCTCGTATGGGTGATCTACGGTTACTCATTCGCCTTTGGCGGCGGCACCGGCCCTTATTTCGGCGGCTTCGGCAAACTCTTCCTCTCGGGTGTAACGCTCGACAGCACCTCGGCAACCTTCTCTGAAGGCGTCGTTATCTACGAATACACCTTCATCGCCTTCCAGATGACCTTCGCGGCCATTACACCGGCCCTTATCGTTGGTGCATTCGCAGAACGCATCAAGTTCTCCGCTGTCATCCTCTTCACCGTTTTGTGGGCAACGTTTGTCTACTTCCCGGTCGCGCACATGGTTTGGGACGCAAACGGCCTGATCTTCGGCATGGGCGCTCTTGACTTCGCTGGCGGCACAGTCGTTCACATCAACGCAGGTGTTGCCGGTCTTATCGGCGCGATCATGGTTGGCAAGCGTACCGGCTATGGCAAGGACATGATGGCCCCGCACTCCATGACCCTGACGCTCGTCGGCGCTGCGATGCTGTGGTTCGGCTGGTTCGGCTTTAACGCTGGCTCCAACCTCGAAGCTTCCGGCGGTGCGGTTCTCGCAACCATGAACACCTTCCTCGCAACGGCCGCTGCTGTCGTTTCCTGGTCTGTGGTTGAAAGCTTCACCCGTGGCAAGGCATCCATGCTGGGCGCAGCTTCGGGCATGATCGCTGGTCTGGTTGCCGTAACGCCGGCTGCTGGTTCCGTTGGCCCGATGGGCGCAATCGTACTCGGCCTGATCGTTTCGCCGGTCTGCTACTTCTTCGTGTCCGTCGTGAAGAACAAGTTCGGCTACGACGATACCGCTGACGTCTTCGGCGTTCACGGCATCGGCGGCATCATCGGCGCCCTCGGCACCGGTATCTTCACCTCGCCGCTGCTGGGCGGCACCGGCAAGGAAGACTTCTCGATCGCTTCGCAGGTCTGGACGCAGTTCATCGCTGTCGCTATCACCATCGTCTGGTGCGCTATCGTCTCCGCGATCCTCTACAAGATCGTCGACGTCATCGTTGGTCTGCGTGTACCGGTCGAAGCCGAGCGCGAAGGTCTCGACCTCGCAACCCACGGCGAAGCCGCTTACCACTCCTAAGAAACGACAAGAGGTCCTTAGGACCCGATCGGAAAATGAAAGGCCCGTCTCGACGGGCCTTTTTTTGTGAAATGTTTGCCGCTTACGTCAGTCCAGGCAGCGAAAAACCGCATGGTTAACATCGTATTAACCAGCAGGCGGTTAGTTTTCCCTGTCAATCCGGGATTCGGCGATCTGTCGAATCTTGCCAAAACCAGAAAAGCAACGGGTTCAGGACATGGGCAGAGCCAATTCTCCGACATTCGATGGTCGTCACAACAGGTTTGTGCTGACGGCCTTTTTCATGCGGCAGATTATGGCCCTAGGCGGCTTTACGCTTCTTGCCCTGATCGCACTTGGTATCGCATCACTTGCGACATGGAATGTTGCCGACCCAAGCCTGTCCTACGCGACGGCAAACGAGCCAACCAATCTTCTGGGCCATAGCGGCGCGATTTTCGCCGATCTCATGATGCAGTTCTTCGGCCTGTCGTCGATCGTGTCGCTTTTGCCGGTTCTGGCATGGGCGATCATCCTGATTGCCGGGCGTAAATTCAACAGGGTTCCGGCACGTCTGGTTGCATGGGTCGCAGGTGCTTTTGTTGGCGCCGCGTCACTCGGCTGTTTTCCCGCACCGGTAACATGGCCACTTCCCAACGGCATCGGTGGCGTGATCGGCGATATGATTCTGCGCTTTCCCGCGCTGTTTATCGGTGCCTATCCAACCGGCACGGTCGCCACTGTCCTTGGTGTCCTGTTTGCTCTGCCAGCCGCATGGCTGATGTTGTTCGCCGCAGGTCTTCTCGGAACGCCGGATGAAGAAGACTACGTCGAACCGGTCGCGCCCACCCAGAGCAAGGCACGCTCCGTGCGCCAGGAAGAAGAGGACGAGGACGATGATGGCGAGGGTTTCCTTGCCCGCATCCTGCCTCTCGGTCTGCTCGCTCACTACTGGTACATCACACAGGCACGGTTCCGTCGTCTTTTCGGACTGAAGTCGAAATCTCTGCACGACGAATTCGAACAGCCTTACGATTTCAACGAATATGAATTCGGCACACTGAATGAACCATCGCGCCTGAAGACAGCGATCAATCGCCTGGATCAGCGCGCCGAGCCCTCGTTCGAAGAACGGGCAGCCCGCCGCCAGATGTCGCCCCCGCCAATTTCCCTGGACCACGGCGACGAACATGACGACGATCCGCCGTTTGATATGGACGAACGCCGCCTTCCCGATGGCATCCTCTCAGGCGACGAAGACGATGCCAAATTCACCAACCGGCAGCCGGCAGGGCGTGGCCAGACCCGCATTACTGCACCTTCGGCACGTCCGAAGCCCAGCGAGCGCGGGGTGCGCGAAGCGCAATCCTCCTTCATCGCGCCCGATGGCTTCCAGCTTCCAACCGTTCATCTTCTGGCAGAGCCCAAAAACATCGTTCGCGACAATACGCTGAGCGAGGAAGTGCTGGAGCAGAATGCGCGCCTTCTTGAAGGCGTTCTCGAAGATTTCGGCGTCAAGGGTGAGATCATCCATGTGCGCCCCGGCCCTGTCGTCACCCTTTACGAACTGGAGCCTGCGCCGGGCATCAAATCATCGCGCGTTATCGGCCTGGCCGACGACATTGCCCGTTCGATGAGCGCGATCGCAGCACGTGTCGCAGTTGTTCCTGGCCGCAACGCCATCGGTATCGAATTGCCAAACCAGAGCCGCGAAACCGTGTTCCTGCGTGAACTGATCGGCAGCCGCGACTTCGAAAACAGCAAGGCGAAACTTGCGATGGCGCTCGGCAAGACCATTGGAGGAGAACCGGTCATCGCCGATCTCGCCAAGATGCCGCATCTGCTCGTTGCGGGTACAACAGGCTCGGGTAAATCGGTCGCGATCAACACCATGATCCTGTCGCTGCTTTACCGCATGTCGCCGGAACAGTGCCGGCTTATCATGATCGACCCCAAGATGCTTGAACTGTCCATCTATGATGGCATCCCGCATTTGCTCTCTCCCGTTGTCACGGATCCGAAAAAGGCAGTCGTTGCCTTGAAGTGGACCGTGCGTGAGATGGAAGAGCGCTACAAAAAGATGTCGAAGATCGGCGTCCGCAACATCGACGGCTTCAACAGCCGTGTCCAGCAGGCCATCGACAAGGGTGAAATCCTTACCCGTACCGTACAGACCGGTTTTGACCGCCAGACCGGTGAGGCGATGTACGAAACGGAAGAGTTCGACCTGAAGCCCCTACCCTATATCGTCGTCATCATCGACGAAATGGCTGACCTCATGATGGTTGCCGGCAAGGACATCGAAGGTGCGGTTCAGCGTCTTGCGCAGATGGCGCGTGCCGCAGGCATCCACGTCATCATGGCGACACAGCGTCCTTCGGTCGACGTTATCACCGGCACGATCAAGGCGAACTTCCCGACCCGTATCTCGTTCCAGGTGACATCGAAGATCGACAGCCGCACCATTCTTGGCGAACAGGGTGCAGAACAGCTGCTCGGTATGGGCGACATGCTCTACATGGCTGGCGGCGGGCGCATTCAGCGCGTTCACGGCCCCTTTGTGTCCGACAATGAAGTCGAAGAAATCGTCGCCTATCTCAAGACGCAGGGCGCACCAGAATATCTCGAGGCCATCACCGAGGAAGACGACGACGAAGATGGCGGTGGCCCTGCGGGCACCGGCAATCTGTCCGAGTCCGACGATCCCTACGATCAGGCAGTTGCCGTCGTATTGCGTGATGGAAAGGCATCCACCTCCTATGTCCAGCGACGTCTCGGCATTGGTTACAACCGCGCCGCATCGCTGATCGAGCGGATGGAGCAGGAGGGGATCATCGGCCCGGCAAATCACGCCGGAAAGCGCGAAATACTCGTCCCGACAGAAGCAGACATCATCGAACGATAGACGCGCAACCAGACAGGCCATGTAAGCGTTATTCGTCGCTTGCAGCGTCATGAAGCCGCCGCGTTTGTGCGGAAAATCGATGCGATGAAGGAGAATAGAATGGACCATCTCACGACCGGCAAGACTGTGTCGGCAACATCATCGCAAAACGGCATGTCACGACGCGGCGTACTCACCGTATTTTCGATGGCAGCGGCAATGGCCGGTTTGTCGCCGTTGCATGCTCTTGCGCAGTCATCCGGCGAAAACGCCACAGCACAGAAGATTGCCAACCACTTCTCGTCGGTCAAAACCATGATGGGAGAATTCGTCCAGTTCGGCCCGCGCGGGGAACAGACGGGTGGCAAATTCTACATCGAGCGCCCCGGCAAGCTGCGCTTCAACTACGAAGATCCGTCACCGATGCGTGTTATCGCTGACGGCAAGAATGTCGTGATTGGTAACGCCAAGCTGAAAACCTGGGATTTGTACCCGCTATCAAAAACACCGCTCAGCCTGCTGCTCTCGAACAAGATCGATCTGAGCAACCAGAAGGTACGTGATGTCAAGGAAGAGTCCGACCTGACCACCATCGTGCTCGGTGACAAGAGTGTTTTTGGTGACTCCACCATCACCTTGATGTTCGACCCGAAAACCTTCGATCTGCGCCAGTGGACGACCACCGACGCGCAGAACAAGGATACGACGGTTATGATCTTCAACGTCCAGACGGGCGTAAATTTCGACGAGCGCGTCTTCAACATCAACTATGAAGAAGTCCGCAAGCGCGGCTGACGCTGTATTTCGCACAGTAATTCAGGAAAGGCGGCCATCGGCCGCCTTTTCTATTTTGCCGCGAAAATACGTTCCCGTTTGCTTCGTGATGTTATAAGCCTTCGGCTTTGCGACGGACTGGATCAAGAGCGGCTGCAGGATTTAGGGCAGCAACAGCGGGGCACATTTCATGACATTTTCGATAACCACCTGGAACATCAACTCGGTGCGACTGCGCATGCCACTCGTTGAACAATTCCTGGTTCGTTACAAACCGGATATTCTTTGCCTGCAGGAAACCAAGTGCCCAAATGGCGAATTTCCGATGAAGCCGTTGAGAGCACTCGGCTACGAGCATGTGGTCATTCACGGCCAGAAGGGCTACCACGGCGTCGCTATTGCTTCGAAAATTCCGCTCGTCGAGGATCATCGTCAGGACTATTGCGGCATCGGCGATGCCCGGCATATCTCCGCCGTGGTCGAAGTGGGATCGCGTCGCATTCGGCTTCACAATTTTTACGTTCCCGCAGGTGGCGACGAACCTGATCGATCGATCAACCCGAAATTCGGCCACAAGCTCGATTTTATCGAAGAAATGAAAGCCTTGCGGGCGAATGGCCTACCCGGCACCTCGTCAATCTTGGTGGGTGATCTCAACATCGCACCGCTTGAAAACGACGTCTGGTCGCATAAGCAACTCCTCAAGATCGTCAGTCACACGCCTGTCGAGACTGAAGGGCTACTGGACGTGATGAAACAAGGGGACTGGCTTGATCTGATGCGGCTGAACGTGCCGGACGGCGAGAAAATCTACACCTGGTGGAGTTATCGCGCCAAGGATTGGGAAGCAGCCGACCGCGGACGGCGTCTGGATCACATCTGGTCGTCACAGGATTTGGGCGCATCGCTTGAAAAAATCGATATCCTGCGTGAAGCGCGTGGCTGGAACCGCCCTTCCGACCACGTACCCGTCACCGCCCATTTCCGCTTCTA
This sequence comes from Agrobacterium tumefaciens, assembly GCA_025559845.1. Taxonomy (NCBI): domain Bacteria; kingdom Pseudomonadati; phylum Pseudomonadota; class Alphaproteobacteria; order Hyphomicrobiales; family Rhizobiaceae; genus Agrobacterium; species Agrobacterium tumefaciens. The sequence goes on from CP048469.1 coordinate 2,945,666, forward strand.
GATCCGGTATTCGGTCATGCGAAGCGGTTTTGTAACCGCGCCGTGCCTGCAGCGAGTGAGGCGATGTTATCGCGAATACGCGCGGTAACGATATCCGCGACCTCAGGAAACTCTTCGACCAGACGGTGAAAGAGGATGCGCGTGATACGGATGACTTCAGAGTCCTCCGCCGCAATGGCCGTGAATTTTCGCTCACACAACGTAAAAAGCGCCAGCTCCGATAACAACGCGCCTCGACCGGGCGTTGCCTGCAGCACGGGTTTGCCATCGCGGCCCGCACTGAAAAGTTCGAAGCGGCCGGTGGTGACAGCAAATGCGCATTCGGCAGGAGAGTGCTCGCGAAACAGGGTCTGCCCGGACGAAACCTTGCGACGCTCTGCCCCGAAGGCAATCAGACGCAACTGGTCATCACTGAAGCCCGCAAACAACGGAACCAGCCCCAGCAGCATGATGTCGTCCGTTAAGGCCATATCGATCCCAGCTCCAGAAAACCGCTCATTCTATTATAGAGCGGTTTTCCGTTATCGGCGTGAGGAAAACAAGGCACGACCACCCGAAACAAGGTTTGTTCAGGGAACGATTTTGTAACCGCCGTTCTCTGTGACCAAAATCTCGGCGTTGGACGGATCACGTTCGATTTTCTGACGCAGGCGATAGACATGCGTTTCAAGCGTGTGCGTCGTTACCCCGGAATTGTAACCCCAGACCTCTTCAAGCAGCACGTCACGAGTAACGACCGTGCTGCCAGCGCGATAAAGGTAACGGATGATGGCCGCTTCTTTCTCGGTGAGGCGGATTTTCTTGCCATCTTCGGTCGTCAGCAGCTTCTGGCTCGGCTTGAACTGGTAGGGACCAACCGTGAAAACCGCGTCTTCGCTCTGCTCATATTGCCGAAGCTGCGCACGGATGCGAGCCAGCAAGACGGCAAACCGGAATGGTTTCGTCACGTAGTCGTTTGCGCCAGCCTCAAGGCCGAGAATGGTGTCGGAGTCCGTATCATGCCCGGTGAGCATGATAATCGGCGCCTTGAAGCCACCCTTGCGCAAGAGCTTGACAGCTTCACGACCGTCCATATCGGGAAGCCCAACGTCCATAATCAAAAGGTCGACTTGGGACGATTTGGCGATTTGTGTAGCCTGCGCCGCGTTGGCGCCACTCAGAATCGAGAATTCCTCATAAGGAGACAGTTGCTCGGTCAGCGTCTCCCGAAGATCGTCATCGTCGTCTACGAGAAGTATAGTGCGGGCCGTCATTCGGATTCTCAGCCTTTCTTTGCTTTAATCGTGAGCCAATTCAGCGGTTTGCCGGTAAAACGTCAACCCATTGCCATCATATAACGACGTGCTATGACTTCACGTTGAATAACCTTCAAAGCAAAATCTCGTGAAACCAATCGCCAGACCGCCTGTTAAACAACATAAACGCACTTCGACGCTGGTGGTTCGGCAGGCGCCGTCGAAAATCAATCGCGCCATCGTCCAGCTCGGTCATCTCACCTTCCCGGCAGCGATAGGCCGCAACGGAAGAACGCCCATGAAGCGCGAAGGTGATGGAAAATCACCGATTTCCACGATGCGGCTGCTGCACGGGTTTTATCGTGGCGACCGCGCCGGAAAGACAACGACCGCCTTACCAATGACGCGTATCCGCAAATCCATGTTGTGGTGCGACGCCCCTTGCGACCCGAACTACAATCGTCTTGTCAAAGCCCCCTTTGTACCAAGCCATGAAGAAATGGCCCGTACTGACAGCCTTTACGATGTGTGTCTGGTCCTGGACTGGAACATCACCTCACGTCGACGCCATCGTGGTTCGGCGATTTTCATGCATCTGATCCGTCCCGGCTTCGAACCGACGGCAGGATGTGTTGCGGTTCGACCACGGGACATGCAGCGAATTCTCACCAGTATGCGTAAGGGCAGCCGTATCTGTATCCTTTAATGCAAACAAAAAACCCGCCATCACTGGCGGGCTTTTTTAGAAGGAAGAGCCGTAAATTATGCGGCTTCGTCCTGAGAATCGTCTTCTTCAACGGCCTTGCCACGCTTCGGACCCTTGCTGAGATTGGTCTCAACCAGGCGAACTGCTTCGGTTTCGGACATCTTGTTAACGGCCGCAATTTCGCGAGCCATACGGTCGAGTGCTGCTTCGTAAAGCTGACGCTCGGAGTAGGACTGCTCCGGCTGGTTTTCTGCACGATACAGATCGCGCACCACTTCTGCGATGGCGATCAGGTCGCCCGAATTGATCTTGGCATCATATTCCTGGGCGCGACGCGACCACATGGTACGCTTCACGCGCGCTTTGCCCTGAACAACTTTCAGTGCGCGCTCAACGAAATCTCCTTCGGAGAGCTTGCGCATGCCGATGCTGACTGCCTTGGCTACAGGAACCTTGAGGCGCATCTTGTCTTTTTCGAAATCGATCACAAAAAGCTCGAGCTTCATGCCGGCAACTTCTTGTTCCTCGATTGCAGAAATGGTACCGACACCATGAGCGGGATACACGATCGCTTCACCGGTCTTGAAACCGTGACGTGCTGGAGATTTCTTCTGCTGGGTCGTCATTCGTTCTAAAAACTCCCTGTTACATACCCGTTGTAGCGGGTTGGGTCGGTCAGGCCCTGATGAGACGGGGGAAACCGTCAGGTGACTCCGCACTGGTCCAACTGTGCGCGCAAAAACTTCCCTTCTCGCAACTCGGGTTTCGAGAGCGTAAACGCTCGATATGTCACGGGAACCGCGTGCAAAAGAAGAGTTGCTTTCGTGGTGTTTTTGGGCACACAAATGCCGCGCTGTGGATCAGTGTCCGTGGTGTACCACAAAAATAGGCGCGAATCAATAATTTGCTTCCATCGTGGCCGCAGCAGCACACAACGGTCGGTGAACCGCGTCTAAAAACGGCTCCCAAAATACCGCTGTTTTGCTTCTATGGCTCGACAAAATCGGCAAAAGCAATAAATTTTCACTGCCAAGCGTCAGAAACGCAAATGCCTCTTAAACTCTTCGCAATTACACGCCAATATCCGATTCGACCGAGAAGGCAAAATCGTGACTTTCACGATGCTTTTTCTCTTTAAAGTGTGATTTTTTGGAGGAATCCGCGCAAAATGGGCTACAGAAACAATCCAAAACGTGAAAAACAGATCGAAAAAGCACGAAATCTCGCAAGCACCCAGACAGCGCCATTTCTCGATCCAGGCATTCTTTACGGGCGCGCAAGCCCTGACGACATAGAATATTATTCCGCCGAAATGCTGGCCACGAGTGCCGCGCATACCTATGAGGCGCTGGCGCGTTCGAAAGGCGAGAAACCCTATATCAGCATATCGTCGGTCGAAGGTGTAACACCGAAGGATATTCCCGTTACAGTCTTGACCATCATCGGGCGGAACATGCCGTTCCTCTACGATTCCGTGATGGGAGAAGTGACCAGCAGCTTCCGTGGTCTCTACCTTGCTGTGCACCCTATTCTCGTTCACGACGAAAAATCAGAAGCAGGCTACCGCCTTGCCGAAGCAGAAGATGATCCGGCCCAAAACATCAGCCTCATTCAACTGCATATCGCACCTTTAACGCCACAGGCTGCCGCCACCCTCGAAGAACGGCTGCGTTTCGTACTGGCCCAGGTCCACTCCGCCTATAGCGACTGGAAGCCCATGCTTGGGAAGCTGGACGAAGCGCTTGCGGAACTGTCGGAACGTGGATCTGCAAGACGCAAGACCGAGCGCAAGGAAGCGGTCGAATTCCTCAACTGGCTGCGCAACGACAACTTCACCTTCCTCGGCATGCGCGACTATACCTACTCCGGCAAGGGGAAGAACGCCCGCATCGAGCGCGGCGATGGCGTCGGCCTTGGTATTTTGAGCGATCCGGACGTTCGTGTTCTGCGTCTTGGCAAGGATGCGGTCACAACGACCCCGGAGATCCTGGCATTCCTTGACGGCCCCGACTTCCTGATCGTCACCAAGGCCAATGTGAAATCCATCGTGCACCGTCGCGCCTATATGGACTACATCGGCATTAAGCGCTTCGATGAAGATGGCAATGTCACCGGCGAGTTGCGCATCGTCGGCCTCTTTACCGCCACCGCTTACACGCGTCCTGTCAGGCAAATTCCCCTGCTCCGCGCCAAGGTGGCAGAGGTTGAGCGCCATTTCGGTTTTGATCCGAACAGTCACTCCGGCCGAATTCTTCACAATACGCTGGAGGCCTATCCGCGGGACGACCTCTTCCAGATCGAAGAGGATTTGCTGATCCGCTTTGTCGAGCAGATCATGGAACTCAGCGATCGCCCGCGCGTGCGCGTGCTTGCCCGTATCGATCGCTTCGACCGTTTTGTCTCCGCCATCATTTTCGTGCCGCGCGAGGAATACAACTCCTACGTCCGCGAGAAGATCGGCGACTATCTGAGCAAGGTCTACAACGGCCACATCTCGGCCTATTATCCGGCCTTCCCAGAAGGGGCCGTTGCCCGCGTGCATTTCATCGTCGGTCGTACGGACGGAAAGACGCCACGCATTGCTCAGGACAAGCTGGAAGATGCAGTCAGCGATATCGCCGCGCGCTGGATAGACCATTTCGTTGCGCTCTCCGAAGCCGGAGCACCGCTGCTGGATGTGGATCAGGCCTATCAGGAGGCCTTTACACCGGAAGAGGCTGTCGGCGACATGCGCGACATCGTTGCGACAGCAAAGGGTGAGGAGGTCCGGATCGAGTTCTATCGCCAGGACGATCAACCACAGGATAGGCTGTCCCTCAAAATCTTCCACCGCGACGGCCACCTGCCGCTGTCGCGCCGCGTGCCGCTGCTTGAAAATCTCGGCTTCAACGTTATCAGCGAACGTACCTTTGATATCGGTGTCCTGTCAGAAGGTGACCGTCAGGATATCGTGCTGCATGACATGGAGCTGGCAATTGCCACCGGTGCTGCACTTGATCTCGCCGTCTACGGCCCGCGTCTTGAAGACGCATTCCTGGCCGCATTTGCGGGCAAGGTTGACAACGACAATTTCAACCGCCTCATCCTCGCCGCTGGCGTAACGGTGCGGGAAGCCTCTGTGCTCCGCGCTTACGCCCGTTATCTGCGACAGACCGGGATCGTGTATTCGCAGGAGCATATCTCCGAAACGCTGTTCAAATACCCGGCCATTACCCGCAAACTGTTCGATCTGTTTGCGACAGACTTCGATCCGGCCATCGCCGAAAAGACCCGCGTCAAAAAGCTCTCCGAGCTGCATAAGGCGATCGAGACAGCCCTCGCCGGCGTTCCGAACCTTGATGAAGACCGGACATTGAGACGTTACGTCAATGCCATCGACGCGACATTGCGCACCAACTATTTCCAGAAAAACGAGGATGGTACACCGCGCGAAGTGCTGGCCTTCAAGTTTGATCCGAAGCATCTCGACGGCCTTCCCGATCCCCGGCCCTTCCGCGAAATCTTCGTCTACGGAACCGAGGTCGAGGGGGTGCACCTGCGCTTTGGAAAGGTCGCTCGCGGCGGTCTGCGCTGGTCGGATCGCGGCCAGGACTACCGCACCGAGGTGCTCGGTCTCGTCAAGGCGCAGCAGGTCAAGAATGCTGTGATCGTACCTGTGGGTGCAAAAGGTGGCTTCTTCCCGAAAGCACTACCGGCCGGCGGCACACGCGACGAAGTCTTTAATGCCGGTCGCGAAGCCTACAAGACCTACATTCGCACGCTGTTGTCGATCACCGACAATATCATCGGCGATGACATTGTTGCACCGGCCGACACCTTGCGACTGGACGGAGATGACCCCTACTTCGTCGTCGCAGCCGACAAGGGAACGGCGACCTTCTCCGACACGGCCAATGGGCTTGCCCGCGAAGCGAACTTCTGGCTCGACGATGCTTTTGCGTCCGGCGGATCGGCCGGTTACGACCACAAGAAAATGGGCATTACCGCCCGTGGCGCGTGGGAAACCGTAAAACGCCACTTCCGTGAAATGGATACCGATATCCAGACGACGCCATTCACGGTGGCTGGCGTCGGCGATATGTCCGGCGACGTATTCGGCAACGGCATGCTGCTGTCTGAAAAGATCAGACTGATTGCCGCCTTCGATCACCGCGACATCTTCATCGATCCAGACCCCGACACGGATCAGTCCTTTGCCGAGCGCAAGCGTATCTTCGAATTGCCGCGCTCCAGCTGGCAGGACTATAATCGTTCGCTGCTTTCAAAGGGTGCGATGATTATTTCCCGCGCGGAAAAATCGGTCACGCTGACACCTGAGGCAGCGGCAGCCATTGGCATCGACAAAACCGTTGCCACGCCGTTTGAAATCATGACGGCCATCCTGAAATCGCCTGTCGATCTGCTGTGGTTTGGCGGTATCGGCACCTACATCAAGGCGGCAGTCGAAACCAACGCCGAAGTTGGTGACAGAGCCAATGATCCGATCCGCGTCAATGCCACTGAAGTTCGGGCCAAGGTGATTGGCGAAGGCGCCAATCTCGGCATCACCCAGAAAGGCCGTATTGCCTATTCTCTGGCTGGCGGACGTTGCAACTCTGACGCCATCGACAACTCTGCAGGCGTCAATTCCTCGGACGTCGAGGTCAACATCAAGATTGCGCTGGCGTCTGCCGTTAACAGCGGTCGCCTGACCCTGCCAAAGCGGAACCAGCTTCTTGCGTCCATGACGCCGGAAGTGGCGCACCTGGTGCTGCGCAACAACTACCTGCAGTCGCTGGCGATTTCACTGACCGAACGACTGGGTACCGGTAACCGCGAAGAACTCGGCCGGTTGATGAGTGCACTGGAAGCGGCCGGGCAATTGAACCGCAAGGTCGAAACCCTACCGAACGACGCCGAATTCACCGAACGTTACGCCAGCGGAAAACCGCTGACCCGCCCTGAAATCGGTGTTCTGCTCTCCTATGCAAAGCTGACGCTGTTTGATGCACTGGTGGCAAGCTCTCTGCCGGACGAACCCTATCTCCAGCATCTGCTGGTGGATTACTTCCCCGTCAAAATGCAGAAGACCTATGCAGCGGATATCACAAGCCACCGGCTGCACCGCGAAATCGTTGCGACCGCACTTGCCAATACGGTCGTGAACCGTGGCGGACCGGGCTTCGTACAGAAGCTTGCCGATGCCAGCGGCCTGTTGCCTGCCGATGTCGTCAAGGCGGCCATGATTGTCGAAGACGGTTTCGGTCTGAAGCGCCTCTGGTCTGAGGTCGATGCACTTGACGGAAAAATCAGCGGCAACATCCAGAATGAGCTCTACGCCAGGATCACCCGCATATTCTCCGAGGTGAGCAGGCTTTATCTGCAAGCGCGCGGTGCGAGTGCTGGCACAAATGCGATGGCGGACGAGATCGAGCGCCTGAAAAGCGCCGTGAAATCCCTGGCTCCGGCGGCAGCGAAGTATCGCCAGCAACTCGGTGCCACGGAACTTGAAGGGGTACCATCCGGCCTGCTCCAGGAACTCGATACTCTGTCGCTCCTGGTTTACGTTCCGGAGATCATGCTTATCGCCGACAGCGCCTCGACGTCTCTTGCGCGTGCAGCAGAAAGCTATGCGACAGTCTCTGCGACGTTCCGTGTGGCAAGGTTGCTGGAAGCAAGCCAGCGCATTTCGCCTGCCGACCACTACGAAAGTCTGGCGCTCCTGCGCAATCAGGATCAGATTTCCTCGGCGAGACGCAAGATCGTCGTGTCTGCGCTGACGGAATACGCAAAGGAGAAGGACCCTGTACAGGCCTGGTATGCTGCTGACCGCGTTCGCGTCAATCGTATCGTCTCGGAACTCGCTGCGTTGAGCGATAGCGGCGAAATCAATCTGGCACGACTGACGGTCGCAGCTGGATTGCTGGCCGACATCGTTCTGGCTCGCTGAGATCGACTGAGTTCCAGATCAGTGGAGCAGTAAAGCCGCTCCAATACGCAAAACGACTACCCGGGCACCTGCACGGGTAGTCAGACAAAAGCGTCGCTTTCTCCTCCCAGACGTCCTTCTGCTACAGGATACCGAATGACCGCTTCCTCCCCACCCGCCGAAACGAAGATTGCAAAACGGGGTATCTGGGGTTGGGTCATGTTCGACTGGGCGGCACAACCGTTCTTCACGGTCGTCACCACTTTCATTTTCGGCCCCTATTTCGTCTCGCGTCTGACGGAAGATCCAGTCTCGGCGCAAACGGTCTGGAGCAACATGGCGACGATGTCCTCCATCGTCATTGCCATTTTTTCCCCGATCCTCGGTTCGATTGCCGATCAGTCCGGATCACGCAAGCCGTGGATCGCCTTTTTTGCCGTCATAAAGATCGTCAGCCTGTCGCTCCTGTGGTTTGCTGCGCCCGGCTCTCCGATCATCCTTCCAGTCGTCTGCATGATCTTTGCCTCGATCGCGGCGGAGTTTTCCATCGTTTTCAACGATTCCATGATGCCGAGATTGACCAATCCGCAAAATGTCGGCCGAATTTCCAACCTTGCCTGGGGGCTCGGTTATCTCGGTGGCATGGTGGTATTGATTGCTGTTGTGACGCTCCTCGCCGCCAACCCGCAAACTGGCCGTACGATTGCCGGCATAACGCCGCTTTTCGGGTTAAATCCTGTCACCGGAGAAGACGCTCGAATAACAGGGCCGATCGCCGCGCTGTGGTACCTCGTGTTTATCCTGCCGATGTTTCTCTTCACTCCCGACAGTGACAAGGGCTTGCCATTCAAATCAGCCATCCGCTCTGGACTGACGGAATTGCGGGCAACGCTGCGAGAGCTTCGTGGTCGCCCTGTCCTGCTGCGGTTTTTGATCGCCCGTATGCTCTATCAGGATGGCGTCAACGGCGTCCTCATTCTCGGTGGTGCTTTTGCAGCCGGTATGTTCGGATGGGCGACAATGGAGATCGGGCTGTTCGGCATTCTTCTGAATGTCGTTGCCATTGCGGGCTGTTTTGTTGCCGGCCGCATAGACCATCGCCTCGGCTCTCGCACGACAATCCTCATCAGCCTCGTGCTTCTGTTGATTGCGACCATCGGCATTGTATCCACGGAACGTAGCTCGACCCTCTTTGGCTGGATGGCGCTATCGACCACTGATGATGGCGGTATATTCGCGACGGGCGCAGAGAAAGCCTATCTCGTCTACGGTGTGCTGATCGGCCTGGCTTTCGGTCCCGTGCAGGCCTCGTCACGCTCCTACCTGGCGCGCAATATCACTGTGGCGGAAGCGGGCCGTTATTTTGGGATTTACGCACTATCGGGACGCGCTACCAGTTTCATGGCAACGCTGAGCTTTTCGGTCGCAACCGCCATGACCGGCTCAGCCCATGTCGGCATGGCAACCTTGATCGTTTTCCTGGGAGCCGGATTTCTGCTGTTACTGCGCGTTCCCGAACGCACAATACCCCAATCCGAAGACAAGAAGTGACAGGCGGACCGGCCAAGGCCGGTCGCAGCAGGTTTTCAAAGCTGGTCGAGTTTTTGCTGCAATGCGCGCAGTTGCTCTTTCAGCTCGTCAATTTCAGAAGCATTCGGCTTACGCGTCTCCTTCGGAGCCTGCGGCATCGAAAAAGGCGCGAACCCCTGCATGGCCTGACGGAAAAGTTCCGTATTGCGGCGGATCTGCTCTTCCATCATCTGAAGCGGTGCCTGGAAATTCCGGGCAAGCGAACCGTCGCCGAAGGCCTTGGCCATATGCTCCTGCATCTGGCTCTGCTGATCGGAAAAGGTTTTCATCGAGTGCTCGAGAAACGTCGGCACGACCATCTGCATCTGATCGCCATAATAGGAAATCAGCTGCCTGAGAAAAGCCGTCGGCAGAAGCGTGTTGCCGGTCTTGGCTTCCTGCTCGACGATGATCTGCGTCAGTACTGCATGGGTAATGTCTTCGGATGTCTTTGCGTCCTGAACCTTGAAGTCCTCACCGCGCTTGACCATCTGCGCCAGGTCATCAAGCGTCACATAGGTGCTCGTGCCCGTATTGTAGAGCCGCCGATTGGCGTATTTTTTGATAATCGTTTCGCCGTCGTGCTTTGCCATCCTCGCCTCCTCGCGATGCTGGTATTTTTTTGTTTTTTGGTGTTATTGCTCTTCCCGTTGTGAAGTGTAAGCGCAAAACCAGCCCTGTGACAAATGTTTTGTGCAATGCAACAGTTTGTTTTTTGCGCAGCAATTTTTGGCAAGATATCGCATTGCTTTCGCAACATCTTTCAAAGCGCCCGACACCGTTTGACTTGGATGAAAACCTTTGCCAGTCTCCCGCCCGAAAGTGAGGAGGAACCTTATGACTTTGCCTTCAATCGTGATCGCCAGTGCGGCCCGCACTGCCGTTGGTTCGTTCAATGGAAGCTTTGCCAACATCCCGGCCCATGAACTTGGTGCTACGGTCATTCGCGCCGTTCTGGAGCGTGCGGGTGTCGAGGCAGGTGAAGTCGATGAGGTGCTTCTGGGGCAGGTTCTGACGGCTGGCGAGGGGCAGAACCCGGCACGACAGGCAGCCATGAAGGCTGGCATTCCGCAGGAAGCGACGTCTTTTGGTATCAACCAACTCTGTGGATCAGGTCTGCGCGCTGTAGCGCTTGGCATGCAGCAGATTGCAACGGGTGACGCGGCAATCATTGTCGCCGGTGGTCAGGAGTCCATGTCCATGGCGCCCCACTGCGCGCACTTGCGTGGCGGTGTAAAAATGGGCGACTTCAAAATGATCGACACGATGTTGAAAGATGGCCTCACTGACGCGTTCTACGGTTATCACATGGGCATCACAGCCGAGAACATTGCCCGGCAATGGCAGCTCAGCCGTGACGATCAGGATCAGTTTGCCGTCGCCTCCCAGAACAAGGCGGAAGCGGCGCAAAGCGCAGGACGATTCCAGGACGAAATCGTGCCTTTCACAGTAAAGGGCCGAAAAGCCGACATCATTGTTGATACCGATGAGCACATTCGCGCCGGTTCCTCAATGGAAACGATGGCGAAACTCCGCCCCGCCTTCGACAAGGAAGGCACCGTTACGGCCGGTAACGCTTCCGGCCTGAACGACGGCGCCGCTGCAACCTTGCTGATGACCGAACAGGAAGCTTCCCGACGCGGTATTACGCCATTGGCGCGCATTGTCTCCTGGGCAACAGCGGGTGTCGATCCGCAAATTATGGGAACAGGTCCCATTCCTGCCTCTCGCAAGGCGCTTGCCAAGGCGGGCTGGTCAATCGGCGATATTGGACTGGTGGAAGCAAACGAGGCCTTTGCGGCACAGTCCTGTGCCGTGGTTCGCGATCTTGGTCTTGATCCGTCAATCGTCAATGTCAACGGAGGCGCCATCGCGATCGGCCATCCCATTGGTGCGTCCGGCGCGCGCGTCCTTAATACGCTTCTGTTCGAAATGCGCCGCCGCAATGTCTCCAAGGGTCTTGCGACGCTGTGCATCGGTGGCGGCATGGGCGTGGCGATGTGTGTGGAGGCCCTCTGAAAACCATTTTGGTTTCAGAAGCAATGCTGTAGAAGCAGCCTCCCATTGGCCGCATTTATGTGGCCGTTGAACACCATCTTTTACAGGTCATGGAGGCCAGCATGAGCCGGGTTGCGTTGATTTCAGGCGGAACGAGCGGAATCGGGGCAGCAATTGCGCGTGCATTACAGGCCGCCGGCTACAAGGTGGCTGTCAACTACGCCTTCACGACCGATCGTGCAGCGGCGTTCCAGAAGGAAACCGGCATACCGGCGTTTCAGTGGGACGTACGCGACTACGACGCCTGCCTTGCGGGCATCGCCCAAGTCGAGGCAACATTCGGCCCAATCGAGGTTCTTGTGAACAATGCCGGCATCACCCGCGACGCGATGTTTCACAAGATGTCACCCCAGCAATGGCGTGAGGTTATCGATACAAACCTCACCGGTGTGTTCAACATGACCCATCCCGTCTGGCCGGGCATGCGGGAGCGGGGGTTTGGACGTATCGTCAACATATCCTCGATCAACGGTCAGAAGGGGCAGGCGGGGCAGGCGAACTACTCCGCCTCCAAGGCCGGAGATATCGGCTTTACCAAAGCCCTCGCCCAGGAAGGCGCGAGCCGCAATATCACGGTCAACGCGATATGCCCCGGATATATCGGCACGGAGATGGTCAGAGCCATTCCCGAACAAGTCCTGTCAGAGCGCATCATACCGCAGATCCCGGTGGGACGGCTTGGCGAACCCGAAGAGATCGCCCGTTGTGTTCTATTCCTTGTCTCCGACCAGGCGGGATTTATCACCGGCTCCACCCTTACGGCCAACGGCGGACAATATTTCGCCTGACAAGCATTGGCGGACCTCCGGCCAACAGGACCCCGACCTAAGTAAACTTTTCGTGATAATGCCTCGTCGGCGGAGGTGTCGCACAAAAACTTGAGTCAGAAAAACGCCTATGGAAATAAATGCTAACCAGATGAAAAGGCGACTCTTTTTGTATAGTTTAGAAAGACTCTAAATTATGCGAGTGACTCAGAAACCATGTTTTTCTTGACACTGACTATCCTGTTTTGGTTTAAGAGCGAAAACAACGTGTTGCGTCATACAGGCAGTTAGTCATGCTGGTTTGCAGCTGCAATTACATTACCGACAACGACATCCGCGACGTCATCAATGAGTTGCTGGACGAGGACTGTTGGCAGCTTATTGTCCCGGCAAAAGTCTATCATGCCATGGCAAAACGTGGCCGCTGTTGCGGCTGTTTTCCGACTGTAGTCGACCTCATCATCAAAACGACCGAGGACTATCACGCCCGTCGCCACTCGACGGAAGCCGAGGTTTTTGATTTTATGTCCCGCCTGAAGCGATTCCACGAAGAGAACAGGAGAGCGGACATTGAAAGGCGACAAAAAAGTCATCGAGCAGCTTAACGAGGCGCTGTTCCTCGAACTCGGTGCAGTCAACCAGTATTGGCTCCATTATCGTCTGCTGAATGATTGGGGCTTCACAAAGCTTGCCAAGAAGGAACGTGCTGAGTCCATCGAAGAGATGCAGCACGCCGACAAGATAATCGACCGCATCATCTTCCTTGAAGGTCACCCGAACCTTCAGACCGTCGCTCCCCTGCGTATCGGCCAGAACGTCAAGGAAGTGCTGGAAGCTGATCTCGCGGGCGAATACGACGCACGTACCGCCTACAAGAAGTCGCGTGACATCTGTCATGACGCCGGCGACTACGTGTCGATGAAGCTGTTCGAAACGCTGCTCATCGACGAGGAAGGTCACATCGACTTCCTGGAGACGCAGCTCGACCTTCTCAACAAAATCGGTGAAAACAAATACGGCCAGCTCAACGCTGACTCCGCAGACGCCGTCGAATCCGAATAATCGAACCGTCATGAACATGAAAAAGGCGGCACCGGTGCCGCCTTTTTGCGTTTTTACTGACCAGCCAGATGCCGAAACTCGGCGACCACCTGCTCATAAACGCCCCGTTTGAAGGGCACGATCAATTCAGGCAGGCTTCCCATTGGCTTCCAGTCCCACGCATCGAATTCCGCCTCATGGCCTGTCGGCGGCGGATCAATCTGGATTTCGCTCTCGTCACCGTCAAAGCGGAACGCAAACCAGCGCTGTGCCTGCCCACGATATTTGCCGCGAAGACCGATACCGATCAATTCCGGCGGCAAGTCGTAGTGAATCCAGTCACGCGCTTCCGCAAGCAGCGTAACGGTCTTCATGCCCGTCTCTTCATAAAGTTCACGAACGGCAGCTTTCAGCGGCTGCTCGCCGTCGTCGATGCCACCTTGCGGCATCTGCCATAGATGCGGAGAACCGTCATATTCGGAGTTACCCTCCTTGATACGCCGTCCAGCCCAGACAAGGCCTTTGCTGTTGAGCACCATGATTCCGGCGCAAGGGCGATAAGGCAAATCTTCTGCTTTGATAGTCATCAAAAACCCGCTGGCTTTGCGCGCCCGTTAAGGCGCAGGGAGAAAAACCGACCGAAGGTTTACTGTCCTGCCTGTCCCGAGACAAGCGCAGAAACGCCAACGATCTCAATGCCTCGCGCCGACGCCTCCGGTGACCACTTCGCGATGGCAGCGATGCTTTCGTCAAATGCCGACGCCACTCCGATCGCAGAACCGTTGCGGCGCGCTATCCGTTCCAGTTCGTCGAGCTTGCGCAGGATCGCACCTTCGTTGACCTCATTGTCGAGTTGAACGTCAGCGAAGCCATGAGGTGCGGATATCGCCTTGCCGATGTTGCCACTTAAAGACTGAGCGGATGAACCATCATCGAGAAACAGCAGTCCGCGCTTGCCGATATCTCGCATCACGGGCTCCAACGCCTTTTGATCGGCGAGAAAGCGTCCCCCGAGATAGTTCATCACACCGGTGTAATTGGTGATTTTCGCCATGGAACGATGCAGACGATCAATGTTGACCTTGGCCGGGTCACTCGCCAGCAAGGTATCGGGCCCAGGATTGGTTCCCGGATAACCAAAGGGTTCAAGCGGAACCTGCAGCAAAATCTCATGACCTTCGCGACGCGCTTCCTGCATCCAGCGTTGCAGGCTGTTACCGCTTGCCGCGAAGCCCAGCGTCACCTCTGCAGGAAGATCACGAATGGCCTTCTGGGAGCCAGTCTGGCTCAAACCCAGGCCACCAACAACGATGGCAACACGCGTCCCGCGCGCGCCTGACCACGGCCTGGCATATTGTTCCACCGAACGCAGGCCATCCGCTGCGACGATCGGCAAGCGACCGAATGCAGTGTCTTCCAGCAAGGCGTCATTGGGCCTGGTGGCCATACGAGGGTCCTGGCCATAGGTCTGACCACTCATCAAAACCGGCCCATCATTATCCCGCGTCCGAGGGGAATAGACGGATACGACGTTACCATCGGCCATCGTCGAGCGATTGATGTTTGCGCCGGAGCGCCCGCTTTCCGGCTGCAGACCTGTGGTCTCAGCATTTCCTGCTATATCGGCCGGCTGTTCCTGATCCTTCTCAGAAGGCGTCGCAGCAGCTTGCGTATTCGCGGTCGTTCGCTGGAGGTTATCCGGATATAGCGCCGTATAGATCGACAAGCCGCCAATCGTCAGCACAGCGACACCGGCAAGGCCCATAATTGCCGAAAAGCGCCGGTTGAAACCGGCGCTTTTTTTATTGCGGCCCATGAGCGGTTTTCGCAGGTCCGAAGGCAATGAAGGGTCCACTCGACTGATGCGGCAAAAGGGAAAAAAGCGCCGTCAAACGGCGCTTTTCGTCTTACTGCTTGTTGACCACAGCCTTTTCCGGGTTCGGCGGGAAGGACGGATCGGTCTTGTTGCCGCGCAGAAGATCCAGCGCATAGTTGAGCTGAATGTCGTCCTTTGCTTCCGGCGGAACATAAGCGGAAGAACCAGAACCTTCTTCGGTTTCGCTCTGTCCCTTGATGTGACCAGTCAGACCCGATTCACCTTCGCTTGTGACCTTACCCTGCAATTCCGGTGGCAGCGGCTGTTCAACCTTGATGTCAGGCTGAATACCCGTGCCCTGGATCGACTTGCCAGACGGGGTGTAATAGAGCGCCGTGGTCAGGCGCAGTGCGCCTGCTTCGCCAAGCGGAATGATCGTCTGGACGGAGCCCTTGCCGAACGAGCGCGTACCGACAACCGTCGCACGGCGAAGATCCTGCAGAGCACCAGCTACGATTTCAGATGCCGAAGCCGAACCGCCGTTGACAAGCACGATTACCGGCTTTCCATCGGTCAGATCGCCTGCAGTCGCGTTGAAGCGGCGGGTTTCATCCGGATTGCGGCCACGGGTCGAAACGACCTCACCACGCTCGAGGAAGGCGTCGGAAACGTTGATCGCCTGATCAAGCAGACCGCCTGGGTTGAGGCGAAGGTCGAGCACATAGCCCTTGAGCTTGTCGGCCGGAACGTCCGCCTTGATTTTCTTGATCGCCTTTTCGAGGTCGTCATAGGTCTTCTCCGTGAAGGAGATGACACGAAGATAACCGACATCGCCTTCAACGCGGGATTTGACCGCACGCACGGCAATGATGTCACGCATCACAGTGAATTCGAGTGGCTTGTCTGCGCCCTGACGGATGATCGTCAGTTTGATCGGCGTCTTGACGGCGCCGCGCATCTTTTCAACGGCCTGCTCCAGCTTCAAGCCACGAACCGGTGTTCCGTCAATTTCCGAAATGAAGTCGCCTGCGAGGATGCCGGCGCGAGATGCGGGCGTATCGTCGATGGGCGTGATAACCTTGACCAGTTCATTTTCCATGGTCACTTCGATGCCGAGACCGCCAAACTCACCCTTGGTCTGGGTGCGCATGTCGTTGGCGTCCTGCGCATTCATGAAGCTCGAATGCGGATCAAGCGAGCTGAGCATGCCGTTGATGGCATTTTCGACCAGCTTCTCATCATCTGGTGGCGTTACATATTGGGCGCGGACGCGCTCGAACACGTCACCAAAAATCGACAGTTCCTTATAAGTCGAAGGTCCGGCGGCCTGCGCCGGCATGCTCGCCGAATAAATCACACTCATCGCCGTGGCGCCCATAAGCCCACCGATAAGGAGAAGCGAAACCTTACGAATCATTGTGCGCCCTTCCGGTATTTTTTGCGGTCCACCACGGTTGAGAATCAACCGGCACGCCGTCTTTCCTGAACTCAATGTAGAGCGTTGGCCTGTCCGTTTCCAGCGCCAATGCTGCTGCACTTGCTACTCTTTTTGCACCCATCGAAGCGATGGGCTCGCCAGAGAATACAAACATTCCCTGCCTTGTCCTTACATTGTCCATGCCCGTCAGAACCACATGATAACCATCCCCGGTATTGAGGATGATCATGCGGCCATAACTGCGGAAATCGCCCGCAAAAACCACAAAACCGTCTGCAGGGGCCGTCACCAGCGCCTCGGGGCCCGTTGCAACCACGAGACCTCTGGAAAAGTGACCTGTTCCGTCGGCGTCTCCAAAGCGACGCAGAACGTCGCCAGCCACCGGCATATCCAGCTTACCCTTCAAACTTGCGAAAGGATATGCTGGCGCAATACGGTTTTTATCGGGCGTTCCCGCCTCTGCGCCGGCTCTCTCTTTCTCTCGTTCTGCCTCGGAAAGACGCGCCAGACGTTGCTCTTCCGCCCGCGCCTTTTCCATCGCCTCACGCACCGAACTGATCTCGGTTTCAAGAGAACTTACAAGGCCTTCCAGACTCGTTGCCTTGCCGGCAAGTTCTTCCGAACGCTTGCGTTCTGCTTCCAGTTCAGACGCAGTCTGCGTATTGCGACGATCATTCTCTGCCAGCAAAAGGTCGAGGCGTTTTTCCTCTTCCAGACTGGCCGTCATCATACCCGTAAGATCGCCTTTTTCGCGAGCGATTGCCTGCTGCAGATCGGTCAATTCTTTGAGAGCGGCTACGAGCTTGTCAGTCTCGGCACGAATACCCGGAACAACGGCGCCGAGCAGAATGGCGCTGCGAACCGAAGCAAGCGCATCTTCCGGCGAGACGAGCAGGGCAGGCGGCGGGTTGCGCCCCATACGCTGAAGTGCCGCCAGAACCTCGGCCAACACACCACGCCTCTCGCGCAGAGAGGCCTTCACGCCATCTTCGCGCACACCGAGTTTTGCCAGCCGGTCTTCGCCATCGCTGATTTTTGTTTCGAGATCCTTACGCCGCGCCGCCGAATCGATCAGTTCCTGGCGGATACGCGTGCTGTCCTGGTCAAGCGCGGCGATACTCTCCTCAAGCTGTCGGGTCTTGTCTTCGGAAAGCCCAATGCTGTCGACCAGTTCCTCGAGATCCTGACGGTTCACGTCGCGGCGCTTTTCAAGCGCCTGCAGATCATCGGGCGGGGCATTGGTGGCATCCGCGCTGGCCGCGCCCGCATCATCGCGCGCGACGGTAAAGCCAGCGGGAAAAAGACCGAGGGCCAAGGCAGCGATCACCGCGCCTGCAACAGCCATCTGCCCCTTTTTCTGCCGTCCTCTGTCCATTTGAACTTTCTTTGATGCCGAAGCGCAATGAACGACATTACGCTGCTTCGCCACAATTCACCAAGAGGCAACCGCCAAAGCACGATCCACACCGTGCCGTGTTCGGGAATTTTCGTGTTGAAATTGAGACACCAATTCGCCGAAGAGGGCTCTTCAAACGCGATGATAGGGGTGGCCGGAAAGAATGGTGACGGCGCGGTAAAGCTGTTCGGCAATCAAAATGCGCACGAGTTGATGCGGCCAGGTGAGTTTTCCGAGATTGAGAACCGCGACGGCCTTCTCGTAAAGCGACGGATCAAGCCCATCTGCCCCGCCAATGGCGATAATCAGATCACGTCGACCGCTGTCGCGCAGGTTACCAAAAAACTCGGCAAACGCGGGACTGTCCAGCGCCTTGCCGCGTTCATCGAGCAACACCAGAGCCGCTCCATCGGCCAGATGCTTCTCAAGCATCGCCGCTTCTTCACGCTTGCGTGTCTCCGCGTTCGATGCACGACTTTCGGCAACTTCAATGACGCGTGAAAATTCCAGACCGATCGCTGGACCGGTTTTTGCGAGACGCTCGAGATAGCGGGCCGCAAGATCCTTTTCGGGGCCGGATTTCAACCGTCCCACCGCAAAAATCGAAATTCGCATTCAAAACCGCCCTGTCGCAACCCAATCGGGTTACGCTCATAACAGCATCCTCCGCGAATTCCTATGCAGCCAGCTCTCAGGCCGACATCAGAACCGCATCAATGCAGCGTTTCCTCCGGCATATCCGGCGTCGCCCACATCTTTTCGATGTTGTAGAATTCACGGATTTCCGGGCGGAAAACATGAACGATGATATCGCCTGTATCGATCAGCACCCAGTCGCCGGTCTCAAGACCTTCGACGCGGGCGTTTCCGAAGCCCTCATCCTTCATATCTTTGAGAAGATGCTCGCAGATCGCCGAAACATGCCTGTTCGATCGCCCGGAGACCACCACCATGTAGTCAGCAAGCGCCGATTTTCCGGCAATGTTGAGAGATACGATATCTTCAGCCTTGGAGTCCTCGAGACTCGCGAGGACGGTTTCAAGGGCATGGTCGGCGGCATCGGCGCCACTGTCCTGGCCCTTCGGGATAGCAACATGTGCTCTTCCCTTGGCGTGAACTGTTGTCAGAGGTTTTCCTTTCCCAAGAATGACAAAACAGGCACTGCGCGACGTGATTCTCTACGTCACACAATGAAGGTGGCATCAAAGCATTAACTTTTCAAGATATGGCCCCTGAAGGCCACCGGCCATACATCATTTGTGACCGTTACGAAGAGCCGTGGAACTGAGCGTCGAACGCGGGCCATGAATGAACACCCAAGCGGGCGCGTTTTTTTTCCACAAAACACCCGCATCATCCTCATCGACCCGCGCATGGCTGAAGGCTTGCGCCATGGTGGAAGACAGATAGGCCAGCGTCGAACCAGGCCGGTCGATCACGGCGATCGGAAAGGTTTCAGCGATCTGTCGCCATTTTTGCCAGCGGTGAAAGCTCTTCAGATTGTCGGCCCCCATAACCCAGATAAAACGGACATGAGGATTTTTCGCCTTTACCTTGGCAAGCGTGTTGGCCGTATAGCTGATGCCAAGCGACTTTTCGAACGCCGTAACCTTGATGCGCGGATCGCTCACCAGCCTTTCACAGGCGGCAATGCGATCTTCCAGCGGTGCAAGGTCTGCGCGACTTTTAAGCGGATTTCCCGGCGTCACCATCCACCAGAGCTGGTCAAGCCCGAGCCTGCGAAGCGCGATTTCCGCCACCAGCGCATGTCCGGCATGCGGCGGATTGAAGGACCCGCCGAAAAGCCCGATGACCATGCCGCGCTCTGCATGCGGCATGGTGAGGTAACGCCTGTCGATCCGTACTTCGGCTACCAAATATCAGGTCCGTGTCTGGCCGGTGCCATGCACGCGGTACTTGAACGAGGTAAGTTGTTCGACACCGACCGGTCCCCGCGCGTGCATCTTGCCCGTCGCGATGCCGATTTCTGCCCCCATGCCGAATTCGCCACCATCAGCGAATTGTGTCGACGCATTATGCAGGAGAATGGCGGAATCGATTTCGTTGAAGAAGCGCTCGACGACCGACGGATCTTCCGCAATCACGGCCTCAGTATGATTGGACGAGTAGGTACCGATATGGTCAATCGCACCAGAAATACCATCAACGACGGTAACGGAAATGATCGCATCGAGATACTCGGTACGCCAATCCTCTTCCGTTGCGGATACTGTCCCTGCAACGACATCGCGGACCGCTTGCGAACCGCGAACCTCGCAACCGGCATCGACCAACGCTTTCACCAGTGGTTCAAGATGCGTCGACGCCACAGCTTTATCGACCAGCAAGGTTTCGGCCGCGCCGCAAATACCGGTTCGGCGCATCTTGGCATTCACGACGATTTTTTTCGCCATGTCGAGATCGGCGGACTGATCGACATAGATGTGGCAAAGCCCTTCGAGATGAGCAAAGACCGGTACGCGCGCTTCGGATTGAACGCGGGCCACAAGGCTTTTGCCACCGCGCGGCACGATTACGTCAACGGTGCCATTCAATCCACCGAGAAGCGCACCAACCGCAGCACGATCCGTTACAGGAACAAGTTGGATAGCATGCTCTGGAAGGCCGGCAATCTTCAAACCTTCGACAAGGCAGGCATGGATAGCACGCGATGAATGTTGCGAGTCGGAACCGCCGCGAAGAATGACCGCGTTACCAGCCTTGAGGCAAAGCGCGCCGGCATCCGCTGTGACATTCGGGCGGCTTTCATAGATGACACCGATAACGCCAAGTGGCGTGCGAACGCGCTCGATGTGCAGCCCGTTTGGCCGGTCCCAGGCGGCGATAACTTCACCAACCGGATCGGGAAGGGCGGCAATCGAGCGAATGCCTTCGGCAATTCTGTCGATCCGCGCCTCGTTCAATGTCAGCCGATCAATGAAAGATGCGGCAATACCGGCGCCTTCAGCGGCCGTCAGATCCTTGGCATTGGCAGCAAGAATCTTGTCTTTCGCTGCCTCAATGGCTGCGGCCATCGCCAGGAGCGCACGGTTTTTCTGTTCAGTCGACGCGATCGACAACGGTCGTGCAGCAGCTTTCGCCTGTGTGCCGATGGCTGTCATCAGCGCATCGATATCATGGCTCTGCTTCACGGCCTGTTCAGGCATCGACTTCATCCTTCTTCGTGGTTTTCACTTTGACCGCAGGCCCCGTCATGACCAGATCGTCACGATGGATCATGGCCGCGCGTCCGACATAACCGAGAATTGCCTCGATTTCATTGGACTTGTGGCCATAGATCTGACGCGCTTCGTCAGCATCGTAACCCGCAAGGCCACGAGCAATTTCACGTCCCTCAGATCCGATGATGGCAACGGCATCACCGCGACCGAAGTTTCCTTTGACCTGACGTACGCCAGCGGGAAGCAGGCTCTTGCCCGCGTGCAGCGCTTTCTCCGCACCTGCATCCACGTGCACTTCGCCAGCGGGCTGCAACTGCCCGGCAATCCAGGTCTTGCGCGCAGTGACGGGCGTGCCCGAGGGGGCAAACCAGGACGAGCGCGCACCACTCTCAATGGCTTTCAAAGGATTGAGCGTCTTGCCAGAGGCGATAATCATGCCGCAACCGGCAGCCGTCGCGATCTTGCCCGCGTCGATCTTCGTGCGCATGCCGCCGCGCGACAGTTCTGAAGCCGCCCCGCCTGCCATGGCTTCGATTTCGGGCGTGATGTCAGAGATCGTCTCGAGGAACCTGGCATCCGGATCGAGATGCGGTGGCGCGGTGTAAAGACCGTCGATGTCCGACAGCAGCACGAGAAGATCCGCACCCGTCATTGTCGCGACGCGCGCCGCCAGGCGATCATTGTCGCCATAACGGATCTCGGTAGTGGCCACCGTATCGTTTTCGTTGATGATCGGGATCGCACCGATTTTCAGAAGCTGGCTGATCGTCGCACGCGCGTTGAGATAACGACGGCGCTCTTCCGTATCGGACAATGTCAGCAGGATTTGTCCCGCAACGATCTCATGCCGCGACAAGCTTTCGGACCAGGCGCGCGCCAGCGCGATCTGTCCGACGGCCGCAGCCGCCTGGCTTTCCTCAAGCTTCAACGCACCGGAAGGAAGCCCAAGCACGGTGCGGCCAAGCGCGATAGCGCCTGAAGAGACCACCTGAACATCCACACCGCTCTTCTTCAGGGCTGCGATATCTTCGCAGATGGCATCGAGCCAATCCTTTTTCAGTCCGCTCTTTCGATCGACCAGCAGCGCGGAACCGATCTTGATGACGATCCGATTATGATTGCCAAGAGGTTTTCGCGCCAAGGTCGACGTCATAGCCGGTCGTCCCCATCCTCGATTTCCTCGATCGGCATGGATCGGTCGGGCAGGGCCGTTTCACCACCGTCGCTGGCCGAAACGATAATGTCGCGAAGGGCGCGAAGGGCCTCCGTCATACCGATATGGGCAGCGGCCGACAAAAGCAGCGGCGGACGACCGCAGGCCTTTTCAAGCTCCTTGGCCTTCTTTTTCAGCTCTTTTTCGTCGAGCACGTCGATCTGGGAGAGGGCGACGATTTCCGGCTTGTCGGTCAAACCGCCACCATAGGCGTCCAGCTCAGCCTTGACGGTTTTATACGCCTTGCCGACTTTTTCTTCCTGTGCGGAAACCAGATGCAGCAGAACACGGGTGCGCTCGACGTGACCGAGGAACCGGTCACCAATACCCACGCCCTCATGCGCGCCTTCGATCAGACCTGGAATGTCGGCAAGTACGAACTCACGACCGTCGATCGTGGCAACGCCGAGATTGGGGTGCAGCGTCGTAAAGGGGTAATTGGCGATCTTCGGCCGCGCCCGCGTAACCGTTGCCAGAAATGTCGACTTGCCCGCATTCGGCAGACCAACAAGACCGGCATCGGCAATCAGCTTGAGCCGCAACCAGATCGTCTTTTCTTCGCCTGCCAGACCGGGGTTGGCATGGGTCGGTGCCTGGTTGGTCGACGATTTGAAATAGGCATTACCGAAGCCGCCATTGCCGCCGGCAGCAATACGAAAACGCTGGCCTTCCTTTGTCAGGTCAACGATCAGCGTTTCATTGTCTTCTTCAAAGATCTGCGTGCCGACAGGTACCCTCAGCGTCACATCGGCGCCCTTGGCGCCGGTACGCGTCTTGCCCATGCCGTGCTGGCCGATCGAGGCCTTGAAGTGTTGCTGAAAACGGAAATCGATCAGGGTGTTGAGACCATTGACGACCTCGATCCAGACGTCGCCACCGCGGCCGCCATCACCACCATCCGGTCCACCGAACTCGATGAATTTTTCGCGCCGGAACGATACGGCACCCGCGCCGCCATCACCTGACTTGATATAGACTTTTGCTTCATCGAGAAATTTCATCAGACTGCCGTTCTGTCAGCTTTATGCGCAATTGCGGCAAGCATATTGCCATCGCGCTTCAAACAAAGGTTCTGCCGCTTCGAATACAGGCGCTTACCCTGAACGTCAAAGACTATCGTGGGAAAGCGCCCGGACAACAAGGCCGGTTTGCGGCAAAACCGGCCTTGTTTCTTTCAGTGTCTCGGCTTTGGACGGACAAGTCCGTCCTCGGTCAGGACAGTATCTATATGCGCGACCATGGCGGCACGCGCGGTCGCATAGATCTGATGGCACCCGGTAACGCGAAAGCCGAGCTTTTCCTGCACCCTGAGCGATGCCGGATTGTCGGCGAACACACCAGAATGCAGCGCAGTACCAGGCATACGGCGGAAGAACCGCTCACCTACGGCAGCGACCGCTTCAGTCATGTAGCCCTTGCCCCAATAGAAGCGGTTGAGCCAGTAACCGAGATGCCATTCGCCATGCCGCAATTCCACGGAGACGACGCCGATGAGGGTGTCGTCTCCATCGGTAATGGCAAAGTCCCAATCCGGCAAAGTCCCGGATGTGCGAAGGATCAGCCATTCCAGCGCATCCTGACGATGGTAGGGCGCCGGAACGCGTGCCAACATCCGCGTGACCTCGAAATCGCTCAAGGATTCGGCAATGCTGCCGGCGTCTGACAACCGCTGAGGGCGGAGCACCAGACGGCGAGTCTCGAGAGTAGGGCAGGGGCCGGGCGGTGACGCGGTATTAACGCGACGACGGGTCAGTTCCAGTGCACTCATCCCATGTCCCCCCAGCTCTTCAGCGAAACCCAGGTCTTACGATCCAGACGGTACCATTCAACCGGCACCATGCCACCAAGCGCCAGTGAACCGACCATGCCGGAACTCTGAAACTGAAAACCGCACTTCTGAATGACACGCCGTGAGGCGATATTGGTGACCCGGCACCGCGCATCGATCTGGTCGATCTCGCGGGTTCGGAACGCCATATCGATCAGCGCATGTGCCGCTTCGGTCATGTAGCCACGGTTCCAGTAGGGTTCCCCCAGCCAATAACCGATTTCCAGGGTCTTTTCATCTTCCTGGGGCTCGAGGCCGCAGCATCCCATAAACTCGCCATTGTCCATGCGCGTAATCGCATAGACGCACTTGCCAATCTCGCCAGCTTTGGTGCGTCGCACGAAGTCCACGGCGTCTTTCGCCGTGTACGGATGCGGCATACGCGACACCATGGTCGCGATATTGGCGTTGTTGGCAAGATGGGCAAGGGCGTCGATGTCTTCTTCGTGAGGCTTGCGCAATACCAGCCTCTGCGACAACAAAACGGGGCAATCGCTCCTTGACCGATCGGGCCTCGGCCGCTCCTGGGGTGACCGTGATTGGTCGACCCTTAACAATTCAGCTTGCATGGTTCAGTCCCTCCATGAGGTTAAAGAAAAAGGGGAGTTGGGTGGTGCCCCAACTCCCCTTTTTATGACTGAACCTGATGCGTCTCAGCCGGGTCGTTGGGACACCGGCTGCATATGACGCTGCCGGCTTATTCTGCGGCTTCGGCTTTCGGTGCGACGGATACGAACACGCGGCCGTTAGCCTTCGTGCGGAAGCTCACGTTGCCTGCCGTCAGTGCGAAAATCGTGTGGTCCTTGCCGATGCCAACGTTGGCGCCCGGATGCCACTGCGTACCGCGCTGACGCAGAATAATGTTGCCTGGAATGACAGCTTCGCCGCCGAACTTCTTTACGCCAAGGCGCTTGGAATTCGAATCGCGACCGTTACGCGAAGAACCGCCAGCTTTTTTGTGTGCCATTGGATTGCTCCTTTAAACCTAGTTTCCCGTGTCGCGCCGATCAGGCAGCAACGATGTCCGTGATGCGGACGACAGTGTGATGCTGACGATGGCCGCGCGAACGCTTGGAGTTCTGACGACGACGCTTCTTGAAGGCGATAACCTTCTTGCCGCGGTTGTGCTCGACAACTTCAGCCTTGACCGTTGCACCAGCAACGAAAGGAGCGCCGAACTTTGCGTCAGCGCCAACGCCGATCACGAGAACTTCGGTGAATTCTACAGTTGCGCCAGCTTCTGCTTCCAGCTTTTCGATGGTCAGCACGTCGTTGGCCGCTACGCGGTACTGCTTACCGCCGGTCTTGATGACTGCGAACATTTTTTATCCTTTCATGTTCGTTCCGGCTCTGCCCGCAAACGCGTGCTGGCCGTCTTTTTGTCAGTCGGATGAGCGGAATTTCGTCCGGGCTGAATGCCCTTCTAAACTCTGCCGGTGAAGCCACCCCGATAGGCGTGACATAAACAGAAGGCGCAATACGCCATCAATTTGGGTGCGGGATACGCGAGACTCCGGCTTGTGTCAAGACAATGAAGCTTTGAAAAGTAACCGTAACGCCAAGAATTTCAGGCGATTTCGGCTCTTCTTGCAGTCCCCCCTCGAAATTTGCATCGCAAGTGTATATATGGCGCGTAAATAAGGAGCAGAAATGGCCCGCATTGACCAGACCGACGATTGGCGGGACCGCCACGCGCCGACAATTTCAGCATTTGAATCGCTGGCCATCGAGGCCTATGGCCACCTGCCGGAAGAATTCCGCGCGCTGACCAAGGACCTCATTATCGAGATCGCCGATTTTCCGACTGACGAAGTCTTTGAAGATATGGCGCTTGAAACACCGTTTGATCTGCTCGGGCTATTTGAAGGCCGCGGCATTTCAGAGCGCTTTACCATGGAAACCGGCGAAATGCCGAACCGGATCACGCTCTATCGTCGTCCCATTCTCGACTATTGGGCGGAGAATGACGAAACGCTGGGCGATATCATCACCCATGTCCTCATCCATGAAATCGGCCACCATTTTGGCCTCTCGGACGACGACATGGAGCGTATAGAAGAAAGCGCCGAGGCTGCCGTGGACCGGTAATCCGGTCCACACCAATCACATCATCACTGTTCGCCGAGCTTCATGTCCGGGTGATATTCCTTGCCATCGACCGTCTTGGTCACGGCTTGGCCGCAGTGCATCACACCGGCTGCGGCATTGAAGGCATAGGTCGGCGAACCTGCAAGCTCCCAGCCCTTGTTAAGCGCCTCGGTAACGCGATGGCAAAACTTCGAGTCGTCCGGACCTGTGATGAAACGATAGACTTTCACTTTTCCTGCCTTTCTGGAGAAACGGGGCGAACAATCTGAACCTCGTCAGATTGCGCGAGGCCCCAACTAGATTCTGTTTTTTGCGGCGCCATGAGCGATGGCGTCAGCGAGGGCCACAAGCCTTTCGGCTTGGCCAACATGCAGTCGTTCGATCATGCGCCCGTTTTTGTTGATAACATTCAATCCAGCGGATTCGGGTTGGGCAAAAGCAGCAATGATATCCCGAGCTTCGGCAACCTCGGCCTCTTCCGGAGCAAACCGGCGGTTTGCCGCCTCGATCTGGGCAGGGTGGATCAGCATCTTGCCATCAAACCCCATATGGCGCCCCTGTTCGCATTCGAGATCGAAACTGCCGAGATCGCGAAAATCGTTCGACACGCTGTCGATGACATCCAGTCCATACGCGCGGGCAGCCAGCACAACCTGCATCAACCATGGAACCAGATAAGCGCGACCGGGCAGGGCAGGAACTCTTGTTTCCTTACGCAAATCGTTCAGCCCGACAACAAAAGCGGACAGCCGCGCGTCAGCCGTATGGGCTGCTTCGGCAATTGCAGCAGCATTGAGAACGCCGCGTGGCGTTTCGATCATCGCCCAGATTTTCAGATCCGCGGGAGCATCGCTCTCCGAGAGAAGATCGGCCACCTGATGAATATCGGACGGGGTGTCCACTTTCGGCAGGAGAACGGCATCGGGACGACAGGAAAGGACAAGCTCCAGGTCCGCTTTTCCCTCCGTCGTTTCGAAGGGATTTATGCGGATAATTGCTTCACGCGCAGCAAGCGGGCGATCCTGAAAGAATGCCCTAAGATTGTCCCGCGCCTTCTCTTTCATATCAGGCGCAACAGAATCTTCCAGGTCGAAGATCACCCCATCGCAATCAAGATCGTGAATCTTGTCGAGCGCTCGGGTGTTTATTGCGGGAACAGAGAGCAACGAACGACGAGGGCTGACGATGTTGTGATGCAAAAAATTAGCCATGCCGCACTTGTGTCAACCTTTTATGACATCTGCAAGCTGACAATCCACTGAATCCTCTTGCAAGCCGGATGAAGAAGGCCCACATTCATTTGGAAAGAAAGGTTTGGATCATGCAAGGCATCCGTTCGTTTTTCATCGCCGCATCCGGCATCGCAATTCTGGCTATGGCCGCTCTCTTCACCGCTTCGCTGACGGTGGCGTTTGTGGGCGTGCTCGCTGTTCTCAGCCTCGCGCGCCTTGTCTCCGCCCGTCTTAAGCCAGCGCCAATTCCGGTGAAAACCCGCGGTCAGCAACGCGACATGCGCGTATGGAACGACGGCAAGGGCACGATCATCGATCTCTAAGCCCCGCGCAGCAGGGTAAAACGCCACGGTACTGACAAAAGCGTACCGAATTGAGCGTGTTTGTGCTTCAAAACCCATGTGTTTTGCAGTATTTCCCACAGGGAACCTGAAGCAGGCCTTGGCGCTGCTGTTCTGTTAAAAGAATTCCGGAGCGACAGATGGAAAAGTTCACCAAGCTGACGGGCGTGGCCGCCCCTATGCCGGTCGTCAACATCGACACCGACATGATTATCCCGAAAGACTATCTGAAGACCATCAAGCGTACCGGTCTTGGCAAGGGTCTTTTCGCGGAATCGCGTTACCTCGAAGATGGTTCGCCGAACCCTGACTTCGTGCTGAACAAGCCCGCCTATCAGAACGCGCAGATTCTCGTCGCCGGTGACAATTTCGGCTGCGGATCGTCGCGTGAGCATGCACCGTGGGCGCTTCTTGATTTCGGCATTCGCTGCGTGATTTCCACCAGCTTCGCCGATATCTTCTACAACAACTGTTTCAAGAACGGCGTTCTGCCGATCGTGGTCAGCCCGGAGAACCTTGAGAAGCTGTTGGACGACGCCTCTCGCGGTTCCAACGCGGTCTTGTCGATCGATCTTGAGCGCCAGGAAATCAGCGGACCGGATGGCGGCACGATTGGCTTCGAGATCGACGCATTCAAGCGCCACTGCATGTTGAACGGTCTCGATGACATCGGCCTTACGCTCGAACATGCAGGTGCAATCGACACCTTCGAAAAAGCCAACGCATCCGTCCGTCCCTGGGCGTAAATCTAAGCTGCTTACGATGAAAGCCGATCCTGTCGCATAAAAGCGTACCGGATCGGCTTTTGCTTTGCTTGAAAAGCCCCTCCACCAGCGATAAGAAGCCCCACCCCGTCCACACCGTCGAATATGCGGCAACCGGATGGAAAACGAGTTTCATGCTGCGTCCGCCATTCTCGAAAACGCTTTGCGATGTTTTCCGGTGTGTCGCCAAGGAGGTTTTGATGACAGTTCGCACGCTTTTCCTGCTGCCCGGTGACGGTATCGGCCCCGAAGCCATGGCCGAAGTCCGCAAGCTGATCGCCTACATGAATGACGAGAAGAACGCCGGCTTCAAGATCGAGGAAGGCCTGGTCGGCGGTTCCGCCTATGACGCACATGGCGTCGCGATCTCCGACGCTGACATGGAAAAGGCGCTGGCGGCAGATGCCATCTTGTTTGGTGCAGTCGGCGGGCCGAAATGGGACGGCGTTCCCTACGAACATCGCCCGGAAGCTGGTTTGCTGCGTCTTCGCAAGGATCTTGAACTGTTCGCCAATCTGCGTCCGGCAATCTGCTACCCGGCACTCGCCGCCGCCTCTTCGTTGAAGCCTGAACTGGTTGAAGGCCTCGACATTCTCATCGTCCGCGAATTGACCGGCGGCGTCTACTTCGGCGAACCCAAGCAGATCATCGATCTGGGCAATGGCCAGAAGCGTGGCATCGACACCCAGATTTACGACACCTTCGAGATCGAACGCATTGCAAGCGTCGCTTTCGAGCTCGCGCGCACCCGCGACAACCGCGTTTGCTCCATGGAAAAGCGCAACGTCATGAAATCGGGCGTTCTGTGGAATCAGGTTGTCACTGAAACGCATGCCGCAAAGTACAAGGACGTTCAGCTTGAGCACATGCTGGCAGATGCCGGCGGCATGCAGCTTGTTCGCAAGCCCAAGCAGTTCGATGTCATCGTGACCGACAACCTGTTTGGCGACATGCTGTCCGATGTTGCCGCCATGCTGACAGGCTCACTCGGCATGCTGCCTTCCGCTTCGCTGGGTGCACCGGACGCTAAGACCGGCAAGCGCAAGGCCATGTACGAGCCAGTGCATGGCTCGGCACCCGATATCGCCGGCAAGGGTATCGCCAACCCGATCGCCATGATCGCGTCTTTCGCTATGTGCCTGCGTTATTCGTTCAACATGGTCGAAGAAGCCACAAAGCTCGAAACCGCCATCGCCAACGTGCTCGACAAGGGTATCCGTACGGCCGATATCATGGCCGAGGGTTCGCGCCAGGTCAGCACGACCGAAATGGGTGATGCGGTTCTCGCCGAATTCAAGGCGCTTTCGGCGTAACAGAAACAGCGATTGGCTGGGCAGGTGGCACCGTTGCCTGCCCGGCCTCTTTTGGTAGGAGATGTTCGTACCGCTTGTCGGTCAGCGTCTTCAAAAACGCGACAATGGCGTCCACGCGCTTGTCGTCCAGTGCCGGCGCCGAGGTCAATTCCTCCATGGCGATATTATCAGGCACTTCCGGCGAATCCCATTTTTCCCCGGTTTCCGGGTTGATCTGACGGCTCGGCTTCTTGCTTTTGTATTTCACGTAAAACAGCACGGCGGTGCGCAGGTCCTTGAACACCCCGTTGTGCATATAAGGCGCGGTAACGGCAACATTGCGCAATGTCGGCACCTTGAATTTGCCACGCGCAGACGGGTCACCCGCGACAAGCGGGTTCTGTGCCAGACCAAGATCGACCGTATCTGCTTTCGACCCGTTCGCCGCACGCACCGCCCTGTTGGCGGGGACGCCGATATTGAAATATTTGTGGTTGGTGAAGAGCCCGTTTTCCAGTCCCTTCGAACCACGGATTTCGTGGCAGAGATTGCAATTGGTGAACTGTGTCGATGACATCAGCACCCGTCCAAGCTCTTCCTGATCTGTCAGTTTTTCCTCACCCTGCAGAAAGCGATCATATTTCGAGTCAAAGGTGGAAAACTGATCCGAGCGCTCGAAACTGGCCAGCGCCTTTGTCATGGCTGCAAAAGCTGTCTCATTATCCTGAAAGACATCCCCGCCGAACTGCGTGCCGAATGCGGCGACATAATCTGGATTTTCTTTCAGCCGCTGAACAACAGCGGCCTTGTCCGGCATGCCCATTTCTATCGGATTGAGAGGAGGGCCGGCGGCCTGATCCTCCAGTGAGCGGGCCCGCCCATCCCAGAACTGCCCGCCGACATATTCGCCCGCGTCATTTTTGCCGAAAGGTGGCGAGAATTTCGTATAGGCCGCAGTCGGCGCATTTCGATCGCCAAGCGAAAAACCGTCATCGCCCAAGGAAACGTCGCGGCCAACCTTGTCCGCCTCGCGCGCATCCGAGAAACCGGCAGCCTGCATATGGCAGGTGGAACATGCCATCGTTCGGTTCATCGATATGTTGGGATCGTCGAAGAGGGCCGCGCCCAGTTTTTCGAGCGTCGCATAATCTTCACCGCCGTGCGCTTGCAGGCTCTCCAGGCCCGCTCTCACAGGGGCCATGGCGAAGATGGAAGCAAGAACGATAGAGGTGATATATCCGGGTCTGGTCATCGGTACGGCACGCTTCAGGAAAATGCGCGATTAACGCCCGCCTTATACCACTTCACATGTTCCGCGCCCACAAACTTTCACAACACGCTCCAGTTTGTCGCAGCAGGGAAGGTCACGTCCCTTTTGCAATCGCATGAAAGAAGCTGCCGGAAACAGGTCCGCGTCTTCCGCCAGAAGGTCCGAGTGCACGTCCTTGCCCATCGGCAATCTCCGCAAAAGGTTCATCCCGGCCCGGGTCGGTCACACGCGCATAATGGAATTCATGACCGCGCAACACCTCACCCGCCCTGCCAAGCGGGCCATCAACGGTAATCGTCGCCTGTCTATAACCAAGGTTCATCTTGCGCTTGGCGAAACTGGTGGCGTGCGACAAAAGCCCCGTCATCGCATGCGTAACACCATCTGCATCTTCGAGCGCCTCACCCAGCACCATGTAGCCACCGCACTCGCCGTGAACAGTTTTTTTTGCGGCAAAGCGCGCAAGACCGGCTTTGAAATTCGCAGCATCTGCAAGCGTACCGGCATGGAGCTCAGGATATCCGCCTGGCAGCCAGCAAACATCGCAAGTCTCATCGGGCGCTTGGTCGGCGAGTGGCGAGAACGGTACGATCTCCGCTCCCACCGCGCGCCAGTGGCTTTTGAGATGCGGATAAAGGAAGGTAAATACAGCATCCTCCGCAAGCGCGATGCGCTGACCGGGAGGAGCAATTGCCGCCTCTACGGAGCCAGATGGGACCTCGACAGGAGTGGCCAACGAGAGCAGCACATCAAGATCGATGGACTTTTCCATCGTGTCTGCCAGCCGTTCGATATGGGCATCGATTTCCGGGTGTTCACTGGCCTGAACCAATCCCAGATGCCGTTCCGGCAGGACAAGTGAAGGATCACGCAAGACGCAACCGACAACGGGAAGGCCAATGTTTTCGATTGCCTCGGAACAAAGCGTACGGTGCCTTTCGCTGCCAGCACGATTAAGGACAACAGCACCCATGCGGACTGCCGGATCGTAATGCGCAAAACCATGGGCAATCGCCGCAGCCGTCTGCGACTGACCGGAAACATCGAGAACGAGAAGCACGGGTATGCCGAAAAGCCGCGCCAGATCGGCAGCCGACCCGCTACGGTGTTCGGCAACAGGGATACCATCGAAAAGACCCATGGCGCTTTCGATGATGACGAGGTCGGCGCCGACGGCCTGCTCCAGAAAGAGATATCGCAACAGATCGGGCTGCATGGCCCAACTGTCGAGATTGAGACCAGCGGAACCGGTCGCAAACGCATGAAAGCCGGGATCGATGTAATCCGGGCCGGTCTTGATACCACGCACATTGACACCACGCCGGGCGAACGCGCGCAGCAGACCGATCGTCACACTGGTTTTACCGGAGCCGGAGCGTGGTGCGCCAATGATGATTGCCCGCGTTGTCATGATCAGGATATCCCGAGACGGTGTCGCATGGAAACGATATTACCAATGACGATCAGGGCCGGTGCCTCGAAATTCTCACGCTTTGCATCGTCGGCTATGTTTTTCAGTGATCCGATGAAAATTCGTTCCTGCGCAGTCGTCGCAGCCATGATGACCGCAACCGGCGTGTCACCCGACCGCCCGCCTGCCATCAAGAGGCCGGCGATGGTGCCGATGTTCTTCAGACCCATATAGACGACGATCGGCTCCTTCGTCTTGGCGAGCGCCAGCCAGTCAAGATCGTCCTCGGTACCTGCCGCATGGCCTGTAGCGAGCGTTATGGCCCGGCTGATGCCTCGCATCGTTGCCGGAATACCAGCCGCAGCCAAGGCCGTAAACGAGGACGTCATGCCCGGCAGCACGCGAAATGCAATGCCAGCCTCGCGCAGCGCTTCGATTTCTTCGCCACCCCGGCCGAAAATGAAGGGATCGCCACCTTTCAGGCGCAACACCTTTTTCCCTTTTCGAGCAAAGTCGATCAACGACGCTGTAATATTGTCCTGCACCGCAGAAGGCTTTCCGCCCCGCTTGCCGGCAAAAACGATCTCCGCCTTCGCACCCAGGGCGATAACCTCATCGCTGATCAGAGCGTCGCGCACGATGATGTCTGCTTGTCCCAGCGCAAGAGCGACATCCAGTGTGAGATAACGCACATCACCTGGCCCGGCTCCGGCGAGCCAGACATGGCCGGCTTCGAAGGCCGGTCCTTTTTGGGCGATGTTATCCAGAATTTGCGATATCGACATACTTGCTGCTTGCTCTTTACCGATGACGGATAAAGCCGTCCCGGCTATAGGAATTCAAATGGAAACGGATGGAAAGACCCTTCGCCGCGGCTGGACCACGGGCACCTGCGCGGCAGCCGCCACGAAGGCGGCCTGCGTCGCCCTTCTGACCGGCGAGTTTCCTTACCCTGTCGAGGTTGAACTTCCAAGCGGGGCGCGACCGGCATTTTCGCTTGCGACCCAGGAAAAGGGTGAAAATTTTGCCCGGGCCGGCGTCATCAAGGATGCCGGAGACGATCCGGATGTCACGCATGGTGCACTGATTGAAAGCACCGTGCGGTTGGGAAAACACGGAAGCGGCATCGTTTTCAAGGCTGGCAAGGGGGTCGGCACAATCACCCGGCCGGGCCTGCCCTTGCCCCCCGGCGAACCCGCAATCAACCCCGTTCCTCGCCGCATGATCGAAACTGCAATTCGTGAAGTTGCCGGTGATAACAGGGATTTCGAGGTTGAAATCTCGGTTCGCGACGGCGAAAAAATGGCTGAGAAAACGCTGAACGGCCGGCTTGGAATTATTGGCGGCATTTCCATTCTCGGGACGACCGGGGTGGTTATTCCTTTCTCCTGTTCGGCATGGATTCACTCGATCTGGCGCGGCATCGATGTCGCCCGTGCGACCGGTCTTACCCACCTGCTTGGCGCCACCGGCAACACGTCGGAGAAGGCAGGACAGGCGCTGTATGAGTTGCCCGAAACGGCCTTGATCGACATGGGCGATTTCATCGGCGGCATGCTCAAATACCTGCGCAGCCATCCGGTCGAACGGGTCACCATTGCCGGTGGTGTCGCCAAGATGACCAAGCTGGCGCAGGGCATGCTGGATGTTCACTCCAAACGCGGTCTTGCCGATCTCGAAGCCCTTGCCGAACTGGCCATCGGAGCCGGTGCGGACGACGTGCTTGCCAGTGAAATCCGGCAGGCCAATATGGTGGCACACGCTTTTCAACTGGCTGAAGCCGCAGGAATTGATCTGGGCAATATCGTTGCTGAGAAAGCCTGGGTCACCGCCGCCGCCGCATTGAAAGATCCGGCTGTCTCGCTCGATATTCTGGTATTCGACCGGCAGGGCAATCTGAAAGGCCGCACTGCCTTCACGCCGTCCGATCACCCTTCGGCATTCTCCTTCGAAGAGCGGAACCGACGGACATAATCGGTGCTGTAAAGCGCGCTTTCGCGGAAATCCTCGGACGCAAGTCCACGCCCGACAAAGATCAGGGCTGTGCGCTCCACAGGTTCGGCAGCAAGCTTGCCTTCGATATCGGTCAATGTGCCACGAATGACCCGTTCCTCGGGCCAGGATGCACGAACGACAATCGCAACCGGGCAATCGGCTCCGTAGAGCGGCGTCAACTCCTCGACCACTTTGCCGATGGCATGAATGGCAAGATGGATGGCGAGCGTCGCACCGGTCGCACCGAAAGCCTTCAAGGTCTCGGTCTCGGGCATTTTCGAAGCGCGGCCGGAAACACGAGTCAGCACCAGGCTTTGCGCAACCTCGGGAACCGTCAACTCGCGCTTGAGCGTTGCAGCAGCGGCCGCAAAGGATGGAACCCCAGGCGTGACAGTATAGTCGAGATCCAATCGCTCGAGGCGGCGGATCTGTTCGCCCATGGCGCTCCAGACGGAAAGATCACCAGAATGCAGGCGGGCCACATCCTTACCCGCTTTCGCTGCGGCGACGAACTCAGCTTCGATCTCGTCCAGCGACAAGGAAGAGGTGTCAACAATGCGCGCGCCCGGCGGGCAGTAGTCGATGAGCGCTTTCGGCACCAGCGAACCGGCATAAAGGCAGACAGGGCAGGCGGCGATCAGGTCGCGACCGCGCACCGTGATCAGGTCGGCAGCACCCGGGCCAGCGCCGATAAAATGAACCGTCATGTTTCTTCTCCAGAAGTGGCAAAGGCCACCGTGATATCGCCAACCACGAAACGCGGTGCGACCAGTTTCGAATTCTTGCCAGCAACGGCGAGGGCTGAGGCTTCGCTGACACTGGGCGATCCTGCGTGAGTGAGGCTGACTTCCGAAATCGTCAGCACTCTCGCCGCCGCAGCATCGAGGCTCACCTGATCGGCCACGAACAACCGCATTCCAAGTTGCCGCGCCGCACTTTTTATACCCGGCTCATCAGCCTTGATTGGCGCCGTGGCAAGACAATCCGCGTTTACGTCAAACGCCTCCTGTGCAGCGCGCAATGCCGCCACGATAGCGTCTCCGCCGACGCCTTTACGGCATCCTATTCCCGCAACGATCACGTTTCCTCATCCCGTGATTTGGTCCAGTTCCACTGCGTGACGGGCATCGCCGGTTTCCAGCCCGACATCGACCCGACCGCCGACGCACGCGAGACGTCGAGCCGGATGAGGGAACCACCAAGGCGTGCCTGCGCGGCAAGCAGCATCGCTTCCATTTCCAGCGTCACGGCATTGGCGACAAGCCGGCCACCTGGCTTCAGAGCCTCGATTGCACCGTCCAGAACGCCCTTTTCGCTGCCACCTCCACCAATGAAAATAGCATCTGGGGGAGGTAGACCGTCAAAAGCTTCCGGTGCCGTGCCAATCAGAATTTCAAGTCCGGTAACGCCGAAGGCTTC
Source organism: Agrobacterium tumefaciens (assembly GCA_025559845.1). NCBI lineage: Bacteria > Pseudomonadati > Pseudomonadota > Alphaproteobacteria > Hyphomicrobiales > Rhizobiaceae > Agrobacterium > Agrobacterium tumefaciens. The sequence continues at coordinate 2,981,635 of CP048469.1, forward strand.
TGCATTGCGCGCGATACGCTCGGCACGCTGACTGTGCTGTTCAATCGCGATGGCTTTGAGAGAAGGGTGCGAAAGCATCCATTCGATCCCGATCGACCCGGAGCCAGCGCCGATATCCCACAATAGTTCACCATGGCGCGGGGCAAGCGACGACAAAGTGACCGCACGTATCTCGCGTTTGGTAATCTGCCCATCGTGTTCAAACAACGCGTCATCAAGTCCGCTGGTGTAGGGTAAGATACGCGCGTTTGCGTCAGCGACGATATCAATCGCCACGACGTTCAGGGGATCGATGTTTTCCAGAGAGAAATCCTTAGCCTTGGCGTGACGCAACCGCTCACGTTGCCCACCGAGCGCTTCCAGCAAGAGAAACGTCGAATGCCCGAACCCCGTCTCCGAAAGCAATTTTGCGATAAGAGCGGGCGCTTGGGCATCGGAGGTCAGTGCGATGATCTTTGCACCTTGATGCAGGTGTGGCCGAATGAGATCAATGGAACGGCCGTGCAAAGACACGCATTCAACGGATTGCAGAGCCCAACCCAGACGTGATGCCGCAAGAGAAAATGCGGACGGCGACGGATGGGAAACCGTCTCTTCGGCGGCAATCTTTCTCAGCAGCGTTACCCCGACGCCGTAGAAGAACGGATCGCCAGATGCGAGAACACAGACTTTATGGCCGCGCAGTGCCACGACTTCGGACATCTCGACATCAAATGGTGTAGGCCAGGACCTCGCCTCACCCTTGATTGCGGATGCCGCAAGCTCCAGGTGGCGCACACCGCCGAAAACAACCGCCGCACTTTCAATGGCACGACGAGCGTTATCGCCAAGTCCGGACAATCCATCCTCGCCGATCCCCACAATCGAAAGCCACGGCTTTTTTGCCTTTTCAGTGGCAGCTTTATCCGTTCCAGCATATTCAGAGACCATGACACGCTCCATCCTGATCCTTGGCGGCACAACGGACGCCCGCCTTCTCGCCGGAAAGCTGGCCGAGGACTCCGGCTTCCGCATTCTGCTGTCCATGGCTGGACGCACACGAGACCCGGTTAAACAACCGGTACCAACCAGAACCGGCGGTTTTGGCGGATCGGCCGGACTTGCAGAATTCATCCGAAACGAGAAATTCGATATTCTGGTGGACGCGACCCACCCCTTTGCGGCGCGTATTTCGCGTAACGCTGCAGAAGCCGCCTTGTTGGCTGATACTCCGCTGATTGCGCTCGACCGCCCGGCGTGGCGACAGCAACAGGGCGATCGATGGCAAAGGGTGATGACGACGCATGACGCGGTCACCGCACTTGGCACTGCCCCCAGAAACGTATTCCTTGCGCTGGGGCGACAAGAGCTTTTGCCATTCGAAATGGCACCGCAACACTCCTACCTGGTCCGCAGTGTCGATCCGGTCGAGCCGCCACTCAAGCTGCCGGACATTCGCTACATAACGGCACGTGGACCTTTTGTACTGGATGACGAGATCGCCATGCTGAACAACAACGGCATTGAGATCGTGGTCTCCAAGAACTCTGGCGGCAATGCCTCCTACGGAAAGATCGAAGCGGCACGACAGCTCGGCATTCCCGTCACTATGATCGAACGGCCGGAACGTCCCGACGTGGCGACGGTGCCCGATATAGACACTGCGCTGGCCGCTATCCGTCATCAGTTTTCCCTTGCCGAAAAACGCGGCGAGTAAACCAGCGACGGTTGGTTTTTGCGGTCAATGATCCGGGTTTCGACCGATCCGACGATAATGCAGGTGGCCATGTCGGCCATATCACTCTGCGCTTCAGACAAGGGCACGACGCGCATGCGCTCATCCTGTCGACCCGCCGCCCGGCCGAAAATCACCGGCACCGACCCCGGCAAATGATCACGCAGGATATCGAATGCCGTCGTCAACTGATGCGGACGGGCCTTGCTGACGGGATTGTAGAAAGCCATCACGAAACCGGCTTCCGCCGCTGCAATCAAGCGCTTTTCAATAATGGCCCAGGGTTTCAGGTTGTCCGAAAGGGAGATGGCACAAAAATCATGGCCAAGTGGCGCTCCGGCACGTGCGGCAACAGCAAGCATGGCTGTCACCCCCGGCACGACTGAGAATTCGATATCCCGCCATTCGGCAGGGCCATCTTCCATGGCTTCACACACGGCGGCAGCCATGGCGAAAACACCGGGATCACCGCCGGAAACGACACAGACATTGCCGCCTGCTGCCGCAAGTCGAAGCGCCTGTCCGGCCCGCGAAATCTCCTCGCGATTGTCGGAAGCATGGCGACGCTGATCTGGACGCAGCGACAGCCGGTCGAGATAGGGAATGTAACCGAAGAAATCCACCGCCGCTTCGACTGCGGCCAGTGCCTCAGGCGTAATCTGCCCGGTATTGCCAGGGCCAAGGCCAACGACCGTCAGCTTGCCGGTCATTGTGCATCCTCATTCGAAGGCCTGTCCTTCCATCCGGGAACCAGCACCAGCGAGAAATAAGGTGCTGGCGAACCGTCTCGCTCGGCCAGCCGCATGGCTTGACCGTTTTCCATGGTGCCGCGCTCGACGTAGAGCGCATTTTCCAGTTTTCCAGCCTTTTCAAGAGCACGGCGGATTTTCGGCAGGTTGCGGCCAACCTTCATAATGACGGCACCATCTGTTCCCGAAAGCCGCGTTTCCAGGATTGCCTCGTCGAGCGTTCCCGGAAGAATGCTCAGGATGTCGTCCCCCTGAACCAGTGGCAGGCCGGCCATCGACCAGCACCCGGACATCGCGGTTATGCCTGCCACGACTTCCGCCGGATAGGATGGAGCAAGACGCAGATGCAGATGCATATACGAACCATAAAACAGCGGATCGCCTTCCGACAGAACCGCAACATTGCGCCCGGCGTCGAGGTGAGCAGCAATATCCTTCGCTGACTGGTCGAAAAATGCGGCAATGGCGCCGCGATAGTCGTCACCGTTTTTGTCGCTCTCAACAGTGACAGGATAAACAAGCGGCATTTCCAGCGTGCCGGGACGAATGAAGGCTTCGACGATACGACGTCCGTTACCCGTGCTGCCCTTTTTGCAGAAAAATGCCACGACATCGGCTGTGTCGATGGCCCTGACAGCTTTTAGCGTCAGCAATTCCGGATCGCCGGGACCCGTACCGACGCCGATCAGCTTGCCCTTCAGCATCTTTTCCTGTGTCGGCTCCAACAAAGCAGCACTCATAGACCCGCCCTCGCGATAGCGTTGACGGCAGCGGCCGTCATTGCAGAACCACCCATACGTCCTTTGACGATGGCGTAGGGAATGCCAAGCGAGCTTTCCTCGAGTGCGTCCTTTGATTCCATGGCGCCAACGAAACCGACGGGCATTCCGATGATCGCGGCGGGACGAGGAGCGCCGTTTTCAAGCATTTCCAGAAGATAGAACAGAGCGGTGGGCGCATTGCCGATAGCAACAACCGCGCCTTCCATCTTCTCGACCCAGAGATCGAGAGCAGCAGCGGAGCGCGTATTGCCAATTGCCTTGGCAAGTTCAGGCGTGCGCGGATCGCGCAAGGTGCAGATAACCTCATTATTGGCCGGCAGGCGGGCACGGGTAACACCATGCGCAACCATCTCTGCATCGCAGAGGATGGGTTTTCCCGCAGCAAGCGCACCACGCGCTGCCGAAACGAAATCGGGCGAGAAGCGGAAATGACGCGTCGCTTCCACTTGCCCGCAGGCGTGGATCATACGGATGGCGATATCCGCCTGCTCTGGCGTGAAAACCGAAAGATCGGCTTCTTCACGGATGATGGCGAAGGAGCGCTCATAGATCGCATCGCCGTTGCGGATATAGTCATAATTGGTCATCGGTCATCCTGTCGGAGCGCCGCGCTGACCCTGTCTTTGCCCAGGCGGACAAACAGGGTGCGGGCATTTTCCCCGGGCTTATGTTCTTTTTCGTGAAGTCGGGCAAGCCGCGAAAGCACGGCCTTTTGTTCATCGGACGGCAAAACAAGATCCGGTGCGTCGGAAACGCGGCCTGACAGCGAAAACGCCAGTCCTTCCGGAGAGCCGGAAATGGCAAGGAGGGACGGAGAGGGGTGCGCGCAGCCTTTCCCACAACCGGACACATGCAGTATCAAAGAGCCATCCAGCAACGACGCGCACTGCTTTGCCGCGAAATCGGCAAGTTCGTGGGTTGGCAGGAGGGCTGACGCGCAAGCCGGGGCGCCGGAACAGGTTGCAAGATATGATCGTGGGTCGTTTCCCGCAACGATCAGGCCGGATGACTTGGCATAGGCAATCAGCAGCTCACATTGTGTGCGAGTACCGAAAAAAAATAGCCCGTGCGCCGGCCCCGGCCGCATTGCATGGATGCCGACGCTGAGCGCATTGCGGCACAACGAGGAGAGCGACGCCGTCGCAATCTGCCCAAAGGCAGGGGCGATGCCAGCCGCAAAACCATCGTCACCCAAGGCGATCAGACCGTAAGGAGATTTCGATGCCTCTGACAAATCGGGTGCCAACTGCTCCAACAGTACATCGCCGCAAATGGCGTTCACCGCATCACCGTCCAAATCGCGCCCACGTGCAGTTTGGCCCTGTTCAGCCAGGTGGCAGAGAAGTGCCATGACAGCGTCGGCAGCGTGTTCTGGATGAAGGACACCGGCGTAAAATGCCTTGTCTTCGGTTCCTCCCAGCATCACTTGCCAGAAGATCTGACCGTCGTGCTGAACCGCCTTCAATCGAATATCCGCGAGAAGGTCGCTCATGCGAATCTGGCCACTGCCATCGACCACAACGGACATTTTTGCGGCAACACGCTCGTGCAAACGGAGTTCGAGAGACTTTTCGTGAATGCACCTTGCAAGGGCAAGCGGACTGCTTGTTTCTGTCACATCACGCCCGGCAAGAGGCGAGGTTTCTACCGCCAATCCTTCTCGAACCGGCAGAGCTAGAGCGAGAACATCGTTTTCCAGGAGACAGGCGCTTGGTGATGTCAAACCACGAAACTGCAAGCCACCTCGCGCCGTCACATCAATCAACCCGTTGCCATGACGGGCAGACAGATCGCAAAGATTTGCAAGATCCTGCGGTGATATATCGTCGGTGAAAGCGACACGGGACAACAGTCCGTCACCCGTCTGCATCGGCGCCGACAAGGCAGGACAAACACCACGTCGGGAAAACGGCTGGACAGGATCGAGGTGCGCCGCGTTCATACGCTTACCCTATCGGAATGTGGAACGATCAGCATTTCCAGTTCCGCATCCACCGCATTGCGGCGACTATGCCACAGGTTACGATGCCGCGCCGAGAGAAAACGTCGGGCCATGACCTCTGCCGCCTGCGGGTTTTCCCGAAGGATGAACGTACGCACAGCTTCATCGCCGAAATAGGCATCGTAGAGCGCTTCGATCAAAGACGACGAAACTGCGTGTGTGGTTTCTGCAAAACCGATCAACCGGTCCACGGTTTCAGCAAATTCCGCAGCACCACGCGGACCGTGCCGCATCTGGCCGGCAATGAAGCGTGGGTTCACGGCGCGGGCACGCACGACACGTGTCAGGGCCTGTGCGATCGATCTCGCACGCGGACGACCGGGATTGGTGGTATCCAGTGCCACGACATCGGCGGCTTGCCCGAGCAGCGCCTTGGCGGCGGCAAAACCGCCAATAAATGCCACGTCGGACGATCCGTCGAGCAGATCGCGTCCGGGATCATCGCCTGTATGGACGAGCAACTCGGCCTTCTCGACCTGTACGGCAAAGCCGGCATTTTCAGACATCTCGAGACCATCTGCGCCACCGAAGGCATGGTTTGCAGCATCGAGATAGGTACGACCGAGTTCTTGTCGTTCCTCCCAGGCCCCATTTGCCAGCTTTTCTTCGATCCCCGCGCCATAGGTGCCGGGGGCAGATCCGAAAATACGCGCCGGGATAAACCCCAGCGCCGACGCTTCCTCTCCCAGTGGATTGTCACCCGAGGCTTCCTCACGCCGCGCAATCGCCTTGGCCGCAGCATCGAGAAGCGCGATAAGCGCCGGAAACATATCGCGAAAAAGACCGGAAATGCGGAAGGTCACATCGACACGCGGTCGACCGAGCGCCGCAGGGGGCAAAACCTCGATACCGGTGACCCGACCAGTAGCTGGATCGTAAACCGGTCGCGCGCCCATCAGATGGAGTGCCTGCGCGACATCCTCACCGCCATTGCGCAACGATGCCGAGCCCCAAAGATCGAAAACCATGTGCTTTGGCCAGTCACCGTGACTTTGAAGGTAATGCCGCAGCACTTCCTCTCCTGCCATGCGGCCCAATTCGAAAGCCGTTGGCGTCGGCATTGTCCGGGGATCGGCCGCATAGAGATTTCGGCCGGTGGGCAGGACGTCCAGACGCCCGCGCGCTGGCGCGCCGGAAGGGCCCGGTGGAATGTGTAGACCATCCAGAGCTGCAAGCAGTGCTGTCTTTTCCGACGCGGCACTTTGTAGCCTCAAAGGATCAACATCACCCGCAGCACTGCGTCCGAAAACATGCTGGCCATCCTTGATGGCAAAATCCTTCAGGTCACAGAGAAAGGCGTCAATACGAGACAGGGCAGTGTCTGCGTCGTCTTGAGTACCGACGCCTGCGTCGGCCGCCAGACCTGTCTCACGCGCTTTCTCCACAATCAGTTTCGCCAATCGATCACGGCGGCGGCGATCCAGCCCGTCCGCCTGGGCATATTCATCCACAAGCTGTTCGAGTGCCGTCTGATCCGCCGAGAGGCCGGCATCAACAAGCACCGGCGGGACGTGACCGATGGTAACAGCGGCGATACGGCGTTTGGCGACCGCCGCCTCGCCGGGATTGGAAACGATAAACGGATAGATGACTGGCAAAGCCCCGGCAACGACCTCCGGAAAGCAGACTTGCGACAGAGCAACCGTCTTGCCGGGAAGCCATTCCAGTGTGCCATGCGCGCCGACATGGACGACGGCGTGGGCATCGACTTCCCTTTGCATCCACGCACCGAATGCCGCCAGTGCATGACGCGGTGGCAGGGCAGGATCGTGATAATCCACGCGGCGATCTTCGTTACGGCCGCGATCAGGGGCGAGAGCCACCGTGACGGAACCAAACGTCGCAGCACGAAAGCGGAATGCCCCCGCGCGGACAGCATCGTCCTCCTCGGCAGGACCCCACGTCGCCTCCAGCGCATCACTCACCTCTGCTGGAAATGCAGCGCGAAAATCCGCGTAGGCAGAACAATCGATCTGCACATGCCCTTGTTCGACGCGATCGAGCAAGGCACGCGCCGTTTCTGGAATTCCCGAGACCGAATATCCCGCAGCCTTCAGGTCGCGCAGCATTTCCAGAACACTTTGTGGCACATCGAGCCCGACGGCATATCCGGTTCGTCCGGGTGCAGCACCCGGATAATCGGGCATCAGAACGACAACACGACGCTCCTGACGCGGTGTCTGTTTCAATCGCAGGAAGGCTGCAATGCGGTTCGTCACCTGCAGGATGCGGTCTGGCTCAGGCACATTGATGAGGGCTGAGTTACCCTGCGTACCGGGCTGCTTGAATGAGATCACACCGGCAAGAATCCGTCCATCCAGCTCTGGGAGCACGACGTGCATGGCGAGATCGGAAGGGTTTAGGCCACGGCTATTGTCCGCCCAACCGTCACGCCGGGTTGTTGCCATGATGACCTGAAAGACCGGTAATCCCAATCGGTCGAACAGGGTTTTTCCATGGTCATCGACCTGACTTGCAAACGCCGTAGCGGCAATAATGGCAGCCGGTTTTAAGCCGGGAAGCACACGCTCCAGAAAACCCGCCGCATCCGCATCCTTCAGGCCGCTGACAAAGATTGGCAACGGCGCGAAACCACGCACCTTCAAGGATGCAAACAAAGCGTCGATGGGCGCGACATCGGACGCCAGCAGCATCGAACGATAAAACAGGATGGGCAGGACTGGAGCATCGGCGCCAAAATCCTCCCTCGCCCGTTTTTCAGCAACGAAGCCCTCACCCGGCCGATAAAAGCCGGTCTTCGGCAGGGGAACAGGTTCAACTTGCGGCCAGTTGTAACCGCCTGAGAGCGCCGCCAAGCCTCTGGCGAGACGCTCCATGTTCTCAGACCCTCCTTCGCGAAAGAAAGAGAGGATCGCAGCAAGTGTCGACTGGTCGATCGTTGAGGCCGCTTCCAGCTTATCGTCGCGCTCGCTGCATTCGCCGGGCAGAAGTGCAAGCTTCACACCGCGCCGTCGCGCCATCTGCGCAAGCTGATCCACGCCATACCGCCAGCGATCCGCACCACCCAGAATCCGGATAAGGATAAGCTTTGCGTGTTCTGCGGTCTTCTCGATCCAAAGATCGACCGACATGGGGTGGCGAAGTTCCGAAAGATTGGCGGTAACAAGGGTTGGGCGTGCCTGATCCTCCCGCCATACCCGTTCCAGACCAGCGAGATCGCTGGCCGAAAAGGACAAAACCACGACATCTGCCTGCGGCTGGTTGAGATCAACCGGCTCGATCAGGTCGTCCAGAGACGACGATGTCGTGGAAAGGATATGCATCGTCAGGCAGCCAGCATCTGTTCGATCTTCTCGCGGTTCAGGCCTTTTTCACCGATGACGACCAGTCGGCTGCGGCGCGTCTCACCCGGCGCCCACGGCCGGTCGTAGTAGTGATTGACGCGGCTTCCGACCGCCTGCACCTGAAGGCGCATCGGCTTGGCCGAAACCTCGATGAAGCCTTTGATACGAAGGACGTTTTCCGCTGCAGCCGTTTCCGCGATGCGGACGGCGAGGGCTTCTGGATCGGTCACCGCTGGCAGGTCTATAACGAAGCTATCGAAATCGTCGTGATCGTGATCGTGTTCTTCATCGTGATGCGTATGACGGTTTTCGATATCCTCTTCAACCGCAAGGCCGAGGCCAATCAGCACGGCAGGATCAACGGCGCCGTTCGATGCGACGACGATCTTGGCAGCCTTCGGCAGATGTTCCGAGATGTGGGCTTTGGCCTTTTCAAGACCGGCAGCGTCAAGCAGATCGGCCTTGGTCATGACGATGAGATCGGCGCAGGCAACCTGATCTTCGAAAACCTCTTCAACGGGATCATCGTGATCAAGCGCTTCATCGGCCTGCCGCTGTGCGGAAAGCGCCTCCATGTCGTGTGCGACTTGGCCCTCAGCCAGAGCTGCGCCGTCCACGACAGCAATAACGGCATCAACCGTGACACGGCTTTTGATCGCCGGCCACTGGAAAGCCTGAACAAGCGGCTTTGGCAGTGCCAGACCCGAAGTCTCGATCAGAATGTGCTCGACCTTCGGCTGGCGGCTGAGAATCTGCTCGATCGCTGGCTGGAAGTCATCGGCCACTGTGCAGCAGATGCAGCCATTGGCCAGTTCGACAATGTTTTCTTCCGGGCAGCTCTCGATACCGCAACCCTTGAGAATTTCGCCATCGATGCCGACATCACCGAATTCATTGACGATAATGGCAAGACGTTTCCCGTCGAGTTTTTCGAGAAGGCCACGCAGAAGCGTTGTTTTTCCGGCCCCCAGAAAACCGGTAACGATGGTGCAGGGAACGCGATCCAGAAGGGTGCTCATTTCATCTCCTCGGTAAAATCGAATGGGGGAATACGCGCGACCATGCCGCGCTTCAAACTATCAGGACGGCCGCGCCAGGGCATCAGCCCGTCCGGCGCAGTGGCCAGCAGGCGAGCGCCAACAAGCAAATCCTCGGCATTGTCGGGCGTCAGTCCGCCAAACACATAAGACCAGCCATCGGCGCCACGTAAAACAGCGCTCAGCCCACGCTTGCAATTGGCAAGACAATTGACGCTTCGCACCTCGATACCCGCGTTGTGCGCCTTTTCGGCTGCACGTTCCGCCAGAATGGGCCCGGGACGGGGATCGAGATCTGGATCATTTGCATCGCGACAACTCCGGCACACAAACACGACCACGCCGGAAACGTCATCGTTTTCCAACCCATCTTTGGTGCATGAGGATGTGACTGCGATATCCAAACCGTTTTCGCTTTCCGCGCCTTTAGACTTTTCGGGGTGCGCATCTCGAAAACGGCACGCTTGCCAGGCAAGGCGGCTCGTTCGATTTCATCGACTGGCCGGAGCACCCCGCCCGGCAGACGTTTTTGCGTGAACGGCAGGTCTCCTGGCTCGCGGCTTGATCGATACCCGTTTGACACCGCCTTCCCGGACATGTTCGGTCCAGTGGCTTCACGGTGTGGGCTTACCGCTTACAGTTGCGGGGGCAGCCACGGATTGACCCAACGGGGCTTGAACCGTGTTCCCTCTTAGCTTTCCCCGTTGCCGGAAAAAGACCGTTTGCTCGATACACTTAGGCTGAACGCCTTTTGCGGTCAATGCCATGCTGTCCCTGCCAGCGGATTGCCGGGTGCGGCAAATTGGGTATAGTCGCCGCTTCCACGGCGAGGTGTTCACACCCGCTGCCGAAAAACAGGGACATGCATGATGAACCGCGAAATCAACGACGCCGAAGCCGAGCGACACCGGCAGAAGATGGTGAACCGTAAAGCGGTGCAGGATGCCGAAGTTGCTGAAAAGACGGTCGAAAAAGGCCTGCTGATGGTCAATACCGGCCCCGGCAAGGGTAAATCGACGGCGGCGTTCGGGCTCGCCTTGCGTATGCTCGGAAATAGCAGGCGTGTCGGCGTCGTGCAGTTCATCAAGGGCGCATGGTCGACCGGTGAGCAGCAGGCACTGAGCCTGTTTGGCGACAAGGTGGAGTGGCGAACCATGGGCGAAGGTTTCACATGGGACACGCAGGATCTGAAGCGCGATGTCGCCGCGGCAACCAAGGCATGGGAAGAGGCCAAGACCCTGATGGCCGATGAAAGCATCGGTCTTTTGATCCTGGACGAACTCAACATCGCACTGCGCTACGACTACCTGCCTCTGGAAGAGGTCATTGCAACGCTTGAGAAACGCCGGACTGATTTGCATGTCATCGTCACCGGCCGTAACGCCAAGCCAGCCCTGATCGAGGCCGCCGATATGGTCACGGAAATGAGCCTCGTCAAACATCACTTCAAGGCGGGCGTGAAGGCGCAGGCGGGAATCGAGTTCTGATCCATGACTGCACGCGCCCTTATGTTTCAGGGAACCGGCTCCGATGTCGGGAAATCGCTGATGGTGGCGGGGCTGGCACGTGCCTTCGTCAAGCGCGGCCTCAGCGTCATGCCCTTCAAGCCGCAGAACATGTCAAACAATGCGGCAGTTACGGCGGATGGCGGTGAAATCGGCCGTGCGCAGGCGCTGCAAGCGCGTGCCGCAGGTGTCGCGCTGTCGGTTCACATGAACCCCGTCCTGCTGAAACCGCAAAGCGAGACCGGGGCGCAGGTAATCGTGCAAGGGAAGATCGCCGGCAACGCAAAAGCCGCAGAATATCAGGGCCTCAAGGCTGGCTTGATGCCGAAGGTCCTGGAAAGTTTCGAGTTGCTGAAGCAAAAAGCCGATCTGGTTCTGGTGGAAGGTGCCGGCAGCGCTTCGGAAATCAATCTGCGTGCCAACGACATTGCAAATATGGGTTTTTCCCGTGCCGCCGATGTACCAGTCATCCTGATCGGCGACATCGAGCGGGGTGGCGTGATCGCGAGCTTGGTCGGCACCAGTGCGGTGCTGGATGACGCCGATGCCGCGATGATAGAAGGCTTCATCGTCAACCGTTTTCGCGGCGATCCTTCATTGTTCGACGAAGGCATGCGGATCATCGCTGCCAAAACGGGATGGCAATCCGTCGGCCTTCTTCCGCATTTTCCCGACGCCGCTCGTCTGCCGGCGGAAGATGCGCTCGGCCTCTCCAATGTCCAGACCGCCAAGGACGGCGCAAAAATCCGCATCGCGGTTCCGATCCTGCCGCATATTTCAAACTTCGACGATCTCGACCCCTTGGACATGGAGCCGGATGTCGAACTGGTCCGCATCCGGCCGGGCCAAGCAATTCCTGGCGACTGCGCGCTGGTCCTGCTCTGTGGGTCAAAGTCCACCATCGCAGACCTGAACGCTCTGAAGACATCCGGGCTTGATATCGACATCAGGGCTCATCTGCGCCGTGGCGGCATGGTGCTTGGGCTGTGCGGTGGTTATCAGATGCTCGGCAAAATGGTCTCAGACCCTGACGGCATCGAAGGTCCTCCGGCCACGGTCGAAGGTCTTGGATTGCTTGATGTCGCAACAACCCTCACCGACGACAAGAGATTGGTGTCCGTGCAAGGGACCAGCTTCGATGGAACATCGTTTACCGGCTATGAAATGCATGTCGGACAAACATACGGAGCCGACTGCACACGGCCTTTTTCGAAAATCGGCAATCATACCGAAGGTGCAATCTCATCTGATGGACGGGTCTTTGGCACCTATATTCACGGTCTTTTTGCCGATGATGCACAAAGAAGTGTCTGGCTGCAGCGATTGGGAACGGAAAGTTCCCACTTGAACTACGAAGCCGACGTCGATGCGGTGCTCGACCGGCTGGCTGAGCACATGGAAGCCCATATCGATCTCGACGCATTGCTTGCTATAGCGCGATAGCGAGCGCAAGCACGCCAAACAGGCTGATCAACAGTCCATCCGCAATGCGAGCCAAAAGCAGAGCCTGGCGAATATCCGACGCAGTCAGATCACGTCTCCCGCCGTCGCCCATGAAGCGGGCCTCGATCATCTGCCCCCCATAAGAACGTGGCCCGGCAAGCGCAAAACCGAGCGCACCGGCAAGCGCGGCCTCCGGCCACCCGGCATTGGGAGAACGATGATGGCGGGCATCGCGGAAAACAGCACGGATCGCCTGGCGAGGCGAGGCATCTTTCACAAAAAACGCAGCCACGACAAACAGAAGGCCGCTCAGTCGTGAGGCTGGCAAGTTGACGAGATCATCTAGCCGGGCTGACGCCCAGCCGAATGCTTCATGGCGTGAGGATCGATGCCCAATCATACTGTCTGCCGTATTGATCGCCTTGTATCCCGCCCCGCCCGGCAAGCCAAGCATGGCAAGCCAGAAGGCGGGCGCCACGACACCGTCCGAAAAGTTTTCTGCCAGGCTTTCGATCGCTGCACGGCATACCGCCGCCTCATCAAGCTTCTCAGGATCACGCCCGACAATCATCGAAACGGCCTTGCGCCCACCTTCAAGCCCCTCTTGCTCAAGGGCTGTCGCAACGGCTGCGACATGCTGCTCAAGGCTCCTTTGCGCGGGAAGGGATGCACCCACGATCGCAACAAGCAAAAGACCAAGCGGCATAAGTAACAAGGTCGATTGGGCAATCCATGCGACAAGGATCGTGCTACCGAGGAATACGGTCAACGCCATCAAACCCGCCATCTTGCGCTGTGAAAATGCGTCTTCTTCCCGGTTCCATTTTTTGTCAAGGAGCGCGATAAGCGAACCGATCCAGGTGACGGGATGACCGACGCGCTTGAAAAGCCAGTCCGGGTATCCCGTCAGACGTTCGATCACGAGCGACAAAAAAGCGAGAGCAAGGAACATGGGCGACAACGTACCAGAAAAGGCGCAACCTGCGATCCATCACGGCGGTAATCTCGGTCGGGCACGTCGGTTGTTTCCTCAGGCACCTGAACCATGGATCGACCTTTCGACCGGGATCAATCCGCACTCCTATCCGCATTCGCCCATTCCCGCTAGCGCATTTGCCCGCCTGCCTGAACCCGACACCCTCTCAGCGCTGAAGAAGCGGGCAGCAGAGAGTTTTGGCGCACCTTCTGAGGATCATATCGTTGCCTCGCCAGGCACGCAGATGCTGATGCCGCTCCTGGCACAACTGGCACTCGATCGCGGTGCACGGCGAGGGGGTGTCCTTGCGCCCGCCTATGCCGAACATGCCCGAACGGCCCGAATGGCAGGCTTGCCAATGACGGAAGTCCAGTACGTCAACGACCTCCTGGCCTGTGACTACGCGACGATCGTCAATCCCAACAATCCCGATGGACGAGTCATGGATCGAGACGCGCTGTCGGCAATCGCCACTTCCATGAGACACAAAGGCGGCCTGCTGGTCGTCGATGAGGCCTTCATTGAAACCGGAACCGCAGAAAGTCTCGCAAGTCTCACAAACGAGGATGCACTTGTTGTCCTGCGATCTTTCGGAAAATTCTACGGCATGGCGGGCGTGCGCTTGGGTTTTGCAGTCGCCCATCCCGATATCGCCGCCGATCTGGAATCCCGGCTTGGTCCATGGGCTGTATCGGGACCGGCCCTGCATATCGCAACGGAAGCGCTCGCTGACCGGACGTGGCAGGACGCCATGCGACTCCGGCTAACGATGCAGGCTGGTCGTCTGGATACGCTTCTTCGAAAGGCCAGTTTGTCGATCGTCGGTGGAACGTCGCTGTTCAGATTGGCGAGAGATGAGCGCGCGCCACATCTTTTCGACCACCTTGGTCAAAGCGGCATATTGGTGCGCGTGTTTGACGAAAGGCCGAATGATGTTCGTTTCGGCCTTCCCGCAACCGAGGAAGAATGGCAGCGCCTCGAAGACGCGCTGCACACATTCGATTATCCTTCGAACGTATAGGTCTCGATCGACTCCTGCTTCATCTCGATTGAGAAGCCCGGTAGCCTTGGTGGCATATAGGCCGCATTGCGAATTTCGCAGGGTTCGATGAAGTGCTCGTGCAGGTGATCGACATATTCGATCACTCGGCCTTCCTTGGTCCCGGAAACGACAAGGTAGTCAATCATGGAAAGGTGCTGCACGTATTCGCAAAGACCTACGCCACCGGCATGCGGCCAGACCGGAAGACCATATTTTGCGGCGATCAGCAGAACGGCCAGAACTTCATTCAGTCCGCCCATGCGGCAGGAATCGATCTGCACCACATCGATTGCACCTTCGGCAATGAACTGCTTGAACATGATGCGGTTCTGGCACATTTCACCGGTCGCAACCTTAACCGGACCGATGGCTTCACGGATCTTGCGATGGCCAGCAATATCATCAGGGCTTGTCGGCTCTTCGATGAAGAACGGCTTGGCGAAAGCGAGTTTTTTAACCCAGTCGATCGCCTGATCCACTTCCCATACCTGATTGGCATCGATCATCAGATAGCGATCCGGACCAATCACCTCACGAGCGATGGTAAGGCGGCGAATATCATCTTCCAGATCACGGCCAACCTTCATCTTGACGTGGTTGAAGCCGGCATCGATTGCCTCCTGGCAGAGACGGCGCAGCTTGGCATCGTCGTAACCGAGCCAACCCGCCGACGTCGTATAGCACGCATATCCCTCGGCCTTCAGCGTCTCGATACGCTCCTTTTTGCCACCCTCGGCTTTTTTCAGGATCGCCAGCGCTTCGTCGCGGGTCAGCACATCGGTAAGATAACGGTAGTCGACGATATCGGCGATTTCTTCGGCGCTCATATCCGCGACAAGCTGCCAGACAGGCTTGCCCGCCTTTTTGGCCAGCAGGTCCCAGACGGCGTTGACCACCGCACCGGTGGCAAGATGCATGGCGCCCTTGTCTGGACCAATCCAGCGAAGCTGGCTGTCGCTGGTCAGATGGCGCCAGTATTTGCCAGGATTTTCAAGAACCGTCGCAAGATCAGTGCCAACGACCAGATGATGCATTGCCTCGATTGCCATGCAGCAAATGTCGTTGCCGCGACCAATGGTGAAGGTCAGTCCGTGGCCTTTTAAACCAGGTTCGTCCGTGTCGAGAATGACATAGGCTGCGGAATAATCAGGGTCTGGATTCATCGCATCGGAGCCATCAAGGCTTTGAGACGTGGGAAAGCGCAGATCGAAAACGCGCAAATCTGTAATCTTGGTCATGCCGTTCACTCGCGGTCAGGGGTCACTAATAGGTTAGAGCGTGGGAATAAAATGCAGAATGTTTTCCATCGCTCTCTCGTTGTTTCGGCCTCGGACTGTCTTTCTGTCCAAAGCCTAATCGTGGTGGAAAACGTTCTCCATCATTGCCCACCACTCGCCATCCTTGCGACTTTCGAGCGGCCGCTGGCAGGGAATGGTGAAGGCCCACCATTCCCGGTTCTTTTCACTGGTGGCCATCTTGGCCATGTCCGCATCGAAGTCCGTGCCGTGATATTCCCAGGTGCCAAACAACAGGTTTTCTGGTTCACGCAGGAAAATCGTATAGTTGCGGATGTTACAGTCGCTGATGAGCGCCAGAACCTCCGGCCATACGGCAGCATGCAGCCGTTTGTATTCCGCAATCATCTCCGGCTTCACGCCGATGAGCATTCCCATACGTTGCATCGTCATATCCCGTTATTGATAGTCGCCAAGCCGGCACGGAGCTTCGGCTGCGGCAGGGAGAGTTGCAGACGCTCGGCCCAGGCAATGACCGGAGCGAAACGTCGACGTTTTTTTTCGTCGTGATTGCTGGCAATATCGGCAAGCCGGTGCGCCAGAAACGGGTTCATGAAGCGTTCGCGCACCTCGTCGACATAGGCTGGCGCCTCATCGCCCATCCCGGCAGCGGCAAAGACGGGCAAAACCTCGCCACGCCAGACAGCTTCAAGATCGGCCGAAAGGCCCTTGTCCTGCATCGCTTCGCGTACCGTTTCATCCGGCGCACGACGATCCTGCTGCCAGCGCTCGGCGAGATAGGAATGTCCGAGATTAAGCAGAAACAGTTTCAGCGTCTCATATCGATTGAGGTCATCCGTCAGCACAATCGCCGGATGGCGGCAGGGCAGCGTCAGACCGTCCTGTTTTTCGATCGCCCAGAGGGCGTAGGGCTCCGCCACTGCTCCAACCGGGTCGATGGCTTCGGAAACGATACGATCGACCAGACTGTTGGCGAAACGGCACTTCTCGTTGAGATAGAAGGCAAATCCGGCCGGTAACTGCCAGGCATTCGCCAGGTCGCGCAGAATGGATTTTAGCCTGTCGCCATTACGAGGAACGAGTTCGCACGGAAATATCGAAACCGGAACTTCCGGGCTCTTCTGAAATCGCTCCAGAAGCAGCATGCAAAGCTTCGCTGGAAAACTCCTCGGAACCGACGTGAAATCCGCCGCCAGATGAGGCCCGTCGCCAGCATCGAGATCGTAACCGCGATCACCGGTGTTGGATAAAATGACATCGGCTTTCATCGCGATATCACGAACGTCGCCCCAGTCATTCGCCGCAGTCAAAGACCTGATAACCGCACGCCCCGTATATTCGTGATCGACAATCTCGCCACCCTGCAAACCCCGGATACGAACAGGATAGCCTTTGTCAGAACCAAGCGCTGCAATGCGCTTGGCGCTTTCCGCACTGCTGGTAGTCTGCACAATCGCAATACGTCCAATCGACTGACCCGTGGCCAGAGCCTCCGAAATGAAAAAATCCGCGTGTGCCAGCAGGAAACGACTAGTGCCGAATTGCAGGATCGGGGTGTCGATCGTCATGCGACCTCCACCATGCCCTTGATGACGCCAGCCTTCGGATCGGTGAGACCGGCGAATTTCGACGGCACCTCGGAGAGAGCCATACGATGAGTAATCAGTGCTTCCGGCACCTTTCCGGCGCGTAACGCTTCCATCACCCGCTCAAAATCATCAGGCGTCGCGTTACGGCTGCCCAGCAGGGTGGTTTCACGTTTGTGAAACTCCGGATCATTGAAGCTGATGTCGCTAGCAACGATGGAAACAAGAACATAAGAGCCACCGTGCCCCACGAAGGAGAAACCGCGCTCCATGGCTTTCGGATTGCCGGTCGCATCGAAGACAACATCAAAGAAATCGCCGCTCGTGATATCCGAGAGTTGATCCTTGTCGCCTTCACCGAGCGCGACGACATGCGCCGCACCGAGATGCGTCTTGCAGAAATCCAGCCGGTCCGCGCGACTATCGATCATCGTCACCACACCGCCGTTCAAAACAGCAAAAACAGCCACTGCCATACCGATCGGTCCGGCGCCGACGATCAGAACCTGCTGGTCTTGTTCAACAGCTCCGCGCCGCACGGCATGCGCACCGATGGCCAGGAACTCGGTCATCGCGGCCTGATCCAGCGTCAGCCCTTCGGCCTTCAGCACGAACTGTTGCGGCACACTCAGATATTCGACCATCCCGCCATCGCGATGGACGCCCAGAACACCGATATTGCGGCAGCAATTGCTCTTGCCTTTCAGGCATGCGCTGCAATGACCACAGGACATGTAGGGAATGATGGTGACGACATCCCCGTGCGACAGCACACTTCCATCGGGCGCTTGTTCGACCGTACCGGAGAGCTCGTGTCCCATGACACGCGGATATGATAGATAAGGCTGATTGCCGGTAAAGATATGCAAATCTGTTCCGCAGACGCCGATACGACGGATGCGCACCAGCACCTCACCTTCGCCGCGCGCCGGTTTAGGCAGTTCGCGCGCGCTCAATTGACCGGGTGTATCACAGAAAATTGCCAGCATGGGTCACCTGTCGGAAAGTCTGTAGAAACGGGCGGCATTGCCGCCGAATACTGCTGCGTGGTCTGTGGGGGGTATGATCTCATGGCATAAATCGATCCACTGCTGGTAGTCGCCAGCAAGTCGCAGGACCGGCCAGTCACTACCAAAGATCACCCTTGCCGGACCAAAAAGCTCAAGAATGGTCTCGGCATAAGGACGTACTGCCTCGGGCTTTTGTTCTCCCCGTTCGGTCAGCAGACCGGAAAGCTTGCAGTGCACATTGGGAAGCGCTGCCAATGCGGCCATATTGGCACGCCAGCCGGCATAGATACCCTTGGCGATCAACGGCTTTGCACCATGATCAATGACGACGGGCAAAGCGGGATAACGGCGCGCAAAGCTCAGAAGATGCGGCAGGTGCGGAGGTAGAACCAATGCATCAAATACCAGCCCATGATCGATCAGGGCTTTGACTGCAGGCTCCAATGCGACGTCATCGATCCAGTCAATGTTGGCAATGTCCTGCAACATGGGGCGGACACCTTTGAAGGCTGGATGCGCCGCCCTGCTTGCAATCACGGCAGGAGCATTGTCGGCCTTCAGATCCACCCAACCGACCACGGCCTTTATGAAGTCATTCTTCTCCGCCTGCGCCAGCATGAAGTCGGTATCGGCAGCGTTTTCCATCGTCTGCACGAGAACGGTGCCGGTCACACCCGCCTTTCGCATCAGGGGAAAAAGATCCTCGGGAAGAAAATCACGGTAGATGGCTTGCAGGGAGGGTGGCGGCCATTGACCGGCACGATCCTTCAACAGCCAGAAATGCTGGTGGGCATCGATGACCATTTTATCAGGCCTTTCCACTCGGCACCGGCGAACCCTCAGCAATCAAACCGCGACGGTGCAGCTCTGACCAGAATTCATGCGGAATTTCCTGTTCGAACCAGCCGATATTGGAAGAAAGCTGTTCGGCATTGCGTGCACCGGATACAACGGTAACGGCTGCAGCATGGGCGAGCGGGAACTGCAGCGCAGCAGCCTGCAGTGAAACACCAAGCTCCTCGCAGACATCATGAAGCGCGTCGACGCGGGACAATATCTCCTGAGGCGCGTCAGCATAGTTGAACTTGCGGTTACCGGCGAGAATGCCGGAATTGAATGCGCCCGCGACAACGATGCCTACACCCTTTTTCGCGCAGGCATTCATGAACGACAGGCTCTGCTGTTCCAGCAACGTATAACGGCCGGCCAACATCGCAACGTCTATGTCAAAGACTTCCATGGCATCACGAACGATCTCCCATTCGTTGACGCCAAGCCCGACAGCACCTGTCGAACCTTCTTCGCGCAGCCTGCCAAGTGCCTTGAAACCACCGCCCGACGTCAACTGCTCCCAGTAATGCTGGTGTCTGTCGCCGTGCGTGTAAGGGCCGATATCGTGAATATAGAGAATATCCGGCTTCAGGACACCGAGCCGCTGCTGGCTTGCTTCGAACGAGCGCAGGATACCGTCATGGGAATAATCATAGACCGGGCGGAACGGCAGAGGCGCGACATAGGCATCCTCTTCCGGTCCAACTGTTTCGTCAGGCACCATGACGCGCCCGACCTTGGTGCTCAGCGTATAGTCGTTACGATCGTGCTCCGTCACCATCGTGCCGAGGCGGCGTTCGGAACGGGTGTAGCCGTAAAATGGTGCAGTATCAAAATAGCGGATACCGCTTTCCCATGCCTTGTCGAAAGCGCCCTTCGATTCCGCATAAGGCGTAATCCGATAGAGATTACCCATCTGGGCACAGCCAAGACCCATCAGGGTAACATCGACATTGCGACGAGGCAGCTTGCGTGTGTCGGAGACTTTCATTGCGGGCACTTTCGAAAATACACGGGACTTGGGCGGATGAGCGCCGCACGAGCGGCACCCATCCTGAGTACAGACAATCAGTAGAGAACGTTCTTCGCTTCCGGCTTTTCGATGTTGTCCTTGGTCACGACAACCACACCGGTATCGACGAACTTGTCGGCCTTTTCCTTGCCGATAAGCTTCGCGACGGTTTCAACGCCCTTTTCGCCCATCTGGTAAGACCCCTGAACGACGATACCAGCAAGCGTGCCGTCCTTGACGAAGCTCTGCAGATCCTGGTTACCGTCAAAGCCGATAGCGACGACCTTGCCAGCCTTGCCGGACTGAGCCAGTGCGCGGCCAACACCAATTGCTGTCGGCTCGTTGGCACCGAAGATACCCTTGAGGTCGGCATTTGCGGCCAGAACGTCGGTGGTCTGGTTCAGCGCCGTTGCCATCTGCGACTGCGAATAGAACGGACCAACGATTTCAAGCTTGGAGTTGGCCTTGATGTAGTCAGTGAAACCGCCGACGCGGCCGATTTCAGAACCTGCACCGGCAACATAGGACATCACGGCAATCTTGCCTTCCTTGCCAACCTTTTCGATCAGCGCCTGGGCAGCAAGTTCACCGGCCTTCTTGTTGTCGGTTGCGAGGAAGGACTGGTAATATTGCTCTGCGCCCTTGGCGAGCTGGGAGTCGACAATCACCACCGGAATACGGGCCTCCCAAGCCTTCTTGACAGCGGGAACGAGCGCATCCGGATCGGAAGGGGCCAGAACGATGCCTGCAACCTTACGGTTGACGGCGTTCTCAACCATGTTGACCTGATCGGCAATGGCCGATTCCGATGCCGGACCCTGGAAGGTCATGGTGTGACCGGAGGCGTTCTTGATCGCTTCATCCGCGCCTTTCTGGACGTTCTGCCAGAAGGTGGAGTTGACGGTCTTGACGATGACGGCAATTTCACCGGCCTGCACGGTGGAAACGCTCCACAGGGCGATTGCGGATGTCAGAAGGGCAGTCGCGATTTTTTTCATTTTTTCCTCCATTTTGTCGGCACGCTGGGCCTCCCCCATGCCGTTCTTGTTTGCGGAAAGGGTCCGCAGCCCCTTTTCATCAGCGACGATTGCGAAGCTGGTCGATCCAGACGGTGACCAGAATGACGAGGCCGATGATAATCTGTTGCGTGAAGGCAGAAACGCCGTTCATGTTGAGACCATTGCGCAGAATGCCGATAACGAAGGCGCCAATCGCTGTGCCGGAAATCGTACCGACACCGCCAATCAACGACGTGCCACCAATGACCGCGCTGGCGATGGCATCGAGTTCGTACATCACGCCTTCATTCGGCTGTGCGGTGACGAGACGCGACATCAGCACACAACCCGTCAGACCCGCCAGTGTACCGGACAGGATGTAGGTGAAGTTGGTGACGCGGGCGACGTTCACACCGGAGAGACGGGCGGCTTCCGCATTCGAACCGACAGCATAAATATGACGTCCGAGGATCGAACGGTTGAGCATGAACGAAACGGCAAAGGCAATCACCACCATCAAAATGACGGGGTAGGGGATGCCTGGGAAAACCACGTTGGGAAACCCGTCATCGCCAATCGTCACGATGCGGAAGAGGGCACCATTGCCGAGTTCACCGAACGATTCGCCAAGACCGGACACAGCACGTGCGCCGGTAATCTGCAGGGCAACGCCACGGGCGATCAACATCATGCCGAGCGTCGCGATAAACGGTGGCAACTTGAAGCGCGTCACGAGAAGACCGTTGATGAAACCACACAACGATCCCGTCAGAATGCCGAGCAACATGCCAATCGGAACCGGCATGCCGAGTTCCTTCACGGCGAGTGCGGCAACGACGCCGGCAAGTGCCAGAACCGAGCCCACCGAAAGATCGATACCGCCGGTGATGATGACACAGGTGGCGCCTATGCCGAGAAGGGCAATAGACGTCACCTGAAGCGCGATCGTCATGGCATTGTTAACGGAGAAAAATGCGCTGCTGGTGGCGGAAAATACCATTGTCAACGCCACGAGACTGCCGAGCGCCGCAAACTTCTGGATGATATCCTTCTGCCGGTCGCTGAACGTGAAGCTCTTCTGGGGTTCTGCAATATTCGACATGTGTTTCCTCACTGCACCGGCCGGCTGTAGCCGGATGCATAGCGCATGATTTCTTCTTGATTGGTCTTGGCGGTTTCGAGCACGCCGGTAATCCTGCCTTCATGGAAAACAGCAATGCGGTCCGTCAGCCCGAGAACCTCCGGCAACTCGGAACTGATGAGAATGACGCCGATGCCCTGAGCAGCCAGCTCATCCATGATCTTGTAGATGGCAAACTTGGCGCCCACGTCGATACCGCGGGTCGGCTCGTCGAAAAACAGAACCTTCGACTGACGAAACAGCCATTTGCCGATAATGATCTTCTGCTGGTTACCGCCTGAGAGAAGTCGCACGGTCTGTCCGATCGATGGCGTACGGACATTCAGAAGGTCCACGTATTTTTTCGCGACCATATCGTGCTTCTTGAAGTCAATGAGGCCGAAACGGTTCGAAACCTCTTTCATGTTGGCAAGCGTTGTATTGGCCGCAACCGACATCTTGATCGCCAACCCATCGCTTTTGCGGTCTTCCGAAAGATAGGCGATGCCTTCTTCGATTGCGTCTTGCGGCGATGAAATGGAAAGCTCGCGCCCGTTGAAGACTATTTTTCCCGCATCCAGCGCATCGGCACCGAAAATCGCCCGTGCCACTTCCGTACGTCCAGCCCCCATCAAACCGGCGAAACCGAGAATTTCGCCTCGACGCAGGGAAAAACTGACGTCCTGGAACACGCCGGCGCGGCTGAGCCCCTCGACCGAGAAGATGATATCGTCTGAAGGTTGTGAGGTACGCTCGGGGAATTTGTCTTCCAGGGAGCGGCCAACCATGCGCGTAACGATATCGTCGACCGTGATTGCTTGGAAATCGTCCGTCGAGATGTAACGACCATCCCGCAGAACCGTGACGCGATCAACAATCTCCGCCATTTCATCAAGCCGGTGCGATATGTAGACGATACCGACACCGGCCGTCTTGAGATCACGAATAACCTGGAACAGCAAACGGGTTTCCTGTTCGGTCAGCGATGAGGTCGGCTCGTCCATGATGAGGACTTCCGCATCAAGCGAAAGCGCCTTGGCGATTTCCACCATCTGACACTGCGCAACGGAAAGACCACGGACAAGTTGATCGGGATCGATATCCACGCCCAGCCGATCGAGACAGCGTTTCGCATCAGTTCTCAATTTCTTGCGGTCGACAAGAAAACCACGGCGCGGCTCGCGCGCCAGATAGATGTTTTCCGCGACACTGAGGTGAGGAACAAGATTGAGTTCCTGATGAATAATGGCAATGCCCGCCGCTTCCGATTCCAGCGGCGAGGCATATTGAACCTTGTTGCCTTTGTAGACAATCGTTCCGGAGGTTGGCTGATAGACGCCGCTAATGATCTTCATCAGCGTTGATTTGCCAGCACCATTTTCTCCGCAGACCGCATGGACCTCACCAGAGCGCAGGTCGAAATGCACATCCGACAAGGCTTTGACGCCTGGAAATTCCTTGCTGATATTGTCGAGCCGCAAAACGGTCTCGCCCTTTCCAGCCGCAACACGTTCAGGCGATGAGCCGCCCTCAATCGTCGATGCACCCTGCTGCATCCCATCCTCCCAATCGCGCGCCCGCTCCGTCGGGAGACAGCGAATTGGCGGAATGGTTAGGCCGGTTTCGAGATATGGTCAAGCCAATTTATCCAAATTCTCAATGCAGAGTCGCATGAAGATCCATAACACTATCTGGAATAACATAAAAAACTTATTGTTTTCAGTCGCATAAACATCAACTTGCCTATTGAATTCAATAAAGATACGGTAAGGCCAAATAACCGATCAAAAAAGGTTTCGGCAAAACGCACATGAATGGTCAGGCCAAAATACTGGAGCCACGCAGGCTCTACCAGCAGATCGCAGACCAGATCCGGGAATTGATTGAAGCAGGTGAGTTTCAGCCTGGAGCCCGTCTTCCGGCAGAGCGAGAACTTGCCCAGAAACTCGGTGTATCGCGTCCGTCACTTCGTGAAGCGCTGATCGCACTTGAAATCGACAATACCGTTGAAATCCGGATGGGCTCCGGTGTCTACGTTTCTGCAGAACCGTTGCAGCCCCGGCACCACACAAAATCGCTCGGCGACAGTCCGTCTGAACTGATGCAGGCACGCGCAGCCGTCGAAGGGGCAACGATCGTGCTTGCTGCAAGCCGTATGACGGATGAAACTGTTACAAATCTCCGTCGAATTCTCGCGGCCATGCGCAAGGAAATCGAAGCAGGCCGCAAACCACTCGACCAGGATCGCCTGTTCCACGTCACAATTGCCGAACAATCCGGAAACAGTGTTTTAGCGCGGCTCGTCGCAAACCTGTTCGATGAACGGCACAGCCCTATTTCTGCGCAGCTTCGCGTCAAATTTGAAGATCGTGACACCTGGGCGCATGCGCTGCAGGAGCATGAGACCATCCTCGCAGCCCTTGAGGCAAGGGACCCACTGCTGGCGCAGGCCGCCATGCACGGGCACCTGGAAAGTTCCAAGCGACGCTGGGTAGACGACTGACATCACCAAACATTGCAGGCATTGCATATCGGGAGGAGGAAAACCCGTGAGTGAAAGTTCCGAGGCAACCATCTTGCTAAACGCTGGCGACAATGTCGCAGTGGCGCGCCGTTCTATACCGGCCGGCGGCGTGACAGGGCGAGGTGACTTAAAAGCACTTGATCTGATTGGGCGAGGGCACAAGGTTGCACTGAAATTCATCCGGTCAGGCGAAGACGTCCTGAAATACGGACAGGTCATCGGTATCGCGACCCAGGACATCGAGCCCGGGCGGCACGTACATCTTCATAACCTTGCGATGGTTCCGTCCGAGCACGCTCACCAGTTCAGCGTCGATATCGAAGAGAAGGGCATGCTGCCCGAAGCCGGTCGCCGCACCTTTCTGGGTTACGATCGCGGTCTGGGTGGTGTCGGTACGCGCAATTACATTGGCGTGATAGCTTCCGTGAACTGTTCCGCCACGGTGTCCCGTTACATCGCTGATTATTTCAACAAGCAGGGCGGGCTGGACGGTTTCGACAATGTGGATGGTGTCGTTGCCTTGACCCACGGCGGCGGCTGCGCACTCAATACCAAATCCGAAGGCTACCGCCTGCTGATCCGCACCATTCAGGGATATGCTCGCCATCCGAATTTCGGCGGTATTCTTCTGATTGGCCTTGGCTGTGAAACCAACCAGATCGCTCCGATCCTTGAACATTACAAGATGGAAGAGGGCGAGCGGCTGCGGACCATGACAATCCAGCAGCATGGCGGCACGCGCAAGACGATTGACGCAGCGATTTCCGAGATCAAGGCGATGCTGCCGATCGTCAATGCCGCAAAACGCACCGAACAGCCGCTATCGAAACTGAAGGTGGCGCTGGAGTGTGGCGGCTCCGATGGTTATTCCGGCATTTCCGCCAATCCGGCGCTGGGATACGCCTCCGATCTGATCGTACGCAACGGTGGTACCACCGTGCTGTCTGAGACGCCTGAGATTTATGGTGCCGAGCACCTTCTGACACGCCGGGCTGTCACGCCGGCCGTTGCCGAAAAGCTGTTGCAGCGGATTGACTGGTGGCGTGACTACACGGCACGGAACGGTGATGAGCTGAACAACAATCCGTCCCACGGCAACAAGCTGGGCGGCCTGACCACCATTCTTGAAAAGTCACTGGGTGCTGTCGCGAAAGGCGGCTCCATGCCATTGAAAGCCGTCTATGAATTCGCGGAAACCGTGACTGAGCAAGGTTTCGTCTTCATGGACACGCCCGGTTATGATCCTGTTGCCGTAACAGGCCAGGTGGCAGGCGGCTGCAACGTCATCTGTTTCACTACTGGACGTGGCTCCGTCTCCGGCTTCAAACCGTCACCCTGCATCAAGATCGCAACCAATTCCGAAATGTACGAACACATGAAGGAAGACATGGATCTGAACTGCGGAGAGATCGTGACGGGTGCTGAGACCATTGAAGAATCCGGCAAACGAATTTTCGAACATATCATCGCAGTGGCCTCCGGCGAGAAAACCGTCAGCGAGATTTATGATTACGGCGACAATGAATTCGTGCCGTGGCAGGTCGGTGCCGTGACATAACGTTTCATGTGAAACACTGACCATAAAAAAGGCCCGAAGAGCGATCTCCGGGCCGTTTTCATTTTGGGTATCAGTGCTTAGTGACGGAAGTGGCGCATGCCAGTGAATACCATCGTCACATTGTGCTCATTTGCGGCGTCGATGACTTCCTGATCGCGCATCGAGCCACCCGGCTGGATAACCGCTGTTGCCCCTGCAGCGATGGCGGCCAGAAGGCCGTCTGCAAATGGATAGAAGGCTTCCGAAGCGACTGCCGAACCCTTGGTCAGCGGCTCGGCAAGACCCATGGCCTTAGCAGCGTCTTCCGCCTTCTGCGCAGCGATACGGGCGGAATCAACACGGCTCATCTGGCCTGCACCGATACCAGCCGTCTGACCGTCTTTCGCGTAGATGACAGCGTTCGACTTCACGTGCTTGGCGATCTTGAAGGCAAACTTCATGTCTTCAAGTTCCTGTGGCGTCGGCGCACGCTTGGTAACGACCTTCAGATCCAGATCTTCGACCATGCCATTGTCGCGGCTTTGAACCAGAAGACCCCCAGATACGGTTTTTGCCGTAATACCAGGCGCGCGGGCATCCGGCAGTCCGCCTGCCGACAGGAGGCGCAGGTTCGGCTTTCTTGCAACGATGGCCTTTGCCTCTTCGGTGACGTCGGGTGCGATAATCACCTCGGTGAAAAGCTGGATGATCTCTTCCGCCGTTTCGGCATCAAGCGTGCGGTTGAGCGCGATCACGCCACCGAATGCAGAAACGGGATCGCATGCCAGCGCGCGCTTGTAGGCGTCAAGGAGCGTAGAGCCGGTCGCAACGCCACAAGGATTGGCGTGCTTGATGATGGCCACTGCGGGCGCGGTTTCCGGCAGAAACTCCGCAACGAGCTCATAAGCTGCGTCAGTATCGTTGATATTATTGTAGGAAAGCTGCTTGCCCTGGAGAAGCGTTGCCGTGGCAACACCCGGACGTTTCTCGCCGGTCAGATAGAAACCAGCGCTCTGGTGCGGGTTTTCCCCATAGCGCATCTTTTCTTTCAGAACGCCGCCGACTGCGCGGTAGTGCGGTGTCTCGATTGACAGAGCCTCAGCAAACCAGTTGGAGATGACAGCATCGTAAGCGGCGGTACGGGCATAGGCCTTTGCTGCAAATTTCTGGCGCAATGCATAGCGGGTCTGACCATCATCCGCCTGCAACGCTTCCAGAAGTTCCGGGTAATCGCTGGGGTCTGTTACAACAGTCACATAAGCGTGGTTCTTGGCCGAGGCACGGATCATCGCCGGACCGCCAATGTCGATATTTTCAACCGTCGTCGGGTAATCGCCGCCCTTGGCGCGAACCTCCTCGAACGGATAGAGATTGATAACGGAAAGATCTATACCCTCGATGCCATGCGCGCGCATGGCTTCCACATGGTCGGCGTCGTCGCGAATGGCAAGAAGGCCACCATGAACATTCGGGTGCAGCGTCTTGACGCGACCGTCCATGATCTCCGGGAACTTGGTGATATCCGACACATCCGTGACGGGCAGGCCAGCTTCAGCGATGGCTTTGGATGTTCCGCCCGTCGACAAAAGCTTCACACCAAGTTTGACGAGTGCGCCCGCCAGTTCGATGATGTCTGTCTTGTCCGAAACGGAAAGAAGTGCGGTGCGAATTTTCACCTTATCGGGAGCGGGGATTTTTTTGGAAGCGACGGCCATCGGGCTTACTCCGTGATGGGTGGAGGACAGGCCGGAGGCGATTATCCGGCGGTTGCCGCCGCGTTAACACAGCTTGCCGGATTAATAAACAGCACTAAGCCTTTCGTTCGATGATCCAGCGAATTTCGCTGGTTTTCGCAAGGTTGAAGGCAATTTCAATCTGCTGTGAGGGACGGATACCGGACGCGTCTGCCATGAAAATGTCGTCAGACACAAAGAGCTTCAGACTTGGGGCAGTCAATAGCCACGTTGTACCATCCGCTGCCTGCATATAGACGGATTCCTCGTCTTCCTGATGAAGCTGTATATGCGGATGAATATGGAACCTCGACACGGCGGCGATGCTCGGCATTCTCGCCGCATCATCTTCAAGCCGCAGCGCATCCCGACCTTTGATTTTTGTACCTGTCGGGTTGAGCTCAATTTCGCGCTCGTGAAACAGTCCGAAGGACTTCAAATATCCGTCATGTGATGCCCGTAGAACGTCATTGCCGTTCGCCTTGCTGCGCAGCGTTTCAACATGGCGGACGCCAGACACCATGATGGGGCCAAGCAGACGCGACCGTGACAGGCGGCACGATGACGTATCTGCGAGTGTGACCGTCGAATGGGCGGCAGTCGAACGGCTGGCGGCCTGAAACTCAGGTGCAGCGTTCCTTGGAAAACCTGAATTGACGATAAAGCGGTTTCGGCCGCAGGACATTTCGAACGACAGGCAACCGGCATGGGCATTGCGCGACAACTCCGATGAGCCGGGATAACCGGTATCGACGATGATCACCGTCTCGTCTTCTGCAAGCCGATGATAGGCGACGTCAGGGAGGAGTTTTGAGGGTTTTCCCGATGTCTCGTCATAGCGCAACACAGAGACAAGTTCATTCGCGAGTGTCGCTGTTGCTCCGTTAAACAGCGCAAGGTCGCCGCCCTGATGGCGGAAGAACCGGATAGCCGGAAACATGCGATCCACTGCAGGAACCAGGCCGGGCGGCAGATCATGGCCCAGATTGATATAGCTTTGGCGAAGCGGCAGAAGGTCGAGCAACAGATCCAGCATCACCCGCGGATTGCGTGAAACATGTCCGCCATCGGGAAGGATCTGCCGCTCCAGTTCCTGAGCGAGCTTCCTTCCACTGCGCGCAATTTTCGACGCTCGCGTGGGAATGGTGATCGAAGCCATGGCCAGAGCTATTCTTATTCGCAGCCTGATTTCGCCATCGGGCACGTGCTTGGCGATGCGATCGAGATATCGAACGTGGAAAGACAGGCTTTTCAGAAAGCGTCTATAAAAACCGGCATCGGCCTCATTGAGGACAACAGGAGAATGCGAGAGCCAGGCGATCAACCGCTGCGCAGCAATATCCGGTGACCACGCAATCCCCCTTGTCCGCTTCCCGCTGACCGACATCCAGTCAGAAACGATCCGGCGCGCTCTTGCACATGCTTCACCAGACTTACTGGCCCGCACGTGTCGCAACCAACTGAAAGCGTTCAACCGCTCTTCGAAAACAATTGAGGGGCACTCGAGCAGGAAGGGCGAGGCGCCGCCAGTTTCCAGGACACGTCCCGCGAGACCAATCCGGCCATGCAACAACTCTTCGGCGAAATATGGATCAATTGCGCGAAGATCGGTTGGTGCCGCCACAAGACCATCAGGACTGCCATTTGCCAGACGCGACGTGTGGATGTGCAACGGTGCAAGACCGATGCACACACGACGATATATCATGCGCGAAACGAGACCGGCGGCGCTCATGCCACCTGCAAAAGACCCTAACAAGCTGTGTTTCCCGTTTCACATGTTTTATTTTTTGTCAGTGAACCGCGACGACCGGAACGCTATCTACAAATTTCAAATGATTCGCCAAAAGCTTGGCGCGTTTCTACTTTTTACGCAAGACGCTGCTAAAAAACCCGTCTACCCCACCGAACATATCTGGGGTTGTACGCAAATCCCCGTTGGCGGTGATGGCCAGCTCCATTCCAGGCCAGTCTTCCTTGCGCGCAGGCACACGCTCAAAATCCGGATTTTCTGCAAGGACCGCCTCAACCATGGCCTCTCCCTCCGAAGGATCGAGAGAGCAGTTTGAAAAGGCGACGAGACCGCCGGAATTTACCAGTGTCAGCGCATGACGAAGCATCTGCCCCTGAAGCGATGCCAGTTTTGCAATATCGGCCTCATCCTTGGTCCAGCAAACATCAGGATGTTTGCGCAAGGTACCAGTCGACGAACACGGAGCATCCAGCAGAACCGCATCGAAGCGATCCTCCGGGTTGAACTTCAGCATGTTGGTTTCGACAGTTTCGGCCGTCAGGCCCAGTCGGGTGAGATTTTCTTTCAGGCGCTTTAGGCGATTGGCGGATTGATCGAGCGCCGTCACGTAAGCGCCGGCCAATGCCAGTTGCGCAGTCTTGCCACCAGGCGCTGCACACAGGTCGGCGACGCGCTTACCGGCAATGTCCCCCATAAGCTTGACAGGCATGCTCGCTGCTAGGTCCTGAACCCACCATTGACCATCAGAAAATCCCTCGAGAGACGGTATCTGCCCCTCGAATTCGCCAAGGCGGACGCTGCCATTGGGAAGGACCGTCCCACCGAGCTTCTCCGCCCATAATGCAGGATCGCTCTTGACCGTGAGGTCGATGGAGGAGGGCGTCAATTGCGCCTCGGAGATCCGCGCCGCAACGTCGGAACCATAAGCCTCCACAAGCCTCTGGAAGAACCATTTCGGCAGGACAGGGACTTCGGAGATAGCTTCGATGATTTCCGACTTCTCTCTGCCAAGCCGTCTCAGGACCGCATTCACGAGCTTGACGAAACGCTTGTTGCGGGGATCTCGGTGTGCTTGCTCGACAGCGAGATCAACGGCGGAATGATCCGGTACGTCGAGATAAAGCATCTGCGCTGCCCCAACCACAAGCACATGGTGAAGGGAACGAGCGCCTTGGGGAAGTGGCCCGTCCAGCAACATGGAAAGAGCCGCCTCAATACGCGGGAGGTGACGGAGAGCACTGTTGACGATTGCACGGACCAGAGCGCGGTCTGCTATGGACAAAGAGCGATAGACCGGATTGCCATTTTCAGAATCCAGCATTCCATCCAGCGATGTCTTTTTTTCAAGAACGGCTGCAAGGATACGGGTTGCTGCGATACGAGCGGAAAGGCCCGGCTTATCCTGGAAAGACGAAGGGCCGTCTTCACGGCCCCCGAAACCTGCCGGTCTTGCTTTGTTACGCCGCGCCGGCTTTTTTTCTACGTCAGATGTCAAGACCAGGGTCCCTTACGCTCGTTTTCATTACCGCGCCCCCAACCTGTGGTCGGCACAGAACGTGATTTGCGCAACGGCTTATCACTGGACGCCGGTGCAGTCGATCCTCGCGTACCAAACTCTTGTGCCATCGCATGCAGGGCAGCAACGCGGTTTTCGGTGTTCGGGTGCGTCGAAAAGAGGTTATCCATTCTTTCGCCGGATAACGGATTGATGATGAACATATGTGCTGTTGCAGGATTACGTTCGGCATCGTCGTTATGAATGCGCTGGGCCATGCCCGCGATCTTCTGCAGTGCAGATGCCAGCCAGAGCGGATTGCCGCAAATCTCTGCACCCCGGCGATCGGCTGAGTATTCGCGTGTACGGCTGATCGCCATCTGAACCAGCATGGCTGCCAAAGGCGCGACGATCATCGCCACGATCACACCGATGAAACCCAACGGATTGTTGTTGTTCTCGCGATTTCCACCAAACAGGAACGCAAAATTGCCAAGCATCGAAATAGCACCGGCCAACGTGGCGGTAATCGTCATCGTCAACGTGTCGCGGTTTTGAACGTGGGCCAGTTCATGTGCCATCACGCCGGCAACTTCCTCTGGCGTCAAACGCTCCAGCAATCCCGTCGAGGCGGCGACGGCAGCATTGTCAGGATTTCGACCTGTTGCAAAAGCGTTGGGCTGCGCGCTGTCATAAATATAGACCTTCGGCATGGGCAGGCCTGCGTTGTGCGACAGGTCGCGGATCATGTGGAAAAATTCAGGCGCATTTCGCTCATCCACCTCCTGGGCGCGATAGGCTGAAAGAACCATCTTGTCCGAGTTCCAGTAAGAAAACAGGTTCATACCGGCAGCGATAAGCAGCGCGATCATCATGCCGCCTTTTCCGCCGATCAGAAAACCGACACCCATGAACAACGCGGTCATAAACGCCAGAAGCATTGCCGTGCGCATCATGTTCATCCGTTTAATTCTCCTTTTGAGGCAACAAAGACATACCGGGGTTTATCAAACCCGTTTCATTATATAATCTGGTGGGTAATCGAAGCATTTCAATATCCCGTCATTGGGAAGGAAATCCATGCAGAGCGCCGACAACGACAATAGCACACATGTGGGCAAGAAGCTTTCACCCGCGGCAGAACGAGCCCTCCAGGAAGCCGAGGAACGACGCAAGCAACAGGCTGAGATGCAATTGCCTCCTGAAACCGGAGGGCGCGGCGGCGCTGAGCCGGTTCGATTTGGTGACTACGAAATCAACGGCCGAGCAATCGACTTCTGAGATAGTCAAAACGGAACCAAAATAAAAAATCCCGCTAGAAGCGGGATTTAACATTTAAATCATATAGTTAGACTTATTTTTGCTCGAGAAGCCGACATACAGCTTCCAACTGCTCAAGAGTGCGGTAACTGATCTTAATTTGACCTGCACCTCCCTTGTGGTTGATCTTGACATCCAGGCCAAGCGCATCCGACAGGCTACGTTCAAGAGCAATCGTATCGGAATCCTTCTCGCCCGAGGAACGTTTTTCCTGAGGCTCACCTTGCGACTTGATATCGTTCTGCGCCAGACGCTCCGCGTCGCGAACAGAAAGGCCTTTCGATACAATCGTTCTTGCCAAAGCTGCGGGGTCCGACGTCGAAACGAGCGCGCGTGCGTGGCCGGCGGACAACGATCCATCCGAAAGCATGTCTCGAACCGGGTCAGGCAGCTTCAGAAGGCGAAGGCTATTGGCGACATGGCTTCTGCTTTTGCCGATGATTTCACCAAGATCGTTCTGGGTATAACCATGTTCCGCAATCAATTGCTCATAACCCATCGCCTCTTCAAGCGGATTGAGGTCTGAGCGCTGAACGTTTTCAACAATCGCCAGTTCAAGAGCAGTACGATCATCGACATCGCGAATGATAACCGGAACTTCGGTAAATCCAGCCAGTTGTGCGGCACGCCAGCGACGCTCACCAGCGATGATTTCATAACGGTTGGCCGAAACGGTACGAACGACGACCGGCTGAACAATACCGTGCTGGCGAATGGACGACGCCAGATCCTGCAGTTCATTTTCATCGAAATGACGTCGCGGGTTTCGCTGGCTGCGAGCGATAAACTCGATTGGAATCGTCCGATCGGCACTCACTGCACGCTGCGGCTCACCAACCGGAACCGGCTGATCCATTTCTCCGATCAAGGCTGCAAGGCCGCGGCCGAGGCGGCGTTTGGAAAGATCATCACTCATAGAAATTTACTCCATACATTCCGTCGAAAGCTTACGCTGCCTTGCGCAAACGCTCTCTCTGAATCACCTCGGACGCCAACTGCAGATAAGCCTGGCTGCCAGCGCATTTGAGGTCGTAAAGGATCGCGGGCTTGCCATATGACGGCGCCTCAGACACACGGACATTGCGGGGGATGAGCGTATGGTAGACTTTTTCCCCGAGATGCGTGCGGACATCGCTCACAACCTGCTGAGCAAGATTGTTGCGCGCATCAAACATCGTCAGCACAATACCCTGAATATCAAGTCCCGGATTTACCGAGCTGCGGATCTGACTGACAGTGTCAAGCAACTGGCTGAGACCTTCAAGGGCAAAGAACTCGCATTGCAATGGCACAAGCACGGAATGCGCCGCGGACATCGCGTTCATTGTCAGCAAGTTGAAAGAAGGCGGGCAATCCAGAAGGATGTAGGAGTATCCTTTTGCCTCTTGCGTTTCAAGTGCGGTTCGCAAAAGGAAAACGCGGTTGGCTGCATTGGCCACCTGCATTTCAAAACCAAGCAAGTCCATCGTTGATGGGATAATATCCAGATTGGGAACAGCCGTAGGAACAGCAACTTCGGCAACGGAGTTATCACCAACGAGAAGATCGTAAGAGGATAGTTTGCGCTCCTTACGATCAATACCGAGACCCGTGCTGGCGTTTCCCTGTGGATCGAGATCAACAATCAGAACTCGTTCCCCGATGGCTGCCAATGCCGTCGCGAGATTGATAGCAGTGGTTGTTTTTCCAACGCCACCCTTCTGATTTGCGACTGCAATAATCCGGTTTTTATCGAAAATCATACCGCACCTGCCTTGGTTGTCAGCCCTTCAAAGCGAGGTTGCTGATCTCAAGCACAACAGAATCTGCCTCAATGGCACTACGGTGTTTTACCAGATCGAATTGCCAGCGACTACGCGCTTTCTGCACTTCTGAATCGTAATCCCGGCCTTTATTCAAATATGCGCGTAAATTCGGATTCCGCGACGCCCATGGATGGATATAATCAAACAGAAGATCGAGCTCAGCGAGTGCACGCGCGGATATGACGTCGCAACGTTGAATGGTTTCTGGAGCTTTTTCAATCCGAACCGGATGAACAGCGCCCCGTGCACCCGTTTCTTTGAGAGCGATCCGCAGAAAGGCAGCTTTTTTGTTGTTGCTCTCAACGAGATCTACCCAGCCGTCATTCAGCTCCGCAAGAAATATCGCAGTGATAACGCCGGGAAAGCCACCGCCGCTTCCTAGGTCTACCCATCTTTTCGGTTCAGGAGACAACTGGAAAATCTGAGCACTGTCCGCCACGTGCCGGCTCCAGAGCTCGGTCAGGGTCGACGGAGCGACAAGATTAGTGGTTTTGTTCCATTTCTTGAAAAGCTCGATAAAAAGCTCAAGCCGCTCCTGTGTTTCACGTGAAACACTTTGGCCGTTTATCTCCATCATCAGACTCGCTATTGGTGCAAACGCAACTTCTGGCTTTGCGCGTCCGAGGACTTCCGCAAAAGGGCGAGCAGCAGCGATATCGCAGCCGGCGTCATTCCGTCAACACGAGCCGCCTGTGCAATATTCTCCGGGCGCGCTTTTTCCAGCTTTTGTTTCAGTTCGTTAGAAAGGCCGGATAACGACTGAAAATCGAAATCTTCGGGTATCTTTCTTTCTTCGTCGCGTTTTATGTCGATGATGTCAGCGCTTTGACGCTGCATATAAACCGCGTAGCTAGCCTCGATTTCCAGAATTTCGGCAGCTTTCGACGACACGCTGTTCAATTCAGGCCAATGCTGCTTGAGATCGCTGAGCGAGATATCGGGGTAAGCGAGCAGTTCATAAACCGATCGACGCTGTCCGTCCTGGTTGAGTTTCAACCCCTGCTTTGCAGCTTGCGAGGGGCTAATCGACAGCTCCTTCATCAACTCGCGCCCACGACTAAGTTCGTCAACGAAATGCGCGTACCGCTCTGAACGCTCTTTTTGAACGATGCCCGCAGCCATGCCTTGAGGAGTTAGCCGAAGATCCGCATTGTCAACGCGAAGGGATAAGCGGTACTCGGCTCTGGACGTGAACATGCGATAGGGTTCGGTGACGCCTTTCGATGTGAGATCATCGATCATCACACCGATATACGATTCCGTGCGACTGAAATACACTGGCTCAGCGTCACTTGCGAGGCGCGAAGCATTCAATCCAGCGACTAGTCCCTGCGCCGCAGCCTCTTCATATCCTGTTGTACCGTTAATCTGCCCAGCCAGGAAAAGACCGGGGATTTTCCGGCATTCCAAAGATGGCTTCAGTTCTCTCGGATCAACATAGTCATATTCAATTGCGTAACCAGGTTGAAGGATAGTCACCTTTTCCAGGCCGGGAATGGTACGGATGAACTGTTCCTGTACCGAGGCGGGCAGGGATGTCGAGATCCCATTCGGGTATATTGTGTGATCACCCAGCCCTTCCGGCTCGAGAAAGATCTGATGGCCATCTCTCTCTCCAAAACGGGTGATCTTGTCCTCAATCGACGGGCAGTAACGCGGACCTACGCCCTCGATCTGACCTGAGTACATCGCTGACAGATGTATATTGTCTTGAATGATCTTGTGCCCTGCCGGCGTCGTTCTTGTCACACCGCATTCGATCTGTGGGTTGACGATTCGATCTGTCATGAATGAAAAGGGAACAGGTTCCTCGTCCGCGCCCTGACGGTCAACTGCATCCCAATTGATGCTGCGTCCATCGAGCCTGGCTGGAGTACCGGTTTTCAAACGCCCCATGTTAAGACCAAGCCGCGATAGGGTCTGGGAGAGTCCCAGAGACGGCTTCTCACCGACGCGACCGGCCGGTATCTTTTCGGAACCGATATGAATGAGGCCGCGCAAAAACGTTCCGCTGGTCAGAACAACAGCGCCACATGGAATCCGGCTACCGTTTGCCATGACAACGGCTGACACTCGACCGCTCGTCATGTCTATGTCGAAAGCATCCCCTTCAATCACGGTTAGGTTCGCAATACCGGAGATTTCGCGTTGCATCGCCTCTTTGTATAGACGGCGGTCCGCTTGCGTTCTCGGTCCACGAACAGCCGGTCCTTTCTTGCGATTGAGCATGCGAAACTGAATTCCACCTGCGTCGGCAACACGACCCATCAGTCCGTCCAACGCATCAACTTCGCGTACCAGGTGACCTTTTCCCAAACCGCCAATCGCCGGGTTACAGGACATCACTCCGACCGTGTCACGCTTGTGCGTGACCAGCGCCGTTCGAGCACCAAAACGGGCGGCCGCTGCGGCGGCCTCACTGCCGGCGTGGCCACCACCAATAACGATGACGTCGAAAGACTGATCCATGCACTTAGCCTCATATCCAACAACAGATCAGACAATTTGTCCGCCGATGTTTCACGTGAATCATTTACCGATGCAGAATTCCGAAAATATGACGCCGAGCAACTCTTCGACATCTACGCGTCCGGTAATCCGCCCAAGTGATGTCGCCGCCAGCCTAAGGTATTCGGACCGGATCGCCAGGTCCGCAGCTTCGGAATTGAGCGCATCACTAACATAGTTCAGCGTCTCTTCAAGTCGTTTTTTATGCCGTGCCCTTGCCGGCGCCAGCGTATGCGATGCCCCAGTTCGTTTTTCGATCTCAAACTTAATTCGCGACCGAAGGTCATCCACACCGCGACCATCTTTAGCAGAAATCGATAGGTCAAATTCATTCTTGTCTATCTGCGTAAGAAGATCGAGTTTCGTTCGAACATTCAGGCACGGAACATCCTTAAACCGATCGTCAAATTGTTTCGATACCGAATCGTTGTCATGCAATGCAAGGATAAGGTCAGCGGATGCCGCCGTGGAAACCGCCCGTCGGACACCTTCCTGTTCGACAACGTCTGCAGTCTCACGCAATCCTGCTGTATCGAACATTTTGACCAAATAACCGTCGATGTTCATATCGACCGTCAGAACATCACGCGTTGTTCCGGCGATATCTGTCACAATAGCAACGTCTCGTCCGCTCAATGCATTCAGAAGCGTCGACTTTCCTGCATTTGGTTTGCCAACCAAAGCGATCCTAAATCCGTCGCGTATGATTTCGCTGCCTTGCCCACGCTCGAGATGTTCGGATATTTCACTTTTGAGCTGCGCGACGTTGACCCAGACCTGATCTGCAACAGAGTCTGGTACGTCCTCCTCGTCGGGAAAATCAAGTTCCGCTTCGATGAATGCGCGAGCACGTGTCAGGCGCATAGCCCAGCCATCATAAAGAGCCGAGAGACGGCCTGTGCTTTGTTCCACAGCGAGCCGACGCTGCATTTCGGTCTCGGCCTGCAGAAGATCGGCCAGACCTTCCACCTCGACCAGATCCATCTTTCCGTTCTCAAAGGCGCGCCGCGAGAATTCACCCGCTTCTGCCGGGCGAATGCCTTGGTGTCGTTGCAGTTCCTGAAAAATCGAAGCAACGACTGCGCGACTGCCGTGGCATTGTATCTCGACGCAATCCTCACCCGTGAAGGAGTTCGGCCCAGGAAAGACCATAACCAGCGCCTGATCAATCACGTCAGTGTTTCGGTTACGAATCGAACGCAGCGTGGCCTTTCTGGGCGGCACAGATACATCGCCAATCAATGCCGAAAGGGCAGTGAAGGCAATCGAGCCGCTTACTCTGAGCACCGCCACACCGGCGGGAAGCGCACCGCTGGAAAGAGCGAAGATCGTGTCATTGGAAGAGGTCATTTCACACCTGTGATCCAAAAAGGGAAGCCGCACCCGTTGGAAACGGACGCGGCTTTTGTAACACTGAAATGAATCCGGATAAGGATCAGGTATTCATTGATTCGAAGAAATCCGAATTGTTCTTTGTCTGCTTGAGCTTGTCGATCAGGAACTCGATTGCGTCCATCGTTCCCATCGGTGCAAGAATCCGGCGGAGAACGAAGATCTTCTGCAGATCCTGACGCGGAACCAGGAGATCTTCCTTACGGGTACCAGACTTCAGGATATCCAGTGCCGGGAAGATACGCTTATCAGCGACCTTGCGGTCAAGAACGATTTCCGAGTTACCTGTACCCTTGAATTCTTCGAAGATCACTTCATCCATACGGCTGCCGGTGTCGATCAGCGCCGTTGCAATGATCGTCAGAGAGCCGCCTTCTTCGATGTTACGCGCAGCGCCGAAGAAGCGCTTCGGGCGCTGCAAGGCGTTCGCATCCACACCACCCGTCAAAACCTTACCTGAAGACGGCACAACAGTGTTGTATGCGCGGCCAAGACGCGTGATCGAGTCGAGCAGGATCACAACGTCGCGACCGTGTTCAACAAGACGCTTGGCCTTTTCGATTACCATCTCGGCAACCTGAACGTGGCGAACGGCCGGTTCGTCGAAGGTGGAAGAAACAACTTCGCCCTTCACCGAACGCTGCATATCCGTCACTTCTTCGGGACGTTCGTCGATCAGAAGAACGATCAGGTAACATTCCGGATGATTCGCCGTTATCGAATGAGCGATGTTCTGCAAAAGAACAGTTTTACCCGTGCGTGGTGGAGCAACGATCAGACCGCGTTGACCTTTACCGAGTGGCGCCACCAGATCGATCACACGAGAGGAAAGATCCTTCGAGGTCGGAACATCAAGTTCCATCTTGAAGCGCTCGTTTGGATAAAGCGGCGTCAGGTTGTCGAAGTGAACTTTGTGACGGATCTTTTCAGGATCATCGAAATTGATCGTGTTGACTTTGAGAAGGGCGAAATAACGCTCGCCTTCTTTCGGACCGCGGATGGGTCCTTCAACCGTATCACCTGTTTTCAGTGAAAAGCGGCGGATCTGCGAGGGCGAAATGTAAATATCGTCCGGACCTGGCAGATAGTTTGCATTGGCGGAACGCAGGAAGCCGAAGCCATCCTGAAGAACCTCGACAACGCCTTCACCGATAATTTCGATGTCCTGACTTGCGAGAACCTTGAGGATCGCGAACATGAGTTCCTGCTTGCGCATGGTGCTCGCATTTTCAACTTCCAGGGATTCGGCAAAAGTCAGCAAGTCGGTAGGCGATTTGCTCTTGAGTTCCTGAAGCTTCATTTCAGCCATGAAGAGAAGACCGTTTAGTAATGTTATGTCGGGGGAGGGCGTGTTCGCGAATCAGATACTGTGGGAGGTACCCCAGGTGACTGAATAATTCACATGCCACGAAGATGAGTGCGGTGAAAATAGCGAGTGAACCTCTTCACCGCAAGGGGGAAGCACGAATTCCGCGAAATTTATCGCAATGGCTCCCTACACGAAGGGTTTCACAACCACAAGTATGACAATCGCAATCATCAACAGGGTCGGAACTTCATTCATCAACCGCCAGTGACGGGCCGAACGGGTGTTCTCGTCTCTGGAGAAGCGCTTGGCGCTGCGCGTGAAATAGACATGGGTGACCGTCAGAAGCACGACCAATCCGATTTTGGCATGCAGCCAGCCACCGGAAAATCCATAGACCGACCAGGCAAGGTAAAGTCCAAGCACCCACGAAATCATCATGGCAGGGTTCATAATGATCTTGACGAGCCGCCGCTCCATGACCTTGAACGTTTCGGATTGCTGCGAACCAACAGGCGCATCCGTGTGGTATATGAACAGGCGCGGCAGATAGAAAATCGCCGCCATCCAAGAAATCACCGCGATGATGTGCAGCGCCTTGATCCACAGATAGAGATCGGCGGGGTCCGAAAAGAAAATCAGGGCGACGCCAATTCCGAACAGACAGAGGGCTGTTGCGGCACGAAAGGCGGCCCTGCTGCCGGCACGAACGGAAGTCTGTTTCTCCTCGCTCATCCCCTGTCTCCAAAACCGTGAACGCGCTTCACGAGACGCGCAACATTTTCCGGGTCCGCCTGTGGTGTGATCCCGTGCCCAAGATTGAAAATCAGCGGACCCTGACCCAGCGCCTGCAACACAGCATCAATTCCGTCATCGAGTGACTTGCCTCCGGCAATCATCAGCATCGGATCGAGGTTGCCTTGCACGGGACCGTCTTTCTGCAGCTCACGAGCAAAGCTGAGGGGAACTGACCAATCTAGTCCAATCGCATCAGCTCCGGTTTTTTGCCGGTAATCCTTGAGGAGATAGCCTGCACCTTTGGCAAAGGCGATAATCTTTGCCGAGGGGCGTCTTGCTCGTACCGAAGAGACGATCCGCGCAACCGGTTTTATCGCATATTCCTCAAATTCCCTCTCGCCAAGAACCCCGGCCCAGGAATCGAATATCTGGACGGCGTCTGCACCTGCATCGATCTGCTCAACGAGATAATCGGCAGAGATATCGGCAAGCAGGGCAAGCAGCTTTTCCATTGCCCCGCGCTCCTGATAGCCGAAGAGACGCGCCGGGGCCTGGTCTGGCGTTCCGTGGCCGGCGATCATGTAGGTTGCCACCGTCCAGGGAGCACCACAAAAGCCAAGAAGGGTCGTCTCGCCAGGGAGCGCCTTGCGCAAGCGTGACACCGTCTCAAACACCGGCGAAAGATGGGAGAGCACATTCCTCGCATCCAGTTTGTCAATGCCAGCCGCGTCGATCGGGTCCATTGCCGGTCCCTTGCCTTCGCTGAAAGTGACGTTCCGGTCGAGGCCATCTGGTATCACCAGAATATCGGAAAAGAGAATGGCTGCATCGAAACCAAAGCGACGGATCGGTTGCAACGTCACTTCGGTCGCCAGTTCCGGGTTATAACAGAGATCAAGGAAACTTCCTGCCTGCCTGCGCGTTTCCCGATACTCGGGGAGATAGCGACCAGCTTGTCGCATCAGCCAAACGGGCGGTGGTGTGACCGTCTCTCCGCTCAACACTCTCATCACCTTACGCTCTGTCATGGCTTCCTACTTTTCCAAATCTAAAATCAAAGAGATTTAAAAGATTTTCTATTTCTTAGAGTCGGTGGGTATCAAGGATTAAAATCTTTCCAGTCGAAATGCCGCATCTCGGGACATTTGTCTGTCGGCGTGGATAAAACACCTGCCTTGTACGCCTTGAGAGCGGGATAACCAATTTAATCCATATTTATCAGTATCTTGAATTATCAGTTAGGCCCCATCATGCTGTGGATAGTCTGTTGATAGAATCTCTCGATGGAAATCTTGTTCACGAAATTCACAAGCCCGGTTTTTCGAAACAAAGTCACTTGCGGATTGTGGAAAAAGGGAACCTTATTCGCACCGCCGGTTCTGCCAGGGAACATTTCCCGAGTTTGTCCAGCGTTATCAACAGCGGGAGAAAAACAGCGTGGAGAACAAAAAAAGTTTCTTCCATTTGCATTTGATTTCGGACTCAACGGGAGAGACTCTTATGTCGGCCGGCCGCGCCGTCTCCGCGCAGTTTCATGCTTTCATGCCTGTGGAACATGTTTATCCGATGATCCGAAATCAGAAACAGCTGGCGCGTGTTCTGGATCTGATCGACCAGGAGCCGGGCATTGTCCTCTACACGATCGTCGATCAGCAGTTGGCGGAGTTTCTGGATCTGCGCTGTCATGCGATCGGTGTTCCAAGCGTCAACGTGCTGGAACCGATCATCGGCATTTTTCAGACATACCTCGGTGCACCATCGAGGCGACGGGTCGGAGCGCAACACGCGTTGAATGCCGATTATTTTGCGCGGATCGAAGCGCTGAATTTCGCGATGGACCACGATGACGGACAGATGCCCGAGACCTACGACGATGCCGACATCGTCATTATTGGTATCAGCCGAACATCGAAAACGCCGACGAGCATCTATCTCGCCAACCGTGGCATAAAGACAGCCAACATTCCCGTGGTGCCAAACGTGCCGCTACCAGAAAGCCTTTACAGGGCAACACGTCCGCTCATCGTGGGACTGGTCGCGACATCAGACCGCATCTCGCAGGTTCGTGAGAACAGGGAACTTGGTGCAACAGGCGGATTTGACCAGGGGCGGTACACCGACCGCGCCACGATTATGGAAGAACTGAAATATGCCCGCGCGCTCTGTGCTCGCAACAACTGGCCCCTGATCGATGTCACGCGTCGCTCAATCGAGGAAACCGCAGCGGCAATTCTTGCCCTTCGCCCACGGACACGATAATTCGGTTTTCGATTTTCGGAGCAGTTGATCCATGAAACAAGACCTGATCCTCGCCTCGTCCAGTGCGTCCAGGCAAATGTTGATGCGCAACGCGGGACTGGTGTTTTCGGCAATTCCGGCCGACATCGATGAAAGAGCGATTGACGAGAGGCTGGAAAAAAGCGGGGTCTCTCCGCAAGAGGTTGCGCTTGAACTGGCGAAGGCCAAGGCATGTGCTGTCAGCAAACTGCACCCCGCCGCGATAGTGCTTGGCTGCGACCAGACCATGGCGCTCGGCAGCAGGGTTTATCATAAACCGAAGGACATGGATGAGGCACATTCCCATCTGATATCTCTCTCGGGAAAGACGCACCGGTTGAACAGTGCTGCCGTCTTGATGAAAGACGGCGAGACGATCTGGCAGATCGTCACGACCGCTGATTTGACAGTCCGCACATTGACGGACGATTTTGTGACAAGGCATCTGGGAAAGGTCGGGACGAAGGCGCTCACGAGTGTGGGTGCCTATCAGCTTGAGGGAGAGGGAATCCAGCTATTCACCTCCATCGAAGGCGACTATTTCACCATTCTCGGTCTTTCGCTTCTGCCGCTTCTGGAAAAGTTAAGGGAACTTGGTGTCATCGATGGCTGATTCACGTGAAACATTAACCATGAACGCCTTCGTTGTCGGCTACCCAATCAAACACTCCCGGTCGCCCATCATCCATTCTCATTGGCTGAAAACATTCGGGATCGACGGTACGTACCGTTCGGTGGAAGTCTCGCCTGACGCATTCGCGGCCTTCATATCCGATCTGAAGGAACAACGGTCTGACGGTTTCGTCGGCGGCAACGTCACAATACCTCATAAGGAGGCCGCTTTTAAGCTGGCGGACCGGCCGGACACGCTGGCCGAAGAACTGGGCGCTGCCAACACGCTCTGGTTCGAGAACGGAAAACTCTGTGCGACCAACACGGATGGATATGGCTTTGTCTCCAATCTCGATGATCGCCACTCTGGCTGGGACAAAATACAAAGTGCTGTTGTCCTTGGAGCGGGCGGCGCAAGCCGCGCTGTCATCCAGTCCCTGAGAAATCGCGGTATCGCTGAAATACACGTTCTCAACCGAACGGAAGAACGGGCACGGGAGCTTGCCGACCGCTTCGGAAAACGGGTTTTTGCTCATTCCATGTCTGCCTTGGGTGAAGTGATGCAGGGCGCTGGCCTGTTCGTGAACACAACGTCGTTGGGAATGGATGGGACGGAAGCACCGCATTTTGATTTCTCGCGCTTGTCAGACGGTGCTGTGGTGACCGATATTGTTTACGTGCCGTTGAAGACACCTATTCTGCGCATGGCCGAAAAGCAGGGGCTTGCGACTGTAGATGGCCTGGGCATGCTTCTTCATCAGGCAAAGCCGGGTTTTGAGAAATGGTTCGGAAAAATACCCGAGGTTGATCAAACGCTCCGCTCGATGATTATCGAGGATATGGAGAAACATTGATGTTGGT
Source organism: Agrobacterium tumefaciens (assembly GCA_025559845.1). Lineage (NCBI taxonomy): Bacteria > Pseudomonadati > Pseudomonadota > Alphaproteobacteria > Hyphomicrobiales > Rhizobiaceae > Agrobacterium > Agrobacterium tumefaciens. Next base: position 3,025,864 of record CP048469.1, read on the forward strand.
TATCGGTCTTACCGGCTCTATCGGAATGGGCAAGACAACGACCGCCGGCCTTTTTGCTAGAGAGGGTGTCGCAGTTCTCGATTCCGATAGGGTGGTGCACGATCTTTATCGAGACGAAGCAGTTGCTTTGATCGAGGCGGCCTTTCCGGGATCGACGGGAGAGGGCGGAGTTGATCGGGTGAGACTCGGTGAATTATTAAAGGAGAATCCGGCTAATTTTAAGAAGCTGGAAAACATCGTACATCCGCTTGTTCAAAAGAAGCAGCAGGAGTTTCTCCAGTCCTCGCGAGATCAAGGCAGAGAATTTGCCCTTCTCGATATTCCCCTGTTGTTTGAAACCGGGGCTGAGCGAAGGGTCGACATCGTCGTCGTTGCCACCTGTGACGCTGATGTCCAGCGAGAACGCGTGCTGTCCCGACCGGGCATGACGCCAGAAAAGTTTGAACTGATCCTGAGTAGACAAATGCCAGACGCTGAAAAGCGCCGCCGTGCTGATTTCATCATCGACACCGGTCGTGGTATCGAAGCAGCGCACGGCAGGGTAAAAGAAATCCTGAGCGATTTGGCTGGAAAAAGAGACGCGGGAAAAAAAGATGCGTGAGATTATCTTCGATACCGAAACCACCGGACTGGAATCAAAGCTGGATCGTGTGATTGAAATCGGTGGCGTCGAACTTATCAATCACTTCCCGACGGGAAGAACACTGCATCTTTATATCAATCCTGAGGACCGCAAGGTTCACCCGGACGCCTTGGCCGTCCACGGAATTACCGACGAGTCTCTTCTGGACAAGCCGAAATTCGCTGAGGTCGTCGATCAGATCCGCGACTTCTTCGAAGGCGCCCGCTGGGTCGCGCACAACGCGACATTCGATATGGGATTTATCAACGCGGAATTTGCACGCCTGGGCATCCCGCCGGTCGCGCCCGAGCTGGTGACGGATACGTTATCGCTGGCACGACGAAAAAATCCGATGGGGCCAAACTCCCTCGATGCTCTTTGCCGACGTTACGGCATCGACAATTCACATCGAACGAAACACGGCGCTCTTCTCGACTCTGAACTGCTGGCCGAAGTTTACATCGAGATGATTGGCGGTCGCCAGACCGCTCTCGGTTTCGGATCCGTCGTCAAAGAAGAAACGGTGGTTGTCGAAGACGAGGGACCGATCGAGGCAATGCATCGCGTTCACCCCCTGCCTCAAAGGCTGGATGCGGATGCCGCTGCAGCTCACGGAAAGCTTGTTCTTGCAATGGGCGACAAGGCAATCTGGAACCGCTATCAGAACTGACGGAGTTTCTGAAAAGCGCTCAGCATTTGTCGAAAATCTCTCAACAAAAAACCGGGCTGAAGAGCCCGGTTTTTTTATGCGTCTTATTTCGCATCAGTTCGGAACAGCCTGAACCTTGGCTCTGGCCTGCTCTTCCGCAACGCGCTGTGCAAACATCTGCGCGAAGTCAATAGGATCGATCATCAGCGGCGGGAAGCCGCCATTGCGCGTCACGTCAGCAATGATCTGTCGTGCAAACGGGAAGAGGAGACGTGGGCACTCAATGAAGAGAACCGGCAGCATGTGTTCCTGCGGGAAACCTGCAATCCGGAAAACACCGCCATAAACCAGCTCGGCAGCAAACAATACCTTGTCGCCGTCCTTCGCTTCTGCGTTCAGCGTCAGCACAACATCGAAATCCGAGCCGGAGATCGGGTTTGCATTGACGTTTACATTGATGTTGATCGAGGGCGCATTTTCACGGCCCTGAAGCGAACGAGGAGCACCCGGATTTTCGAAGGAGAGATCCTTGATGTACTGGGCAAGAATGTTGAGAGATGGGCTTGCTGCGCCCTGTGCACCATTTTCAGCGGTCATGCTATTTCCTCGCGGCATGAATTTGTGGGAGGCGGTCTATCATTTCACCCGGAGCCTTACAACCCTACCATTTGCCCGGTCTGTCAAGGTTTGGGCAGATCACGATCATCGGGTTTGTTTGACCAGGGAGAATTGTTCGGGCCATCGCGATGAAATTCCTCTTCGCCCAGATCGACGACCTTCGAGCCGCCCGCGCCTCTCGGCTCGTTGCGAAAACCGGATTGTGCTCCTGCTTCAAAACCGGATTGACGAAAAGATCCGGCGACAACGACGCGCGGTCCAAACGTCTTCCAGAAAAACCGTCTGATTGCGGGAGACAGAAGAAGCAAGCCGATAATGTCGGTGATGAAACCGGGGAGGAAAAGCAATATGCCAGCGATGACGCGCATGGCACCATTCACCAGTTCATCGGCCGGCTGCCGACCAGCGCGTCCGGCATCCTGAAGGTTTCTGACCATGCTGAGCCCGCCCAGACGCAGGATAAGCAAGCCGAGAAATGACGTAAAAACGATAAGCGCCAGAGTGAGCCAAAGACCGATGGCCTTGCCGACGATAATAAAACCGGCAATCTCGAGGATCGGCATCATCAGAACGATGACGGGGAGGAAGGAAAAACGCATATTCTAGCCTTGCGTGTGCGTCTTGGGCAGATTGTGTGCCTTAAGGACACCGATGATTGAATCTGCATGTTTGAATGATGATAAGATGCAGACTATATGATGTTCAAGATTTCGGATTTAAATGGCGGCCTCGGTAAAAGATGAACTTTAGCGACTTTATCACTTTGTTTTTCCTCGTGGCAGCGGTGCTGATCTTTCTTCAGTTGCGCAGCGTTCTTGGTCGCCGGACAGGCAATGAAAAGCCACCGTTCGACCCCTATAGCCCTCGTGATGTCGCAAAGGGCGCTACCTCCGACGATAACAAGGTCGTGACCTTGCCGAAGCGCGGAGAAGGCGATGAGGAAACCCGCTTCTCCGAAGTGGACGCCATGGCGCCTTCTGGATCTGCGCTGAACTCGGCTTTGCGTGACTTGATGGGCAAGGATGCATCCTTCAGCCCCAAGGAGTTCCTTAACGGGGCGCGTATGGCCTATGAGATGATTGTCATGGCTTTTGCCGATGGCGATCGCAAGACTCTGAAAAACTTGCTGTCGAAAGAGGTGTTTGAAGGCTTCGATGCCGCCATCTCCGAACGGGAAGCACGCGGAGAGGTGGTCAAGTCTACCTTCGTCGGCATTGAGAAAGCTGATATCACGCAGGCTCTTGTTCGTGATTCCGAGGCACAGATCACCATTCGTATCGTCAGCCAGCTTATTTCTGCCACCTATGACAAGGATGGAAAGCTGACGGACGGTGATCCGGAAAGCGTTGCCGAGGTGGATGACATCTGGACGTTCTCGCGCGACACGCGTTCTCGTGACCCGAACTGGAAACTCATCGCGACTGAATCCGAACAATGAAAACGCCATCGGCCGAGTTTTCCGTCGAGGAGGTCTCTTTCGGCGATCTGCCGCAATGGCAGAATGACGATCCGCGCGAACTTTTTTCTGCGATGCGCAGAATTCTCGGGCACCTGCGGACCGCTAAACCTTACCGGACGGGAGAACTTGGCCTTTCGGCTGATGACCTCATTGCTTTATTGGAAACAGCCAAAGATGCTGATCCAAAAGATGCCAGTGAAGCGCGCCGGTTTTTCGAAGACAATTGTCGACCGTTTCGCATTTCGCAAAACGGCGGGAAGACAGGATTCGTAACTGCATTTTACGAGCCTGAGCTGCAGGTTTCGGCTGTCCCGGATGACGTCTGGAAATATCCGATATATCGCAGACCGGCCGATCTCATTGACATTGACGACAAAAATCGCCCGGAAGGTTTCGATCCTTATTACGCCTTCGGGCATCAGGATGGCGGCGGTATTTCCTATTTTGCCGATCGCCGGGCGATCGATGAAGGGTGTCTTGAGGGGCGGGGACTTGAGATTGCCTGGGCGAAATCCAAGGTCGACCTTTTTTTTGTCCACGTACAGGGCGCTGCACGGCTGGTATATCCCGACGGACAGATAAGGCGCGTGACCTATGCCGCAAAGGCCGGACATCCGTTCTCGCCGATAGGAAGACTTCTTCTCGATCGGGGAGAGCTGGATCCGAAAACCATCTCGATGCAGACAATCCGGGCATGGCTCGCCGATCATCCTGGTCAGGTTGACGAGGTGCTGTGGCATAACCGGTCCTACATCTTCTTCCGCGAAGCCGATGTGACCGACTTCGATCTGGGGCCGGTTGCCGCTGCAAAGGTTCCGCTCGTTGCTGGCCGCTCGCTCGCTGTCGACCGGCTAATCCATACGTTCGGGTTTCCGTTTTACATTCATGCGCCCACTTTGACGCACCTCGATGCTGAGAAACCCTTTGCGCGGCTAATGCTGGCGCTCGATACGGGATCGGCAATTGTCGGTCCGGCCCGCGGGGATATTTTCACGGGTTCCGGCTTCGATGCGGGTGAGCTGGCTGGAACGGTGCGCAACGACGCCGATTTTTATATATTGATGCCACGCGCGGCGGCGGAGAGGTATCGGGGATGAAAGGCAGTCGGAAGCTCGGCAAGGATGAGCGGATTCTCTGGGGGAGAGTGGCAAAAACCACTCGGCCTATCTCAGGCAAGCTCGAAGATTTGCTGGCTTTTGATGATATAGAGGAGGAGGCGCCTGAGCCTGTTGTGGTGGAAAAGAGCAAGCTCGGTTTCCCACGCATGCTGGTGGAAAATGCTGAAACTCCGCCCAATGCAGCACCGGCAAAGCAGAGAACTCATCACCCGCTCGAAAAGCCCGTCAAGCGCAAGCTGACGCGCGGACGATTGCCGTTGGAAGGACGTATCGATCTGCACGGCATGATACAGAGCGAAGCACATGCCGTTCTCTTGGATTTCCTGATGCAGGCGCATGAACGCGGCTTGCGTCATGTACTCGTTATCACCGGTAAGGGGCGTTCAATGGGCAGTGATGGCGCCTTGAAGCGTGCTGTCCCCATGTGGTTCTCGAAACCGGAATACCGCTATTTGATTTCATCCTACGAGGATGCCTCGATCAACCACGGTGGAGAAGGTGCCCTGTACGTCCGGTTGGCGAGACGCCGCGGTGAGAGATCATGACGCCCTTTGCAGAAGCCGTTCGCATGCTTCGGGAACGCAAGGGTGTGACGCAGAAGGAGATGGCGGCCGCCATCGGTGTTTCGCCTGCTTATCTTTCTGCATTGGAACATGGAAAACGCGGCCGACCGAGCTTCGATCTTCTTCAGCGCATCGCCGGTTACTTCAATATCATCTGGGACGAGGCCGAGGATCTGTTTTTTCTGGCCGGATCGTCCCATCCCCGCATTGTCATCGACACGGCCGGTTTGCCGCCACAATATACCGCTTTGGCCAATCAGCTTGCGCGTGATATACGCAAGCTGTCGCCGACTATGATAGAAGAACTGACGGCGGTGCTGCAAAAAAGCCGTTCTTGCGATTGAAAGCCTTATATCCCCTGCTTTATGCAGCGGTTGGGACATGCGGCCTTTGGATATTGGCTGGGAATTTCTATAGTCGTATGTCGGAATTTGAGTGATTCGCTGGCTTAAGCCTCTCAGAAAAACTTGGCCGGGAAAACTTTGGAAAGAGTACTTATGACCGAAACATCGTCAAGCGAAGTCGGCACGAACACGGAATATGGAGCCGATTCGATCAAGGTTCTCAAGGGCCTTGATGCCGTGCGTAAGCGGCCCGGCATGTATATCGGTGATACCGATGACGGTTCCGGTCTGCACCACATGGTCTATGAGGTGGTGGACAACGCCATCGATGAAGCGCTGGCCGGCCATGCCGATCTGGTGACAGTGACGTTGAATGCCGATGGCTCCGTCACGGTAACGGACAATGGCCGCGGCATCCCAACCGATATCCATTCCTCCGAAGGTGTATCGGCTGCGGAAGTGATCATGACGCAGCTGCATGCTGGCGGAAAGTTCGACCAGAACTCCTACAAGGTCTCGGGCGGTCTGCATGGCGTGGGCGTGTCGGTGGTAAACGCACTTTCGGTCTGGCTGAAATTGCGCATCCGTCGCAGTGGCAAGCTGCATGAAATCGGCTTTACGCACGGCGTTGCAGATGCGCCGCTTTCGGTTATCGGCGAGTATGAAGGACGCTCCGGCACGGAAGTGACCTTCCTGGCGAGCCCTGAAACCTTCACGATGACCGAATACGATTACAACACGCTCGAACACCGTTTGCGCGAACTGGCGTTCCTGAATTCCGGTGTTCGTATTCTGCTGACCGACAAGCGTCATTCCGACGTCAAGCAGGAAGAACTGCTTTATGACGGCGGTCTCGAGGCGTTCGTGCGTTATCTGGACCGCTCCAAGAAGCCACTGGTCGACAAGCCGGTTGCCATTCGTGGTGAAAAGGACGGTATTACCGTTGAAGTCGCAATGTGGTGGAACGACAGCTACCACGAAAACGTACTTTGCTTCACCAACAACATCCCACAGCGCGATGGCGGCACGCATATGGCCGGTTTCCGCGCAGCATTGACGCGCCAGGTTACCTCCTACGCGGACAGCTCCGGCATTACCAAGAAGGAAAAAGTCAGCCTTCAGGGTGAAGATTGCCGCGAAGGCCTGACAGCCGTTCTTTCGGTGAAGGTTCCCGATCCGAAGTTCTCGTCGCAGACCAAGGACAAACTTGTTTCGTCCGAAGTTCGCCCGGTTGTCGAAAACCTCGTCAACGAGGCTCTGAGCACATGGTTCGAGGAACATCCGACCGAAGCAAAAATCCTGGTTGGCAAGGTCGTTGAAGCGGCCGTTGCTCGCGAAGCTGCACGCAAGGCACGTGAACTGACGCGCCGCAAGGGTGCGCTTGATATCGCGTCGTTGCCCGGCAAGCTCGCAGATTGCTCTGAACGGGATCCGGCCAAGTCCGAACTGTTCCTCGTCGAGGGTGACTCCGCTGGTGGTTCTGCCAAGCAGGGCCGTTCGCGCGAGACCCAGGCCATTCTGCCGTTGCGCGGTAAGATCCTGAACGTCGAGCGCGCCCGTTTCGACAAGATGCTGTCCAGCCAGGAAATCGGTACGCTGATTACGGCGCTTGGCACGTCCATCGGCAAGGACGAGTTCAACGCGGACAAGCTGCGTTATCACAAGATCATTATCATGACGGATGCTGACGTCGACGGCGCCCACATCCGTACGCTGCTTTTGACTTTCTTCTTCCGTCAGATGCCGGAACTGATCGAACGAGGGCACCTTTATATCGCCCAGCCGCCGCTTTATAAGGTCACGCGCGGCAAGTCGATCCAGTACCTCAAGGACGAAAAGGCACTGGAAGATTACCTGATCTCGATGGGTATCGAAGAAGCGTCGCTGACGCTGGGCTCCGGTGAGGTTCGTGTAGGTGAGGATCTGCGCGAGGTTATTCTCGACGCGGTACGCATGCGTTCGATGATCGATGGCCTTCATTCGCGTTATAACCGCTCGGTTGTCGAACAGGCCGCCATTGCCGGCGCGCTCAACCCCGAACTTTCGGCGAATGCCTCGCGTGCTGCAGAAACCGTTGCAGAGGTTGCGCGTCGTCTGGACATGATTGCCGAAGAGACCGAACGCGGTTGGATCGGCACGGTTCTCGAAGACGGCGGACTACGGTTTGAGCGCATGGTGCGCGGCGTCAAGGAAGTCTCGACACTCGATATGGGTCTGCTTGGTTCGGCCGATGCGCGTCATATCGACCAGCTCGCTGTGCGTACCCGCGATGTCTATGCGACGCCTCCGACCCTGCAGCGCAAGGAAGGGACGCTGGAACTCTCTGGTCCGCGTGCGCTTCTCGATGCGATTTTTGCAGCGGGACGCAAGGGCCTGTCCATGCAGCGTTATAAGGGCCTCGGCGAAATGAACGCCGAGCAGCTCTGGGAAACCACGCTGGACGCCAATGTCCGCTCGCTGTTGCAGGTGAAGATCAGCGACGCAACGGATGCGGATGGCCTGTTTGCTCGCCTGATGGGGGATGAGGTTGAGCCTCGTCGCGACTTCATTCAGGAAAATGCGCTGAGCGTTGCCAATCTCGATATCTGATCTGGGGATGCGTCTGCATCCACGATTCACGTGAAACAGAAAATTAACGAAAGGCCCGGCAGTGCTTGTCGGGCCTTTTGCTTATTGGGCCTCAGTCGGCCTTTCCTGTAAATTTCCCCTCAAAAGCCACCTCGGCGAGGGGAAGACGTTTGCTCGGAATCTCACGTTCCGCCAGATCATCAGGCAAGGTATTTTTGTCCGTCAAAGTGCCGATAGCCACGGCCGCATTGACGACGTAACCTTCGGGAACATTGAGCTTCTCGACGATCTGATCCTTGAAGATACCTGCCATGCCATGCGCGTGATATCCAAGAAGATGGGCCTGCATTGCCAGTGAGAACCAGGCTGCGCCCGCGTCAAAGGCGTGAGTAGCGGACGGCTTTTTCTCTCCTTCGCGCGATAGGTTGTAGCTTCGGGAAACGACGAACAGCAGCGCCGACGCATTTTTCGCCCAGCGCTGGTTTCCCTCCATCAGCAGTTCCAGAAAGAGCGGCCACTCCTTGCTGTCTCGTTGAGCATAGACAAATCGCCAGGGTTGTTGATTGGAAGCGGATGGAGCCCAATGGGCCGCATCAAGGATTGTCAGCAGGTCTTCGTGCGGCATCGCCTTTCCATCAAAAGCGCGCGGCGACCAGCGATCAAGAAAAAGCGGATCGACGGGAAATTCGGATTGTCTTGTATTGCTGTTCGTCACGATCGGATCCTTGTGGTTGACGGAATGGAAAAGGTATTTTTCAAAACTTGGGTCGGTCAAGGGGTGACAAGTATAAATGCATCGTTCATATATGCATCACCTTGTCTGACAACTGGGAGAGAGCTCCATGAAATTGATGCGCGTCGGAAAGCCCGGCCAGGAAAAACCCGCAATCCTCGACGCTGAGGGTAAAGTCCGCGATCTGTCCGCTCATGTGAAGGACATTGGCGGTGACGCCATTTCGCCAGAAGGTCTGAAAAAGATCGCTGCGATCGATGTTACGACACTCCCTGTTCTCAATGAGGATCGCATCGGCGCTTGCGTTGCAGGAACTGGCAAGTTCATTTGCATCGGCCTGAATTTCTCGGACCATGCGGCTGAAACCGGTGCAACCGTACCACCGGAACCCGTCATCTTCATGAAGGCGACCTCCGCCATCGTTGGACCCAACGACAACGTTGTCATTCCACGCGGTTCTGAAAAGACCGACTGGGAAGTCGAACTTGGTGTGGTTATTGGCAAGACTGCGAAATACGTCTCGGAAGCAGATGCTCTGGACTATGTTGCCGGCTACTGCGTTTCGCATGATGTCTCCGAGCGTGCTTTCCAGACGGAGCGTGCGGGACAGTGGACCAAGGGTAAGTCCTGCGACACCTTCGGCCCGATTGGTCCATGGCTGGTCACGAAGGACGAGATCACCGATCCGCAGAACCTCGGAATGTGGCTGAAGGTCAACGGCCAGACGATGCAGGACGGCTCCAGCAAGACGATGGTTTACGGCGTGGCTCACGTTGTGTCTTATCTCAGCCAGTTCATGTCGCTTCAGCCGGGCGATGTCATTTCCACCGGTACGCCGCCCGGCGTTGGCATGGGCCTGAAGCCGCCGCGCTACCTCCAGGCTGGTGACGTCGTTGAACTCGGCATTGAAGGCCTCGGTTCCCAGAAGCAGACATTCGTCGCCGACATCTGATCTTTTTTTTACCTGGAAATGAGAAGGCGCCGGCGGGAAACCGCTGGCGCCTTCAAATTTGTGCAACTGCGAAAAGCTGCTATGGTGAAAAAAAGAGCGTGATTTGCGAGGGAGGCGTAATCAGTGTTCTACCATCTTTATGAAATGAACCATGCTGCGATGGTGCCGTTGCGCGCCGGTGCTGATATGATGCGTCAGGCATGCAATAATCCCTTCAATCCGCTTTCAAGCACAGCGTTCGGCAGAAGCCTTGATGCCGGTTTTGAGGTCTTCGAGCGTCTGACACGTCGCTACGGCAAACCTGAATTCGGCCTTTCCGAAACTGTTATTGGTGGAAGTAGCGTTGCGGTGACGCAGGAGATTGTCTGGTCGCGACCATTCTGCAATCTCATTCATTTCGCGCGAGCTGCTGAAACGAAAGATCGACCCGATCCCAAGGTCCTGCTAGTCGCCCCGATGTCCGGGCACTATGCAACACTGTTGCGGGGAACGGTCGAGGCGCTGCTGCCATCGGCCGACATCTACATTACCGACTGGATCGACGCCCGCATGGTTCCCGTAACTGACGGGAAATTCGATCTGGATGACTACATCAGCTACGTCACCGAAATGTTGCAACATATAGGGGAGGGAGCGCATGTGGTTGCTGTCTGCCAACCCTCCGTGCCGGTTCTCGCTGCCGTTTCGCTGATGGAAGCAGAGCAAGACCGTTTTGCTCCCGCATCCATGACCCTGATGGGTGGGCCGATCGACACGCGTATCAATCCCACTGCCGTCAACGGACTTGCCAAGGCAAAGCCGATCGAATGGTTCCGCGACAATGTCATCATGGACGTTCCCTGGCCGCAGCCAGCTTTCGGCCGCTCCGTCTATCCAGGTTTTCTGCAATTGTCCGGCTTCATGTCGATGAACCTCGACAAACACATGACGGCGCACAAGGATTTTTATCTGAACCTTGTGAAGAACGACGGGGATTCCGCCGAAAAGCATCGCGATTTTTACGATGAGTACCTGGCAGTCATGGATCTGACCGCCGAATTTTATCTCCAGACGGTTGAGACCGTGTTCATAGAACATGCGCTGCCGAAAGGTACGATGATGCATCGGAGCCGCGCGGTTGATCCGTCCGCCATCCGCAATGTTGCTCTTTTCACCGTGGAAGGTGAAAATGACGATATTTCAGGTGTGGGCCAGACAAAGGCAGCTCACGATATCTGCCGCAACATTCCCAAGGATAAACGAGCACATTACATGCAGCCGGATGTCGGCCATTACGGCGTGTTCAACGGTTCGCGTTTCCGCAAGGAGATCGTGCCGCGCATGCTCGCGTTCATGCATCAACACGCAAAAGCCTAGGGAGACGGGGGCGCTCGTACCGTATTTTCATGGTCAATCGGGGTTCGAATCGGCTATGAAAACGGCATGTTTTCGCTTCTCAGAAAATCCGTGAAGTCAACGGCGCCCAAAAGAGCCGTGCAAAGCCAGCGCACAGTCGAGGTGGCTGGCCGTAGTCTGCCGATTACAGTGAAGGAAAATCCACGCGCGACGCGCATCACTTTGCGGATAGAACCCGGCGGAAGAGCTTTGAAGCTCACGATACCGTTCGGGCTGCATCACGGGCAGGTGGACGATTTTCTGGAACGGCACCACGGCTGGCTTGAAGGCAAGCTTGGCAAGATTGGTCTCGATAACGGCCTGCGCCCCGGAGCAACGATCGAGATCCGTGGGGTCCCACACCGGATAGAACACACTGGGAGCGTGCGCGGTATAACGCGTATGTCCGAAGATGCGGATGGAGTGGCAATTCTCTCCGTCAGTGGTCTTCCCGAACATCTCGGGCGACGGATTTCGGCATTCTTGAAAAAAGAAGCCAAGGCGGATCTCGAAACACTGGTGATGAACCACGCGAGAAGCGTAGGGCGACCGGTTCGTTCGATCAGCATGAAGGATACGCGCAGCCGTTGGGGTTCATGTTCGCACGACGGCAATTTGAGCTTTTCGTGGCGGATCGTCATGGCGCCCGAAAAGGTCATCGATTATCTTGCAGCCCACGAAGTGGCCCATCTGGCAGAGATGAATCATGGCCCGAAATTTTGGGCGCTGTGTGAAAAGCTTTGCCCGCACACAGAGGAAGCGAAAGCCTGGCTGAAGCGTCACGGTTCACAGCTTCATGCCGTCGACTTCGATTGAAGACGGTTCAGTGAATGACTATTTCTGGATTCACGTGAAACAATCGATACTAAAGCGCATCGGTGGCCCCCAAACGCAGTGGCGGATAGGCGGCATTCCCTGCGCTTTATACTCGACTCTTTCGACATTTCGTGTCAGGTCGCAGGTATGAAACCGGATATCAAGATTTGCGGATTGAAGACGCCGGAAGCGGTGGAACGCGCGGTCAGACGAGGCGCGTCCCATATCGGCTTCATCTTCTTTGAAAAAAGCCCGCGCAATATCGAACCCGATATTGCCGGCAAGCTGGCTGACACCGTTCGTGGCAGCGTGAAGGTCGTTGCCGTCACCGTCAACGCTGACAATGACGAACTGGACGAGATCGTCGATCTTCTGAAACCCGATATACTCCAGTTGCACGGCAGTGAAACGCCGGAACGTGTGCTGAACGTCAAGGCGCTGTATGGTCTGCCGGTGATGAAGGCAATTTCCATCCGGGACGCCGCTGATCTTGCCAAAATTGACCCTTATGTTGGCATCGTTGACCGCTTCCTGCTCGACGCCAAGCCGCCGGCTGGATCGGACTTGCCTGGTGGCAATGGTGTGTCCTTTGATTGGACCCTTCTTCGCTCTCTTGACGGCAGCATTGATTACATGCTTTCCGGAGGGCTGAACAAGGATAACGTCGCAGGCGCTCTGGCTGAGACCGGCGCGAGGGGAATAGATATATCGTCCGGCGTGGAAAGTGCGCCGGGAGTGAAAGATCCGGCCATGATCGATACATTTTTCGATGCCGTGAACAATCGGTCGACTGGCCCAAAGGGAGCTTGAAGTGAACGACACGCCAAAACCCAATTCTTTTTGCGCCGGTCCCGATGAGGACGGACGCTTCGGCATTTACGGAGGCCGCTTCGTTGCCGAAACGCTGATGCCGCTTATTCTGGATTTGCAGGCGGAATGGGAGAAGGCGAAGACCGATCCGGAGTTTCAGGCTGAACTGAAACACCTCGGTGCTCACTACACCGGCCGCCCGAGCCCGTTGTATTTCGCTGAGCGTCTGACGGCTGAACTTGGTGGCGCCAAGATCTATTTCAAACGCGAAGAGTTGAACCATACCGGCTCGCACAAGATCAACAACTGCCTTGGCCAGATCCTTCTCGCCAAGCGCATGGGCAAGACCCGCATCATCGCCGAGACCGGTGCCGGTCAGCATGGCGTTGCATCCGCAACGGTTGCGGCGCGCTTCGGCCTGCCTTGTGTCGTTTACATGGGCGCGACCGACGTTGCCCGTCAGGCGCCGAACGTATTTCGTATGAAGCTGCTGGGCGCCGAAGTGAAGCCGGTGTCGGCCGGTCATGGTACCCTCAAGGATGCCATGAACGAAGCGCTGCGCGACTGGGTCACCAATGTCGACGACACCTATTACCTGATTGGCACGGCTGCTGGTCCGCATCCCTATCCCGAAATGGTTCGCGATTTTCAGGCTGTGATCGGTCAGGAAGCAAAGGCGCAGATGCTGGAGGCTGAGGGCCGCTTGCCTGACGTCGTTATCGCTGCCGTTGGTGGCGGATCGAACGCCATCGGTATTTTCCATCCGTTCCTTGATGACGAGAGCGTCAAGATTGTTGGCGTCGAAGCGGGTGGCAAGGGCCTTTCCGGCGATGAGCATTGCGCATCCATCACAGCGGGATCGCCCGGCGTTCTGCACGGCAACCGCACGTATCTGCTTCAGGACGAAGACGGTCAAATCAAGGAAGGCCACTCGATCTCCGCCGGCCTCGATTATCCAGGTATCGGTCCGGAGCATTCCTGGCTGAACGATATCGGGCGTGTGGAATATGTGCCGATCATGGATCATGAAGCGCTCGACGCGTTCCAGATGCTGACGCGTCTCGAAGGCATCATTCCCGCTCTCGAACCGAGCCATGCTCTGGCTGAAGTCATCAAGCGCGCGCCGAAGATGGGTAAGGACGAGATCATCCTGATGAACCTCTCCGGACGTGGCGACAAGGATGTCCACACCGTCAGCAAGTTCCTTGGAATGGATGTATAAGATCATGACCGCACGTATGGACAAACGTTTTGCCGATCTGCGCGCCCAAAATCGCCCGGCCCTGATTACCTACTTCATGGGCGGCGATCCGGATTTTGACACATCGCTTGCCATCATGAAGGCCTTGCCGGAAGCTGGTGCGGACGTGATCGAACTCGGCATGCCGTTTTCTGATCCGATGGCCGATGGCCCGGCAATCCAGATGGCTGGTCAGCGCGCATTGAAGAGCGGTCAGACGCTGAAGGGTACACTCGATATCGCCCGAGAATTCCGCAAGGATGACGACGCAACCCCGATCGTTCTGATGGGTTACTACAATCCCATCTATATCTACGGCGTTGAAAAGTTCTTGGCCGATGCACTCGATGCAGGGATCGATGGACTGATCGTTGTTGATCTGCCGGCGGAGATGGATGATGAGCTTTGCATTCCCGCGCTCAAGTACGGCATCAACTTCATTCGTCTGACCACGCCGACGACAGATGAAAAACGCTTGCCGACCGTTCTCAACCATACGTCCGGCTTCGTTTATTACGTGTCGATGAACGGTATCACCGGTTCGGCTCTGCCAGATCCCGCATTGATCTCCAAGGCTGTCGGACGTATTAAGGCCCACACCGATCTTCCGGTATGCGTCGGTTTTGGCGTAAAGACGGCAGATCACGCCCGGACGATTGGCGCCATGGCTGATGGTGTTGTGGTCGGTTCGGCAATTGTTGCGCAGGTTGCAGGCAGCCTTAGCGCAGATGGAAAAGCGACAGCCGACACCGTTTCGTCTGTCACGACACTGGTAAAGGGACTTTCAACGGGCGTGCGTGCGTCGCGCCTTGCTGCTGCCGAATAATCTTGTTCGGTTAAGCGCAGTCAGTCACAGGAGTATTCAAGTGAACTGGATTACCAACTATGTTCGGCCGCGGATCAATTCCATGCTCGGCCGTCGCAACGATGTTCCGGAAAATCTCTGGATCAAATGCCCGGAAACCGGCGAAATGGTCTTCCACAAGGATCTCGAGGAGAACCTGTGGGTGATCCCGGCCTCCGGCTACCATATGAAGATGCCGGCGAAAGCCCGTCTTGCGACCCTTTTTGATGGCGGCGTATTCGAAGCGCTTCCGCAGCCGAAGGTTGCTCAGGACCCCCTGAAGTTCCGCGATTCAAAAAAATACACCGACCGTCTGCGCGACAGCCGCATCAAGACGGATCAGGAAGACACGATCCTTGCCGGTGTCGGTAACCTCAAAGGCTTGAAGATCGTTGCCGTCGTGCATGAATTCCAGTTCATGGGCGGTTCGCTGGGCATTGCGGCCGGTGAAGCAATCGTCAAGGCATTCGAACGTGCCATTTCCGAGCGTTGCCCGCTGGTCATGTTCCCGGCTTCCGGTGGCGCCCGTATGCAGGAAGGCATTCTTTCGCTGATGCAGTTGCCGCGTACGACTGTTGCCGTCAACATGCTGAAAGAAGCCGGCATGCCTTACATCGTGGTTCTGACGAACCCGACCACAGGCGGCGTCACGGCATCCTATGCAATGCTGGGTGACGTCCATATTGCCGAACCGGGTGCAGAAATCTGCTTCGCGGGCAAGCGCGTTATCGAGCAGACAATCCGTGAAAAGCTCCCCGAGGGCTTCCAGACATCGGAATATCTGCTGGAGCATGGCATGGTGGACATGGTGGTCGATCGCCACGATATCCCCGATACGCTGGCCAACCTCCTGAAGATCATGACGAAAGCTCCGGCTGATGTCACTGAACACAACCAGGTTGCGCTCGCAGCATCGGCCTGAAGAACAGAGAATGTCGCCCGAGGCCGCGCGCCGGCTTCGGGACGATGATACACCGACGCAGGACGACACCCTCCGATGCGGCGGACAGATGACCGGATCAGCGCCTGAAAGGCGGTTAGAAGACATGACGAAGCCCGCAATAAGCGAGGCCGAGCAGATCATCGAAGAGCTGATGCAATTGCATCCGAAAGGCTTCGATCTCTCGCTCGACAGAATTTCCCGCCTTCTTGAAAAACTCGGTAATCCGCAGAAGCGATTGCCGCCGGTTATCCATGTTGCCGGCACGAACGGCAAAGGGTCTGTTACGGCCTTCTGTCGCGCCTTGCTCGAAGCGGCAGGCCTTTCCGTACACGTGCATACGTCACCGCATCTGGTCAACTGGCATGAGCGCTACCGTATTGGTGTCTCCGGCGCCAAGGGCCGCTATGTCGAAGATGCCCTGTTCGCCGATGCTTTGCGGCGCGTGGCAGATGCCAACGACGGGCAGATGATTACGGTTTTCGAGATTTTGACAGCGGTGATGTTCCTGCTGTTTTCGGAACAGCCCGCTGATGCAGCCATTGTCGAGGTTGGGCTTGGTGGCCGCTTCGATGCGACCAACGTCATCAACAACCCTGCCGTATCCGTCATCATGCCCATATCGCTCGATCATCAGGCCTATCTGGGCGATCGTGTCGAGCTGATTGCCGCGGAAAAGGCGGGCATCATGAAGAGCGGTTTCCCGGTGGTGATTGGTCATCAGGAATACGATGCCGCGCTTGATGTTCTGGTCAACACAGCGGAGCGGCTGGGCTGTCCGGTCACTGTCTACGGACAGGATTTTGCTGCGCATGAAGAATTTGGCCGAATGGTCTATCAGGACGAGTTCGGGTTGACGGATGCGCCGCTTCCCAGACTTCCCGGCCGTCATCAACTGGCCAATGCTGCCGCTGCTATCCGCGCCGTCAAGGCTGCCGGTTTCGAGGTGACGGAGCGTATGGTTGAAAAGGCGATGACGTCCGTCGAATGGCCTGGTCGACTACAGCGCATTCAGGACGGCAATATCGCCGATCTGGCGCCCGAGGGTTCAGAAATCTGGGTCGACGGTGGCCACAATCCTGGCGCCGGTGAAGTCATCGCTGAAGCCATGGCTGGTTTCGAGGAAAAGAAACCCCGACCACTGTTTATCATCGCAGGAATGATCAACACCAAAGATCCCGTCGGTTATTTCAAGGCGTTCGCTGATATCGCCGAATATGTCTTCACCGTTCCGATAACGGGTACGGATGCGGCGATTGATCCGGTGGTGCTTGCCCATGCGGCTTTTGATGCAGGTCTGGTGGCTGCTCCCACATCTTCCATCTCCGAGGCATTGGAAGAGCTGGTCCGCCATCTTGATCCTGAGGCGCCGCCGCCGCGTATTCTGATCGGCGGTTCGCTCTATCTCGCCGGCAATGCGTTGGCTCTGAACGGAACAATACCTCAATAAAAAAGCCCCGGTAAACCGGGGCTTTTTTCATCTCAACATACTGTAATCTCAGGCAGCGCCGGAAATCCAGGCGGAAAGCGCAGTCTTGGGAGCTGCACCAACCTTGATGTCTGCCACTTCGCCACCCTTGAACATCGCAAGGGTCGGAATGGAGCGAACGCCAAACTGGGCGGCCAGTTCGGGGTTTTCGTCGATGTTCAGCTTGGCAACCTTGACCTTGCCAGCAAGCTCAGAAGAGATTTCTTCAAGGCTGGGGGCGATCATCTTGCACGGGCCGCACCATTCAGCCCAGAAGTCCACGACAACGGGTTCAGCGGATTCGAGAACTTCGGACTGGAAGTTGGCGGCATCGACTTTTACGGTAGCCATATCTGGCTCTCCTTTCAGTGAATCTTTTTCCGCTATCGATGTGATGCGGGCAGGGGAGAATTTCAATGCCCCGGTATCTCACTTTGTTTTTATTGCGGCAAGGGCCTGCGTCATCGCATCGTTTCCAAGCGTCACGAAAGACGCGTTTTCCGTATAAACCAGTGCGCAGACAAAGGTCTTGTCCGGATAGAGCGGGGTCAGGATTTCCCGATAGATGGCAAGCTGCGCAATATGCGCAAAAGGAATTTCATTGGCGGCGCGAGGCGGAGCCCGGTTGGTCTTGTAATCGACCAGAATAACGCGGTCGCCATCGACCGCCAGTCGGTCGATGCGGCCGGAAACGGCATAATCCTGCCTGCCGAGTGTCATGGTACCCATGACAGAAACTTCTGCCCTGCTGTTCGGTGAAAAAGCGCATTGAATGGCCGGCTCCGAAATCACGCGCAACACCGCTTCGATCAATGATTCGCGCTCGGACGAAGGCCAGAATTGCGCTGCGCGATCCGCATAACGCCGGGCTGCCGCTTCGCGCGCATCATCGGGAAAATCCGGCAAGGTTTGCAACATGCGATGCACTAGCCTTCCGCGTTGGAGGGCTAGCGTCGACCCCACCGTCTTCTGCGTAAAAAGCCGCGAGGATACGATCAGGTCGTCGGCCCCGTCGTCGACGATCATACCGACGCCCGAGGGGCTAAGGGGTCGCGGAAGTGAAGGCAGCGGTGGCAAAGGCGTCAGCAGCCCGGCAGGAAGATGGATTTCCTGCTCATCCGCGATTTCCGCCGTTGCCTGCGTGTGTTGGACCGAACGCACGTCCGAGGATCGCCACAGCACGCCGTTCCACTCCTCGCCTCCGGCAGAGAACTGTTGTGGCTTTGAACGCTCTGGATGGTCGGAGAGGGCGGTTTTGACAATTGCATGCCAGCATTCAGGGTTTTCTGTCGGGCCTCGATACCCGCAAACAATCAGGTGGTCGGCGGCGCGCGTCATTGCCACATAAAGCAGGCGCCGGTATTCTTCTTCGGCCGCATCCTTCAACCTGTCTTTATCCGCTTCCACCAGACTGTTGGAAAAACCGCCACCGGGTAACCAGACCGGGAAGGCGGTGTCGGGCTTTTCAATAAAACGCAGGCTTGGCAGATGGCTGTGGTTGAAAGCCTTTGAACCGCCGTCAACGACAAACACGACCGGCGCCTCAAGCCCCTTTGAAGCATGCACAGTCATGATGCGTACTTCGCCACGATCCTTGTCCTGCTCGCGCTTCACCTCAGGAGAATCGGTTTCCAGAACCGATATGAATGCCTGAAGGCCGGGCATGCCGGCCTTTTCGTGATCCAGCGCGAAAGAAAGAAACTCGTCCAGAACGTCACTGGCCTCGTTGCCCAGTCGGCCGAGAAACTGTTTTCGCCCATCAAACAGGGTCAGAACGGCGGCGAAGAAATCATGCACCGTTGCTGTCCTGGAAAGCGAGATGAAACTTTGCAGTTTCTGCCGAACCATCCCCAGACGGCTGCCGTTTTCGGCAAGGTGCATCAGCCGTTGCCAGGCACTTTCGGTATCTGCGCGTTCGGCGCAGACCACGAAAACATCGTCCTCGGTCAGGTTGAAAAGTGGGCTTTTGAGCAGTGCAGCAAGCGAAAGATCGTCCTGCGGCAACACCACAAACCGGCCAAGTGCCAGCAGATCCTGGACGGCGATATGATCGGTCAGCCGAAGACGGTCGGCACCGGCAACAGGAATGTTCTTGCGCTGCTTCAACTCGCGGGTCAGCGCATTAACGAAGGCATGGCGTTTTCGCACCAGCACGAGAATGTCACCCGGCTCGATTGCGCGCTCGACACCTTTCTCGGCAATCGTCTCCTTGCCGATCATCTCCGCGATGCGCGCAGCTATCCGGCGTGCGACGATCGCAGGGGGAGCGCTCTCTCGCAGCGCATCAAAGGGCGCAGTCCAATCCTCTTCGTTTTCGGTGATTTCTGGCACCACCATGTCCCAGACTTCAACCGTTCCCGGCTGTCCGGCCCGGTTGGATCGGTGTTCGACCGGCTCCTTGTCGGCACTCAAACCGCTGGCGTTGTCGGGGTTGGCAAATACCTGGTCGACAGCAGCCAAGACATCTTCGGTGGATCGGAAGGAGAGCGGTAGCCGGATACGATGAAACTGCTGTTCCACGGCATCCACGCGTCGTTTGGTCTCTTCGCGCTCCTGCGAGAAACGCTCCGGCCGCGCCCCCTGAAACGAGTAGATCGACTGCTTCTCGTCACCCACTGCAAACAGGGTGCGCTGGCCCTTCCGGGCACTCTCGCCGCTAAAGAAATCTGCCGCAAGCGACTGAATGATGGACCATTGCACCGGGCTGGTGTCCTGCGCCTCGTCGACGAGAATATGGTCAATGCCCTGATCCAGCTTGTAGTGAACCCAGGCGCCAGCCGTATCCCGGTTCAGGAGATTGGCGGCCCTTTCGATCAGATCCTCGAAATCGAGCTGACTGCGTTGCTTTTTCAGATCCTCGAAGTCACCGATCAGCCGCTCCGCCAACACCAGAGCAGCCTGGGTGGCTTCCAGCATACGCAGCAGGCGGTAGCGCTCCCGGCACGATGCGACATGGTCTCTCGCCAGCGTCAGCGCATCGATGAGATCGGGTGACGCTTTCTGCATGGCCTTGTTGATGACGTAGGCATCCGATTTTTTATCGCCCTTGGCCGTTAAAAGAGCGGCCTCAACGAATGCCATTCGTTGCAATGGGTCGGTTTGCCGTTTGGCTTCCCGCAATGCGTAGGCTACGTCGATAACACGGGAGCCACCGAGTTCGTCGGCGAGCGTCAGATAAGTGTCGAGTGCCAGACCCGAAAGACCGGGCAGGGGCCAGTAGGCGGCGGCGGCCGTTTCAAGCGTTTCTCCAGCCTTGATCTGCATGGCAAAGCGCAATGTGGCATCAAGGCCGCCTGACTGCCGTGCTTCATGCAGGAAGGCGCGCAGCGCACTGCGATTGGCGATAATGGCGCTCAACAGCGATTCAAGACCGCTTTCATCGGCAAGATCAAGAACATAGGCAAGGGAACTCGCCAGCTCGGCATCGTTGTCTATTGATACCGCTGTCAGAAGAGATCGACGCGCCTCCGCAAGCAGGGTGGCGGCTGCGCGATCATCCAGAACGGAGAAATGCCCGGCAACATTGGCCTCGAGTGGAAACTGGTGCAGCAAAGCTTCACAAAACGCGTGGATGGTCTGGATTTTAAGACCACCAGGTGTTTCCAGCGCCTTGGCGAACAGACGGCGAGCCTCCGCAAGCTTGATAAGATCAGGTATCTTGCCTTCGATGGAAGCAATCCGGTCTTTGAGATCGGAATCCGGCAAAGTAGCCCACTCGGCCAATCGATCGAAGACGCGGCTCGACATTTCCGAGGCCGCAGCCTTGGTGTAGGTAAGGCAGAGGATGGCCGAGGGCCGGCAACCGGCAAGCAGCAGACGGATCACACGCTGGGTCAGCACATGTGTCTTGCCGGAACCGGCATTGGCGGACACCCAGGCGGAGCTTCCCGGATCGGACGCAAGCCTCTGGCGCGCGGTCGTCCAGTCGATCCAGCTTTCAGGATTGTCGGCGATAGGGCCAGCATCGAAAAGATCAATCGCCATCGCCGTCTCCTGGTTCTGCCGTCGACCATTCGGAAACGCGGGCAAGGTGATCATATTCGCCACCGTAGGATTGCTGTTCTTCAGGCACCAGACGGGAAGCAAAACCGTTTTTGCCGTCTCTCAGGGAGCCAACGAACTTTGCAAGCTGATCGATCGATTCCGTTGCCAGATCGATGGCAGACTTCGGTGGTTTTTTGCTTCTCGCAGCGCCTTCGTTGTTGACCTGGTCCCAATGAAAACGGTCGCCTGGGCGCAACCGGACATAGATCAGGTTTTCCGGGGGTGGCGATCCTGCATCCTTGAATGCGCCGCGCATCAACGCGGCGGCCTCCAGCGAAAGCTGCGGGTCAAGAAGAGCGCGGGCCTGATTGACGGAGGGAGCAAGCCCGGTCTTGTAGTCGATGATATCGGCATGACCGCTTGTCTTGATGTCGATACGGTCGGCAATGCCTGTCAGGCGAATGCCTGCCTCAGCAATTTCCTGTCCGGCTCTTGCCTCGAAAAAGCTGCGGCGGATCGAGGGATATCTCTCGCGCTCCCAGTCGATGAAGGCGCGTGCTACGGCTTCGAAGCGTGGACGCCAGATGACATCGACATGTGGCGGCAGATTTTCCGCATCGAAACATTCGTTGAGAATGCGGTGCATCGCATCCAGTGAAGCAGGCGTTCCGGGGATATGGCCTTCTCGTGAATAACGTTCGATGATGGTATGGTAAAGCGTGCCACGGTCGGCCGCACTTGGGTCGCGGTTGAACTCTCCCAGAGGATCGAGGCGCAGGATGCGTCGTGCATAGATAGCATAGGGGTCGCGGCGTAATTTTCCGACCTCACTGAAGGAATAGCTTTTCGGCTGCAGCTCTGCCGGTGGTTTTGGTGCTGGGCGTTTTGCGGCGTCCTGTTCAATACCGGCGTCGAGGAGGGTCGCCCAGCGTCGAAATGTTTCACCCCGATCTCTGAGATGTTCGGCGAACTCCTCACCGCCCAGTGCCAACAGGCGTTGTAGCCAACGTGATGCGACGGCTGGCGTGGAGCCCTGCCGCAAGGCCCGGCTATAGACGATGTGGCGCGTGCCATTGGCCATTTCGAAATCATGGGCGAGCTGTCCGACACTTCGTTCCGGTGGTTCCAGGCCGATTGCCGTTTTCATGGTTCGCGACAGGAACGGATTGTTGGCTGTTTGCCCCGGCCACAACCCTTCATTCAGTCCGCCAATGACAATCGTATCGACATTTTGAAGGCGTGCTTCCAGCGCACCAAAAATAAAGACACGCGGATGACTCATCGCACGTGGCTTGATGGAATCACCAGTGACAAACGCTGCGAAAATATCGATCCATTGGGGTCCGTCCGCATCGAGAACATCACCGCTTTCCATCAATTCGGAGAACAGTGCGGAGAGTTTGTCTCCGGCTTCGCCAGACCACAGTCCCGCCAGATCCCCATTTTCGTCAGCGCAGATCGCCTCGATCACACGTCCGGTTCGCTCCGACCAACTGGAAAGCGGCAGCTTGTCAGTTAAACCACGTCCTGAACGGCTGCGGCTGACAAATGCAGACTGAAGCGGTTCGATTGCCGCCTGGATTCGTCTGGCGAGATCACGGGCCGTTTCCACGCTTCCGTCCGGCAGTGCGGTGCGCCATTTCGGTGGGTGGCGATCATCCTTTTGCACCAGGAGTTGGGCATCGAGGACGGCCTCCAGATTGCCAATCTCGGTTTCCAGTCTTCCACCACGCAGTGCGATCAGTTCCAGAGCCGTTGCCGCGGCCTCAAATGCATCTTTTGAGAGGCCGAACCGCGCCAAGGGGTGTTTGAGAAGCGAAACAGCGGAGACGGGGTCGCCGGGTCTCAGGACGGCTTCTAGCACAAGCTGAACCAGCCCGGCCTGCGGCGTTGCCGATAGCGGTGTACCGGCTGAATCATCGGCAATGATGCCGAAGCGCTTTAATTCTGTCGCCACGCGTCGCGCCAGACCGCGATCGGGCGTGATGAGGGCAGCTTGTGATGCGCGGCCTCGAACCGGTCTTTCCAGCGCCAACTTCAGCGCGATCGCGACTGCAGTGGCCTCTTCTCGTTCATTGGCAGCTTCGATCAAGGTAGCGGAGGTGAAGGCGTGATCGAAAAAACCATCGGGTTTGGATTCGCGCCACCTGTTCCACTCGCTTGTGGATTTTACGGGGGCAAGCGCCATCGAGAATATAGAGGCGCGGTCTTTGAGATCGTCATCCAGTTGACCGA
The DNA here is from genome assembly GCA_025559845.1 of Agrobacterium tumefaciens. Classification (NCBI taxonomy): domain Bacteria; kingdom Pseudomonadati; phylum Pseudomonadota; class Alphaproteobacteria; order Hyphomicrobiales; family Rhizobiaceae; genus Agrobacterium; species Agrobacterium tumefaciens. Next base: position 3,049,201 of record CP048469.1, read on the forward strand.
TCTGCTCGACGTCCTGCCGCAATACAGCAAGTTTCCGGAGCAACAAGAAAAGACCGTATTGAGAGTGCGTCCGGCTCGCGGGATCGGTCAAATCCTCACCGATTGCCTGCCATTGCTCTTCCGGCATGGCCAGATCGAGACCGGGCAGCACAACGACACCTTGCGGCAGAGACGCAACCGAAGCGATGAAGTCCGCGGCTGCGGGAATGGAGCCTGTGGAACCGGCTACGATGATGGGCCCAGTGTCTGGTATTCTGCCAAGCCGTTCTGCTTCGGCGCGCAGAATAGCGTTTCGGTGCCGCCCGGCCGAAGACCGGTTAAGTTCGCCCAGGCGGGCTGGCCAGAACACACTGGCGATTTTCAGGAACTCAGCGGTGAGTTGCCACCATTGGGCATGTTCGCCAGTGTCCAGTTTTGAAAGCGCTTCCCAATCCTTCTCTTCCGTGTCCATTGCATCGATCACTTCACCAAGCGCACGCGCAAGCCATACTGCATCGGCAGGACTTGCCGGCGCGACGAGCGGTGAGTCCGAGTGAACGGCGCGGATCGCATCGGGCAGGCTGTTGCGCCATGCCAGAATCAGGCGAGCCAATTCGATCAGGCGTCCGGTGCCGGAAATTGGTGGCGCCATATCCATGATTTCAGGATTTTCGATATCGAAGAATCCACTGTCGTCATCGCTTTCGCCGAGTGGCCGAATGAGCGGCAGAATAGCCGACCGCCCGCCCAACAGGTCCACAAATTCGGACCGCAAGACGCGGGCAGAGCGGCGGGTCGGCACGTAGATCGTCACCTTGGCCAAGGAAAGCGGATCGGCCGTATCGTATTTATACGACGCGGTGAGTGTACCGTCGCACAATGCTTCCGCGAGTGTTCTGAGGAACGGCGTTCCCGGTGCAATAGTCAGAATGCGTTTGGCATACGCCAATGGCTTGTCTCACTGTGTCGTTGAAAATGCAGCAATGGTTTTCTCTGCATCCTCTATAGCATCCGGCGTGCCGACCGTAATCCATTGACCGTTCAGCGAGAGTCCAAAAAGCCGTTTTTTGGCAATGGCGCGGTCGAAATAGATGTTGAGATTGAAGGCGTCATCCGGCGCATCATCCAGCAGCCGTGAATCCATCGCAATGGCACCCGCATAGACGACCGGGCGCGGCTCACCTTCATTGTAGCGCGTCAGGAGACCATCATCAGCCAGGTTGAAGTCTTTTTTGCCGTTATGCCCGGTGGTGCGATCCATATCGACGCAGAGCATCGCCATATCCATTACCTTCGGATCGAAAAAAGTCGCGAGTCTGTGCAAACTCGTCTCGGTGCCAGGCGCTTCACCAATCCAGAAGAGGTCGGCATTCATGACGAGAACCGGGCCCGGAGGCAGAAGCTTCAGGCCCTTGGCAAGACCGCCACCGGAGTTCATCAGTGTTTCCCGCTCATCGGAAATCAGGATATTGACGTCTTTGCGGCTTTCAAGGTGCGCGACCATCTGGTCCGCATGGTGATGGACATTGATGGCTATGGTTTCGACGCCCGCCTCGACCAGCACATCGAACACGTAATCGATCATTGGCCGACCCGCGATTTTCACGAGAGGTTTTGGGATCGTATCGGTGATCGGCCGCATTCTTGTACCGAGACCGGCCGCCAGCACCATTGCTTGTCTGATCGTCATGTCGAAAGCTTCGTTATGAGTTGAGGTCTACACCGGCGCCCGAAAGCCAGTCCCGCAGAGGCGCAAGATCGGGATGCATGAGGGCGGAATGAAGATAAGAGAACGTGCGCGGCATATGTTTCATATAAGCCGGTTTGCCATCCCGTTTCATCAGCCTTACCCAGATACCCACGAGCTTGCAGTTGCGCTGTGCCGCCATGATGGCGAAGGCTTTCAAAAAAGCTTTCTCGTCAAAGGCCGGGTTTCTGCCGCGAATATCGAGGTAATGCTGCATCAGTCGCGCTTGCATTTCAGGTGAAATCGTCACCCGCGCGTCCTGCACGATAGAGGCGAGATCGTAGGCATTCGGCCCGATCATCGCATCCTGAAAATCGATGAGACCGACTTGGTCGATGCCAGATTTGTCATGCTGCCAGAGGATGTTGGGCGAATGGAAATCGCGCAGCAACAAACCCGTCTCCGCATCGTCAAGCTTGGCGATCAACCGGTCCCAGACCGCGAAATAGGCCTGCTTTTCGCTGCCGTCGATTGCCTCGACCCCACGAATATAAGGCAGGTACCAATCGACCAGCAACGAGGTTTCGATTTTCATCGCATCCGGGTCGAAGGCCGGAACATCATGGCTTGTCCCATCAGGAAGCGCGATCATGCCAGGAGCAGGCGCCTCGTGCAGGGCTGCAAGGCAGGCGACGCTTTGCATGTAACGCGCTTCGATTGGCTTGCCGTCTTCGTCCAGCACACCATCACGCCCGATATCCTCCAGCAGCAGAATCCCGTTTTCCAGGCTCTGCGCCACAATGGCCGGTGCCGAGAATCCGTTTTCTGTCAGATAGCTGTCGATGGCGATGAATGGCTTCACGTCCTGAGCAAGATGCACGATTTCCGCGTAGGTCTTGCCATCCTTGATGATCGGTCCGCGTGGGGGTGGTTGCCAGTCCATCAGCACATATTGCGTGCCGTTGTCGCGCACCAGCTCATAGCTGCGGTAGGAAGCATCGCCGCTGAAATACCGCCGCGAAGATCCTTTTTTGTCATTGGCTTCAAGGAAGTTACGGATTGCCAGAACACGTTCCAGCCGGGCGCGCTGCTTGGGTGGCGCATCAATGATCGCGACGCGGCCTTCACCTTCATGCGTCAGCCGAAGCGTAATGGTGCTGTCTCTGGGGAGATCGCTGGCCGCAATCTCTGGCCACTCGATCAGGCAGACACCATCGGAGAGCATTTCGTCTATGCCGAGTTCATCCAGTTCGGAGATATCGGAAAGGCGATAAAGGTCCATATGAGCGACAGGAAAACGAAGCGAATAGGATTGAACGATGGTGAAGGTGGGGCTTGGCACCTCCAGCCCATCGTCATCGGCAATGGCGCGAATGAGCGCACGGGCAAGTGTCGATTTTCCTGCGCCGAGGTCGCCGACCAGTGCAATGCAATCGCCGGGCTTGACAGTCAATGCCAACTCCTCACCGAGCCGGATCGTTTCGGCTTCATCGGCGAGGAAGATGGAAAGAGGCGAGGTCGTATCGTTCATTCTGCGGCGATGGAATGCGGATTAACGCCGGCAGGAATGCGGCAGGTGACGACGGTGCCATTGCCGGGGCGGCTATCGATGGTCACTGTTCCATGATGAAGGCTGACAAAGCTCTCGACGATCGAGAGACCAAGGCCTGCACCCGTCTTGCGCCCACCGTTTCCGTGTGTCGAGAAACGATCGAACACCGACTTCAGCATGTCTTCTGGAATGCCGGGGCCCTTGTCGGACACCGAGAAGACGAAATCACCTTCGCTGCGCTGGCAGGTGAGCTGAACGGATGCGCCATCCGGCGAGAAGTTGATTGCGTTGGTCAACAGCTTGATGAGGATCTGTTTCAGACGCTGATGATCCGCCACCAGTGTCCCAAGGTGGACCGGCGCAACGACTTCGAGCGAAATACCACTTTCCTGCAAACGGTCGGCGATCTGCAGGGAAACGTCATCAAGCAGTTCGTTCAGATCGTTGTCCGAGTAATTGAGCTGCATGATACCGGCATCAACAGTCGCAAGATCAAGGATGTCGTTGACGATGGTCAGCAGAACCGCCGAGGAGGTGGAGATGTGGTCGAGATATTCTGCCTGTCGTTCCGTCAGGTCGCCAATTCCCGGCGTTTTCAGAAGATCGGTAAAGCCGATGATGTTGGTCAGCGGTGAGCGCAGCTCATAAGAAACATGCTGTACGAAATCGTTCTTGAGTTCGTCAGCCTTGAGAAGCGCGTCGTTCTTTTCCTTCAGCGCCCGCTCGGCACGCACGCTGTCCGTCATGTTGACGAAGGTCAGCATGGTCTGTGCGTCTGGAAGCGGAATGATCGCGTAGTCGAGAACGAGACCGGATAGCAGTTCCAGCGTACCCTGCTTGGAAGGCCGCTCGTCGTCGAAACTGGTAATGAACCGGCTGAAATCACGCCAGCCATCAGGCTTGTCGTAGGATTGTTCGCAGGCTGTTTCGATAGCGCGGATATGGGTTCCGGTTTCTGCCTGATCGGCGGTAATGCCCCACAGGGCCCGGAAAGCCGGGTTGGAAAGACGGATGCGTCCGTCAGCGCCAAACACCGCAACCCCTTCAGCAAGGTGATCGATGGTTTCGCCCTGAACCTTGACCAGCGTGTTGTAACGAGTCTGAAGATCGACCTGCTCGGTCAGGTTCTCGAACACCCACGTAGCTCCGCCCTGCGGATGCGCCGTAGCGATGACCCTCAGCGTCTGTCCGTTCGGCAGGTGCCAGAGATCGGTCTTGGTATCGAGCGAACGGTAAACGGAAAGCGCTGTTTCTTTCCAGTTCTTCCAGTTCAGCTGTTCAGGCAGCTTGCCGGCGGTACGCAGGCGGTCAAGAAGTTCGGAATTGTCGGGCTTGCCTTCCAGGAAAACCAGATCAAAACCCCACAGGCTGACAAAGGCCTGATTATAGAACTGCAGGCGCTGGCGACCATCAAAAATGGCAACAGGCGTTGCAAGATGATCGAGTGTTTCCGCGTGGCTCTTAAGCACACGCTTCAGTTCTTCACGAAGTGTTTCCGCTTCAGTGGCTTCGATAGCGATGCCCGCCGAGCCACCAGTCGTCTTGACGTCGACCACATCGAAGAAGGTCCGATTGCCTGAAACGACGGTAGAGATGCGATCGTGATAGGGAGAGTCGGGCGTTGCTGTCGCGCGTATCTTTTGCCGCGTGACGGTGTTCAGCAACTCACGCTTTTCCGCAATCGCCAGCGATGCGTCCCGCGCATCCACAGACTGAGCATAGGCGTGATTGACCCAAGTCAGCTCGCCGTCGCCATTGCGGCGCCAGACTGGCTGTTCGAGAGAATCGAGTAGCTCCTGGAATGTCGAGATCGAGGCAATCAGGCGTTCGCGCTCGACCTGCAATTCGGCGTGTTCGGCACGCAGATTGTTGAGGGCGACAAAACGCGCAAAGGCGTTTCCACCGGACACGCGCCCCTGAACCTCAATGACTTCGCCGCGCTGTGTCTCGACAGTCAGGTCAAAGCTCTGGGCATGGCTACGCAGTTTCTCGATGGATTTTTCGAGCTCACCTGCAGAGGACGGCTTGAGCCAGCGCCCGAAAGCCAGAAAATCCTGATCTGCCTGTGGCGCACCAGTCTCGACGGGTAGCTGCCCAAGAAATTCCGGACGCTTCTCGGCGCCATCCCAGATGACGATGCGACGGCTCTTGTCGGAGATCAGTGCTTCGTATTTCGTGATCTTATGATGGGATTCTGCAAGTGCCCGGCGATACTCGCTGCTCTCCGCTTCGATGTTACCGCGTTGGCGAACCAGCCAGACAATCGAAAACAGCGTTGCTGAAAGAATACCGACAAACAAGGAATATGTGATGGTTTCCCCGGAGGAAAACAGCCGTGCTCCGGTTGCCACGGGCGAACCGTCCTGCGCGACAGCGATCGTCGCTGAACCGCCCAGAAAAGTACCAGCAAGCAAAGCCGGAACTCTCGACAGACCTGATCGCACGATCTTGAATGTGCGCTGGCAACGCGCCAGCATTTGTGCGTGCAACGATACGCCGTGAAGCGCGTCGTCACCGCTTTGAGTTACCCGCTCGCACGGATAGGAATTGTGTACCGACATCCCCGGTCTGTCTCCGTCCTGTGTGCCGCATCTTCGACAAGACATCCCATTTCGCCGCGCCGCCTGACGCATACGAATCAAGTCCAAAGACAATACCGCCTTCACAAAAGACCGGGAAGGGAGGGCGCAAAAAAGATGCCGTGCGCTTTGTCAAGCGCACGGCATCTACATCTTGTGCAATTTCAGTGGATATTAACTATAAAATTAATATCTGTAGTGTTCGGCCTTGAACGGACCCTGCTTGGAGACGCCGATATAATCTGCCTGGACATCAGAAAGTTCGGTGAGGCGGACGCCGAGCTTCTCCAGATGCAGGCGTGCAACCTTCTCGTCGAGGTGCTTCGGCAGAACGTAAACCTCGTTCTTGTATTCGCCCTGCTTGGTGAACAGCTCGATCTGGCCGAGAACCTGGTTGGTGAACGAAGCCGACATCACGAAGGAGGGATGACCCGTGGCGTTGCCGAGGTTGAGCAGGCGGCCTTCGGACAGAAGGATGATGCGGTTACCCTTCGGGAACTCGATCATGTCGACCTGCGGCTTGATGTTCGTCCACTTCTGGTTACGCAGCGATGCGACCTGAATTTCGTTGTCGAAGTGACCGATGTTGCCAACGATCGCCATGTCCTTCATCTCGCGCATATGCTCGATACGAATGACGTCCTTGTTGCCGGTCGTAGTGATGAAGATGTCAGCCGAAGACACGACGTCTTCAAGGCGGACGACTTCGAAACCGTCCATCGCAGCCTGAAGCGCGCAGATCGGGTCTATTTCGGTGACCTTTACGCGTGCGCCAGCACCCTGCAGAGAAGCGGCCGAACCCTTGCCCACGTCGCCATAACCGCAAACGACGGCAACCTTGCCGGCCATCATCACGTCGGTCGCGCGGCGAATGCCGTCCACGAGGGATTCCTTGCAGCCGTACTTGTTGTCGAACTTCGACTTGGTAACGCTGTCGTTGACGTTGATAGCCGGGAAGGGAAGAAGACCCTTCTTGCTGAGATCGTAGAGGCGGTGAACGCCCGTTGTGGTTTCTTCGGTAACGCCCTTGAGTGCGTCGCGCTGCTTGGTGAACCAGCCGGGAGACGCCTTGAGGCGCTTCTTGATCTGTGCGACGAGAATTTCTTCTTCTTCCGAGCCCGGATTGGAAAGAACGTCTTCGCCAGCTTCGGCACGTGCACCGAGCAGAATGTACATGGTGGCGTCGCCACCATCGTCGAGGATCATGTTGGAGAGGCCACCGTCAGACCACTGGAAGATCTTGTCGGTGTATTCCCAGTATTCCGTCAGGCTTTCACCCTTGACGGCAAAAACCGGAATTCCAGCTTCAGCGATTGCCGCTGCGGCGTGATCCTGCGTCGAGAAGATGTTGCACGAAGCCCAGCGAATATCGGCGCCGAGTTCTTTCAGCGTTTCGATCAGAACGCCGGTCTGGATCGTCATGTGAAGCGAACCGGAAATGCGTGCGCCCTTCAGAGGCTTGCTCTCGCCGAATTCCTTGCGGCAGGACATCAGGCCGGGCATTTCTGTTTCGGCAATGTCCAGTTCCTTGCGGCCGAAGCCGGCAAGGTTGATGTCGGCGACGATATAGTCCTTCTCAACGCTCATGAGGTTCTCCAGATTAAAAACGCCGGGCTGATGGGCACGGCCTTGCAAACGTAGCTGCGGTTTAGCAGGCCACGAGCAATCTGGCAATGATGATATAAAGAGGTCTTTATGTCTTTATATGATGCTTTGGTCAGGCTTCTTCGCCAAACCGGTCGGCGACCAGGGCTTCTAATGCAGCGAGCGCTTCATTTGCCTGGTTGCCACTTGCCTCGACATAGACACTGCATCCCGGGCTGGCGGCCAGCATCATGAGACCCATGATCGACGTACCGCCAACGGTCATTCCATCTTTGGAAACGGTGATCGTTGCGTCAAAGCCTTCGACCATCTGCACGAATTTTGCCGAGGCCCGGGCGTGAAGGCCACGTTTGTTGACAATCAGCATTTCCCGGGACAGTGACGACATCGCTTATCTTCTTATTTGCCGCTCAGGACACGGCTTGCAACGTTGATATATTTTCGTCCGGCGTCGGACGCTTCCTGAAGAGCCTTATCCATGTTGTCTTCGCTGCGTACGCTCGCAAGCTTGATAAGCATGGGCAGATTGACGCCGGCGATCACTTCGACATTGCCGCTATTCATGACCGATATAGCGAGGTTGGAGGGTGTGCCTCCAAACATGTCGGTCAGAACGATTACGCCATTTCCATCATTGGCACGCGTGACGGCATCGATGATGTCCTGTCGGCGCTGATCCATGTCGTCTTCGGGACCGATACAGACCGTCTCGATCAATTTCTGAGGCCCGACGACATGCTCCACCGCATGACGAAATTCCTCAGCCAGCTTGCCATGGGTGACAAGCACTAGTCCGATCATGAAATGCTCCCTTACACACGCACTCTCATTGCCGACTATCGCAACGCGGCAATCCTGTCCATCGGTGGGAGTTTATCTTGATGAGGAAAATCGGAAGCGCAAGCCTAAAATCGCCCGAATCACGTTCACGACCTATTCGCTTTTAAAAGATTGTGAGCAAGCGCAGCAAATTTTCCATAGGGCGTCAGACTTGATAGCGGGATGCGCAGCAGTGGTAACTGCCCTCCACAGGGAAACGCCATCGTCTCGTTTTCTTCCGGCAGTCTTGGATTTTCCGGCGAAAGAACCGTTGTCACAGCAAAATGAAGCGCTGCCCTGGCAACGCTTTTGACGCAAATGATGCCGCTGCCGCGAAGTTCCAGCAATCCTGCAATCGTCTCCGGCCGCTCCGCCATGATTGTTTCATCCTGGCGATACACGAAAATCTGATCATCCGCGATCAGCGCGGCGGGCAGACCGCATCGCTCTGCCTCCGTCAGAAAGCTGAAAGCAAGTTCGCTTTTTCCACTGCCGGATGGTCCGGTAAAGACAATACCGGTTCCATCGACGACAATGGCCGTTGCGTGCAGGTTGAAACGATCAGCGCTCATGGGTTTCGGCCGCTGGAAGCGACAGGGTGAAACGGGCGCCGGAAATGACGCCGTATTTGTCTACGACGTTTTCCGCTTTCAGGCTGCCGCCATGTGCTTCAGCGATCTGTCGGCTGATGGAAAGGCCAAGACCGGAATTCTGGCCAAAACCTTCGCTTGCCGGGCGGTCCGTGTAGAAGCGCTCGAAAATCCGGTCGATGTCCTCGGCTTGAATGCCGGGGCCGTTATCTTCGATCTGGACGAGGCAGCGGTCCTTGTGGCGCGCGAGACGAACCGTAATGCGACCGCTATCCGCAGCGACGAAGGAGCGTGCGTTCTCGATGAGATTGGTGACGATCTGGCTGAGACGGAGGTCATGACCATTGACGACGAAGGACGGCTTCGCACCCGCCTTTCGGTCAACCACGTAGTCGATCGCCACACTCTTTTTCTTGGTGCTGATCTGTCGAGAAATATCGACAAGGCCCTTCAGCAGCACATCGAGATCCAGTGGTGAGGCATCGGCACGGGCGAGTTCGGCATCGAGGCGCGAAGCATCGGAAATGTCGCTGATAAGGCGATCGAGGCGGCGCACGTCGTGGAAGATGATTTCGGTCAGGCGCTGCTTCGACTCTTCGGTTTTGGCGCGCGGCAGGGTTTCCACAGCACTCCTGAGCGAGGTCAGCGGGTTCTTCAATTCATGGCTCACATCGGCGGCGAAACTTTCAATGGCGTCGATACGGTCGTAAAGCGCCGTTGTCATTTCTCTCAAGGCGATCGAGAGGTTGCCGATCTCATCCTGACGAGCAGAGAAATCCGGAATCTCCTCGCGGGTTCTTGCGCCACGGCGAACACGGATCGCTGCAGCCGCAAGCCGTCGCAACGGCGTTGCGATTGTGGACGACAGGAGCAGGGAAAGCACGATGTTGACCAAGGTCGCGATACCGAAGACGCGCATGATGGCGAGACGTTCGGCATGAACGATCTTGTCGATATCACCGGCTTGCGTAGACAGCAGCAGAACGCCGAGCACTGCACGGAAGCGTTGGACCGGAACGGCAACCGAGACAATTAGCTCGCCTTTTTCGGTAACGCGCACCACCGCTCCACGAACGCCGGTCAGCGCGTTCATGACTTCAGGGTAAATCGAGCCGTCGCCGCCGGGAGCTTCTTTGTATTGCGGCAGGCTGCTTGGCTGCAGCATGCGATTGAACAGGCTGGCGAACCACTCACTCCAGGTCTGGGTTTCCGGCGTGACCGGCGGAAGGTCGAACCGCAGCACCTGTCCACGTGAATAAAGATGACGCGAATCAAGCAGCAGGTTCGCGTCCGCGTCGAACAGACGGGCGCGGGTGCGGGTGGGGGAAATCAAACGTCGCAACACCGGTGCGACACGTTCCGGATTGATCGGGAAACTCAGATCTTCGTCGTTCGGGGCAGGCGTTATGCTCTGTCCGGCCTGTAGTTCGAGTAGCTTTTCCGGATTGATGGTAATCGAATTGGTGTCGACCGACGCGGAGGCAGAAATTGCGCCCGCAATGATTTCACCTTGTGTCAGCAGGCTTTCTACGCGGGCATCGATAAGCCCTTCGCGGAACTGGTTCAGGTAAAGGATGCCACCCACCAGAACGACAGTCGCCGCGACATTGAAGAACAGAATGCGACGTGTGAGACTGGAAAACACCGCATTGCCGAAAATGCGCCGGATAATCGTCAGCGGATGAATACGGTGCCGTCGTTCGCTGCCGCGATCTTCGGCATCGTCATCTTCCGAGACGGTTTCCGGCGATTTGTTCAACACGTCATGTCCTCTCAACCACGTTAACGTGGTCGACGCCTATTCAGGCTGTTCTCACGCTGCTTCGCGGAAGCGATAGCCTACGCCGTAAAGCGTTTCAATCATGTCGAAGTCGCCATCGACCAGCTTGAACTTCTTGCGAAGCCGCTTGATGTGGCTGTCGATCGTGCGATCGTCAACATAGACCTGCTCGTCATAGGCCGCATCCATCAGTGCGTCGCGGCTCTTCACGACGCCGGGGCGCTGCGCAAGCGAGTGCAGAATAAGGAATTCGGTTACCGTCAAAGTGACCGGTTCACCCTTCCAGGTGCAGGTATGGCGTTCCTGATCCATTGCAAGCTGACCACGTTCCAGCGTTCTGGCCTGTTGATCGGCCGTCGGCTTGAGCGTGCTTCCGGTTGCAGCGGATGCTTCCCTGCTGCTGGCACGGCGCAGAATTGCCTTGACGCGCTCGACGAGCAGTCGCTGCGAAAACGGTTTGGTGATGAAGTCGTCGGCTCCCATTTTCAGGCCGAAGAGCTCATCGATTTCCTCGTCCTTCGAGGTCAGGAAAATAACCGGCAGATCGGACTTCTGTCGCAGGCGGCGCAACAGTTCCATTCCGTCCATACGCGGCATCTTGATGTCGAAGATGGCGAGCTGCGGCGGGCGCGCAATCAACCCGTCCAGTGCGGAAGCACCGTCCGTATACGTTTCGACCCTGTAGCCTTCGGCTTCAAGCGCGATCGATACCGAAGTGAGAATATTCCGGTCGTCGTCCACAAGCGCGATTGTCTGCATGTAGTTGGTCTCCATCGTCATTCTATCGTTACTCCCGACATTCACCCAGCCAGGTTATGCGCCGTGAGTTCCTCTCATGAGTATAAAGGTGGAACAAATTGTGGCAAAGCAAAAAGGGCGGGTGCCGATCAAAGTTGTGGCGATGGAATTTCCGGAAATGCGTTCCGATGGATTCTAATGCGACTTCAACCGATTTAAAAAGAAATAAAATCTTTTAAATCGATTAATATATTGAAATTGCTATATTATTTAAAATGCCGCTCTTGCGTTTCCAAAAGCCAGCACGTATTTTCGAGGAAATTTCAACGGCCTTATCTTTCTCAACTAAGGAACGCGTCATGAATGAGCTTGGGGTTCATAATCCTGCCAACGGAGTTTCGGAACTCGGACTGGGAGAGGCTTTTCAGGTCTTTTATAACCTCAACGAAAGCGAACTTTATGAGCAGGCAATCCGCAACGGCGAAGCGGAACTGACCATTGACGGTGCACTTCGCGCCGTTACCGGCCAGCACACCGGCCGTTCGCCGAAGGACAAGTTTGTCGTCCGCGATGCCTCGACCGAAGACAAGATCTGGTGGGACAACAACAAGCCGCTGTCACCTGAACACTTCGAGATTCTGCATCAGGACATGCTCGCTCATGCGGCTGGAAAAACGCTTTACGTCCAGGATCTGATCGGTGGTGCGGACGAGGAAAATGCACTTCCGACCCGTGTTGTCACCGAACTCGCCTGGCATTCGCTGTTCATTCGCAATCTGTTGATCCGCCCGAAGAAGGAAGCACTTGCATCGTTCAGCCAGAAGCTGACGATCATCAATCTTCCAAGCTTCAAGGCAGATCCGGCGCGCCATGGTGTTCGTTCGGAAACGGTCATTGCCTGCGATCTGACCAAGGGCCTCGTCCTGATTGGTGGTACGTCTTACGCTGGCGAAAACAAGAAGTCGGTCTTCACCGTTTTGAACTATCTGCTGCCAGCCAAGGGCGTCATGCCCATGCATTGTTCGGCCAACGTCGGTCCGGCAGGTGACTCTGCCGTATTCTTCGGCTTGTCCGGCACCGGCAAGACCACGCTCTCGGCTGATCCGTCGCGCACACTGATCGGCGACGACGAACATGGCTGGGGTGAGCACGGTATCTTCAATTTCGAAGGCGGCTGCTATGCCAAGGCGATCAAGCTGTCGGCAGAGGCTGAGCCGGAAATCTACGCCGCGACACGACGTTTCGGCACCGTTCTGGAAAATGTCGTTCTCGATGAAAACCGCGTTCCGGATTTCAACGACAATTCGCTGACGGAAAATACCCGCAGTGCCTACCCGCTGCACTTCATCCCGAACGCATCGGAAACCGGTATTGCCGGCCATCCGAAGACGATCATCATGCTGACGGCTGATGCCTTCGGCGTCCTGCCTCCGATTGCCCGGCTGACACCGGAGCAGGCGATGTACCACTTCCTGTCCGGTTACACCGCAAAGGTCGCTGGTACGGAAAAGGGCGTGACGGAACCGGAAGCAACGTTCTCGACATGCTTCGGCGCACCTTTCATGCCGCGTCATCCGGCCGAATACGGCAATCTGCTGCGTGAACTGATCGGCAAGCATGGCGTTGACTGCTGGCTGGTCAACACCGGTTGGACCGGTGGCGCGTACGGCATCGGCAAGCGCATGCCGATCAAGGCGACCCGCGCCCTGCTGACCGCTGCTCTGACCGGCGAACTGAAGAATGCTCAGTTCCGTACCGACGCGAATTTCGGTTTCGCAGTACCGCTGTCTCTCGACGGCGTCGACAATGCGATCCTCGATCCGCGCTCGACTTGGGCTGACGGTACCGCTTACGATGCGCAGGCCAAGAAGCTTGTCTCGATGTTCGTAGCGAACTTCACGAAGTTCGAAGATCACGTCGACAGCACGGTTCGCGACGCGGCGCCTGGGCTTTTGATTGCCGCTGAATGAATGGCATCCTGCGTTAGTGGGAGAGGAGGGGACCCGGCCTTGGTGCCGGGTTCTTCCGTTTTTGCCGCTGTTTTCATTTTTGAAGATCTGTGGCATGACCGGCGCGGAGAAAGATCATGGCCAGCGCCCCGCTTTACATCAGTAACCGTATCACCATTGCCGGCTGGGAGCTGACGGAGCAATTCGTCTTGTCCGGCGGTCCGGGTGGCCAGAACGTCAACAAGGTTTCGACGGCAGTCCAGCTTTTCTTCGATATTGCTGGTTCGCCCTCACTTACGGACCGCGTCAAAACCAACGCCATCAGGATTGGCGGTCGGCGCGTATCCAAGGACGGCGTGCTGATGATCGAAGCGAGCAGGTTTCGAAGCCAGGACAGAAACCGCGAAGACGCCCGCGACCGTCTCAAGGAGCTTATTCTCGAAGCGGCCGCGCCACCGCCGCCTGTCCGAAAAGCAACCAAGCCGACACGCGGTTCCGTGGAACGCCGGCTGAAGGAAAAGTCCGGTCGTTCCGACGTCAAGAAGATGCGCGGCAAACCCTCTGGAGACTAGAGCGCTGTGCGTATCTTCTGCACAAGCGCTCCGCACCTTAGAAGCGCTTTGTCAGAGTTTGCGCAGGGCCACCGTTTCGATCAGGTGGTTCTTGCCTTTGCTGAGAATGAGATCGGCGCGTGGTCGCGTCGGCAGGATGTTCTGGCGGAGGTTTTTCAGATTGATATTCTGCCAGAGACCCTCCGCAATGCTCAGTGCGGCGTCTTCGCTGATCGAAGCATAACGGTTGAAAAATGAGTTCGGGTCGCGGAATGCGGTTTTCCGAAGATTCATGAACCGGTTCACATACCAGTTGTGAATGAGACCCTCGTCCGCATCGATATAGATCGAGAAGTCGAAGAAATCGGAAACGATGGGAACGATGCGCCCACCGGCCGGTAAATCCCGCGATTGCAGAACATTGATGCCCTCGAAGATCAGGATGTCCGGCTGATCGACGATGGTGTATTCGTTCGGCAATACATCGTAAGTCAAGTGCGAATAGCGCGGTGCTTTTACGTTCGGTTGCCCCGCCTTGATCGCCGAAAGGAAGCGCAGCAATGCGCCGATATCGTAACTTTCGGGAAAACCCTTACGCTCCATCAGGTTGTCGCGGCGCAAAACCTCGTTCGGATAAAGAAATCCATCCGTGGTGATCAGGTCGACCTTTGGGCTGGATGGCCAGCGGGCCAACAGTTCTTTCAGAATACGCGCGGTTGTCGATTTGCCCACAGCCACCGACCCGGCAATACCGATCACGAAGGGCGTCTTGTTAACGTCAGCCATGTTCAGGAAGCGGTTGCGCTGTTCGAAAAGAAGCTGTGACGCCTCCACATGCGACGAGAGCAGGCGCGAAAGCGAAAGATAGATCCGCCGTACTTCATCCAGATCGATTGGGTCGTCCAGCGAACGAAGCCGTTTTACTTCGTCACCCGATAGGGTGAGCGGTGTGTCTGCGCGAAACTTTGCCCATTCTTCCGAGCTGAAGAAGTGGTAGGGCGAATATTCATCGGCGCGAAAGTGATCGAGTGTTCCTGGCATGCCTCTCTCCCCGCTGCGTGCCATGGTCGTCATGATTTCGGCCTCGATGCTTTTTCCTGAAGGCCGGTCTGGCCGGTGCGGCGCTCAAGCTCCGCAAGAACGTCGGCCAGGGGGATATCGGCAATCTTCAGAACCACCAGCAGATGGAAGAGCAGATCGGCGGCCTCGTTTTTCAGGCCGTCGTGATCTTTGGCAATTGCGGCGATCACTGTCTCAACGGCTTCTTCACCGAGCTTTTTGGCCGCGCGCTCCTGGCCCGACGCAACAAGCTTTGCGGTCCAGGATTCGTCCGGGGACGCGGCTGCGCGGGTTGCGACGATGCGCTCCAGATCAGTAAGGGAAAATGCGCTCATGATGTTTCCTGCTGTCAGTCGAGGCGCATGGCGATGCCATGGTTGGCCATGTAGGCCTTGGCTTCGCCGATAGAATAAGTGCCGAAGTGGAAAATGGATGCCGCCAGCACGGCCGTCGCGTGACCATCACGAACACCAGCCACCAGATCATCGAGGTTGCCGACGCCGCCGGAGGCAATGACCGGTACCCGAACCTGGTCGGCGATGGCGCGCGTCAAGGCGATATCGTAACCGCTTTTTGTGCCGTCCCGGTCCATGGAGGTGACAAGCAACTCACCAGCGCCACGCTCGACCATCTTGATAGCGAACTCTACCGCATCGATGCCGGTGGATTGCCGCCCGCCATGGGTGAATATTTCCCAGCGGGCAGCCTCGTCATCGCCTGAAACTCTTTTGGCGTCTATGGACACGACGATGCACTGGTTGCCGAATTTGTCGGCGGCCTGCGCTACGAAATCCGGGTCCTTGACGGCAGCAGAGTTGATCGACACCTTGTCGGCGCCGCACAGCAGAAGCTTGCGGATATCGCCGACACTGCGAACGCCGCCGCCAACCGTCACAGGCATGAAGCAATGGTCGGCAGTCCGTGAGACGACGTCGAAAATTGTGTCGCGATTGTCGGAGGAGGCGGTGATATCGAGGAAACAAAGTTCATCGGCACCGGCTGCGTCATACGCTTTCGCTGCTTCGACGGGGTCTCCCGCATCGATCAGGTCGACGAAATTGACACCCTTGACGACGCGGCCGTCCTTTACATCAAGACATGGAATAACGCGTGCTTTGAGTGTCATGCGCCTGCCTCCTTGTTTCGAGCTGCCCGAATAAGCGCAAGGGCTTCTGCCGGATCAATCCGCCCATCATAAAGCGCGCGGCCGGAAATGGCGCCTTCGAGCTTTGCCGCATCCGGTTCAAGCATGCGGTTGATGTCGTCGATGGACGCCAGTCCACCAGAGGCGATCACTGGAATGGAAACCGCATTGGCCAGTTCAAGTGTCGACGACCAGTTGATACCGGCCAGAATACCATCGCGGTCGATGTCGGTGTAGATGATCGCGGCAACGCCAGCACCTTCGAAGCGCTTGGCAAGTTCGATAACACCGAGCTCTGACGCTTCTGCCCAGCCCTCAACGGCCACCTTGCCGCCCTTGGCATCGATCCCCACGGCCACCTGACCGGGGAAACGTTTGCAAGCTTCCAGCACCAGCACCGGATCGCGGACCGCGACCGTGCCGAGAATGACGCGGGCAAGCCCGCGCGTCAGCCATGCTTCGATATGATCGAGCGTGCGAATGCCACCACCGAGTTGCACCGGATTTTTTGTCGCCTTGAGAATCGCATCGACGGCGGCGCCATTGACACTCTCGCCGGCAAAAGCACCGTTTAGATCCACGACATGCAGCCATTCGAAACCCTGGTCCTCGAAGGCTTTTGCCTGTGCGCCGGGGTCGGTGTTATAGACGGTTGCCTGGTCCATATCGCCAAGTTTCAGGCGAACGCACTGGCCGTCTTTAAGGTCGATTGCGGGAAAAAGGATCATGTCAGGGCTTCCAACGCAGGAAATTCGAAATGAGGGCAAGGCCAAGCGTCTGGCTCTTTTCCGGATGGAACTGCGCGCCCGCCATGTTGTCGCGACCGACGAACGCCGTCATAGCACCGCCATAACTGGTTGTGGCGATAACGTCGGCAGGGTGTTTCGCGGCCAGATGATAGGAATGCACGAAATAAGCATGCAAGCCATCCGGGCCGGTCTTGATGCCGTCAAAAAGTGGGTGCGCATGGCGGATTTCCAGCGTGTTCCAGCCGATCTGCGGGATCTTCAGGTTGGGATCGGAAGGGGTCATTTCCACGACATCGCCCTCGATCCAGCCCAGTCCCTGGCTGACAGTCTTTTCTAGACCACGCGACGACATGAGCTGCATACCGACGCAGATACCAAGAAACGGGTGTGCCTTGTGTTCCACTGCCTCAACGAGTGCCTCGTGCATGCCGGATACCGCATCGAGACCGGCACGGCAGTCGGCGTAGGCGCCGACACCGGGCAGAACGATGCGGTCTGCCGATGCGACGTGATCCGCCTTGTCGGTCAGTTCTATGGTTGCATTGATGCCGGCTTCGTGGGCGGCGCGCTCGAAAGCTTTTGTAGCAGAGCGCAGGTTGCCTGAACCGTAGTCGATGATCGCGACACGCATGTCAGCGCCTTCCGTTTAGATCGAATAGAAACGATCCGGCCGGATCGTTGATGAAGCTGTTTCCGCCAGTTTTCTCCGGATTGGGAGCCCATACTGGCTGGGTGATTGTCATGTCCGGAACATCCGTGGATCGCTCGGAGAAATATAGGTCTTCGGCAGAGGAAAGATCAGGGGCCGTAACGATGGATTTCATCTGCCAGCCCTTTTTCAGCAGATGGCGGACCAGAAAATGCCTGCCTTCCAGCGCCGTGATGACGGATATCGCCAGACCGACCAGAAGCCCTACCGGTTCGAATCCGGCTAATGCAGAGATTTGTCCGGCGATGATGAGTGCCGCAAATACTAAGATCGCCGCAAGCCAGAGCCGATTGGTGGCAAGCCAGAGCCACGGCGCAACAAGTGCCAGCCAGACGAAACGGTCTGCAATGAAGCGGGTCGTTCTGTGATCTCTGTCCGGCCCACCAGGGGCTTCGAGAACCAGATAGCTTGTCATGGGCGTCCTGACAGCGTTTGCAGTTAGGCCAGCATACCCTTCGTGGAAGGAACGCGGTCTGCCTGCCGGGGATCGATCTCAGTTGCGGTGCGAAGAACGCGTGCAACGGCCTTGAAGCATGTTTCGGCGATATGATGGTTGTTTGCGCCGTAATGGTTCAGGATATGCAGGGTGATGCCCGCGTTCTGCGCCAAAGCCTGGAAGAACTCGCGCACCAGTTCGGTATCGAATGTACCGATCTTGGGTGCGGAAAAATTCACGTTCCAAACGAGGAAGGGGCGCCCGGAAATGTCGACTGCAGCCTTTGTCATGGTTTCATCCATGGCAAGGTCGAGCGCGGCATAGCGGGTAATGCCGCGTCGGTCGCCCAGCGCTTTGGCAATTGCCTGGCCGATGGCGATGCCGGTATCTTCGACGGTATGGTGGTCATCGATATGCAGATCGCCTTTGACGTCGATTTCCATGTCGATCAAAGAATGGCGGCTGAGTTGGTCCAGCATATGATCGAAAAATCCCACGCCAGTGGAAATTGTCGATTTGCCGGTGCCGTCGACATTCACGCGAACCGAAACTGATGTCTCGTTGGTTTTGCGGAAAATCTCGCCTTTACGTTCTGCCATTTTGGCCGCTCCGTGGAAATGTTGCCGTTCCTTATCAGCACAGAATGCAAATATCCAGTTGTTCCATCGTCTTGTCTCGTATGGCCTCCCACGTTGGCCGACAGGATGATTGCAATCGTAAAAAGCAAACTTACATAGAACCGGAAAGGGCCGGATGCGGCCCACCAACCACACGCCCGACACGGGCAGACAGGTGTTTGATGACAACTATTATTACAGTCAGAAAAGGCGGCAAGGTCGTCATGGCTGGCGATGGTCAGGTAAGCCTCGGCCAGACCGTCATGAAGGGCAATGCGCGTAAGGTCCGTCGTATCGGCAAGGGCGAAGTGATCGCCGGATTTGCTGGAGCAACAGCAGATGCCTTCACGCTACTCGATCGTCTCGAGAAGAAACTCGAACAATATCCGGGCCAGCTTATGCGTGCAGCCGTGGAGCTTGCCAAGGATTGGCGCACGGACAAGTACCTGCGCAATCTCGAAGCCATGATGCTGGTTGCCGACAAGTCGACGACCCTTGCCATTACAGGCAATGGAGATGTGCTGGAACCAGAACATGGTGCGATCGCTATTGGCTCTGGCGGCAACTATGCTTTCGCGGCGGCGCGCGCCATGATGGACACCGACAAGTCTGCGGAAGATGTGGCGCGCCAGGCGCTGGATATCGCTGCGGACATCTGCGTTTATACCAACCACAACCTCGTCGTTGAAACACTCGACGCCGAATAACGATTTTATCTCACCCAAGGGTCCTGTGGACCGGGCCGTCACGGCCGGTCGGGGCAGGAAAGCCAAGAGGATAGGATGACCACTTTTTCTCCCCGGGAAATCGTCTCGGAACTGGACCGTTACATTATCGGCCAGCACGATGCGAAACGCGCTGTTGCTATTGCGCTGCGCAACCGCTGGCGGCGTCAGCAGCTTGATGAGAGCCTGCGCGATGAAGTCATGCCAAAGAATATCTTGATGATCGGGCCGACCGGTGTCGGCAAGACGGAAATCTCCCGTCGCCTTGCCAAGCTGGCTGGTGCTCCCTTCATCAAGGTCGAAGCGACAAAGTTCACCGAAGTTGGCTATGTCGGCCGCGATGTCGAGCAGATCATCCGCGATCTCGTCGAGATCGGTATCGGACTGGTTCGCGAAAAGAAGCGCGCTGAAGTGCAGGCCAAGGCACATGCCAGCGCCGAGGAGCGCGTGCTCGATGCACTGGTCGGATCGACAGCATCCCCTGCAACACGCGAAAACTTCCGCAAGAAGCTGCGTGACGGAGAACTCGACGACAAGGAAATCGATATCGAGGTTGCCGATGCCGGTTCTCGCATGCCCGGCTTCGACATTCCCGGTATGCCGGGCGCGAACATCGGCGTCCTCAATCTGTCTGAAATGTTCGGAAAGGCCATGGGCGGCCGAACGAAAAAGGTTCGGACGACGGTTTCCAAGTCCTATGCTGATCTTATTCGTGATGAGTCCGACAAGCTGCTGGACAACGAAATGATCCAGCGCGAGGCGGTCAAGTCGGTGGAAAACGATGGCATCGTGTTTCTCGACGAAATTGACAAGATCGCCGCACGTGATGGCGGTATGGGGGCAGGTGTTTCTCGCGAAGGCGTGCAGCGCGATCTGTTGCCGCTTGTTGAGGGCACGACCGTTTCAACCAAGTATGGTCCGGTGAAAACGGATCACGTCCTGTTCATCGCGTCCGGTGCCTTCCATGTGGCGAAGCCCTCCGACCTGTTGCCGGAACTCCAGGGACGTCTACCGATCCGCGTCGAGCTGAAACCGCTGACCAAGGAAGATTTCCGACGCATTCTGACCGAAACCGAGGCCAGCCTGATCCGTCAGTACAAGGCGCTGATGGCGACGGAAGAACTGGATCTGGAATTCACGGATGATGCGATCGATGCCTTGGCTGATGTCGCTGTTCACCTCAACTCGTCTGTCGAGAACATAGGTGCACGTCGTCTGCAAACGGTGATGGAACGGGTTCTGGACGAAATTTCGTTCAACGCGCCGGATCGTGGTGGCTCGTCGGTGAAGATCGATCATGAATATGTCCGAAAACATGTCGGTGATCTTGCTGCCGATACGGATTTGTCGCGCTATATTCTCTAAGCGTCTTATCCAATAATATCTGGAGTGCGGCCATATTTGCCGCACTCTTTTATTTTACCAGCCTCGTCTCGCCTTCGGCCCGCAATTTGTTTATGGGAGAGGCACTGCATTCCGATTGGAACCGCTCTATGGACGCGGCCGGTTTTTCCTCAACTCTTGTTTTCGACAAGCCGGCCTGAGAAAAGGCATTCGCTCGTGCGCAAAACTCTTCTGGCATTCGCCGTTGCTCTGACCTTCACGACTGTGTCGTCGTCTTTCGCTGAAGCTGTGACGGTCGTGCCGCCTGGAAATCGCAATGCCGAACAGCCGGGCGTGCCAGGCGCGTCCGCGCGCCGCACGAAAGCGTCCAATACGTCTTACGAGCGCAAGTACCAGAAAGTCATTGAACTTCTGTCTTCAGACAAGGCGTTGATCGGCAAGATCAAGGCGACGGCGGGACGATATGGTATTGATCCAATCCATATGATCGGCGCTATCGTTGGTGAACACACTTACAACGTCGATGCCTACGACCGTTTGCAATCCTATTATGTCAAGGCTGCGTCCTATGCAGGAAACAGTTTCCGCTTCGGTTACAAGGATGAATCGATCGCGCAGTTTTTGTCGCATTCGCAGTTCGGCAAATGTCAGTCGAAAAAGGATTCCTACGCTCTCTGGAGCTGCCGGGAAGATGTGTGGGACGACAGCTTCCGCGGCAAGAAGGTTGATGGCGTATCCTATCCTGACAATCGTTTCAGCGCGGTCTTTTTCCAGCCGTTTTATGCCGGGCAGACGTTTGGTCTCGGCCAGATCAATCCGCTGACAGCGCTGATGTTGACGGACATGGTCTCGAGGACTTCCGGTTATGAAAGACTGGACGAAAACGATGCCGCGGCCGTCTACACAGCCATCATGGACCCGGACCGGTCATTGGCCTTCATGGCAGCGTCCATCCGCAAGTCGATCGACGATTACAAATCCATCGCGGATATGGATATTTCCAGGAATCCCGGTGTCACCTCGACTTTGTATAACGTTGGCGGCTCTCAGAACCGCGCCGCGGCCCTTGCGCAGAAAAACCGTCAGCGCGCAGGCGGTGATGTCATCTTGCCGGAAGAAAATTATTACGGCTGGCTGGTGAATGATCGTATCAAGGATTTGCAGGGGCTTTTGTAAGAAAAGACCATTATCGTTTACATTGTTTCCAATCTGGAAATAATATTTGGTTGCTTCACGCGATTGACGTAGCCCACCCTCATTGTTCAATTTAGACGAAATGAACACGAGGAGGCGCATGTGAGCCGCACGGATAAATTCGGTCTTTCCATCGACAACAGGCTTTATGCTTTTCTGACAGAAGAGGTCCTGCCCGGGACAGGTCTTGACCGTGAGGCCTTTTTTGAAGGCTTTTCGGGTATCGTCCACGATCTTTCGCCAAAAAATCGCGAGCTTCTTTCAAAGCGTGACGCTCTGCAAGAAAAGCTGGATGGATGGTACCGTCAGAATGGTGCCCCGCTGGATTTTGGCGTTTACGAAAACTTTCTGAAAGAGATCGGCTATCTTTTGCCGGAAGGACCGGATTTCAGGGTCTCGACAGAGAACGTTGATGCCGAAATGGCCGTTGTCGCCGGTCCGCAACTCGTCGTCCCTGTTATGAATGCGCGCTATGCATTGAACGCTGCGAACGCGCGCTGGGGTTCGCTCTATGACGCGCTTTACGGCACCGATGCGATTTCCGATGACGATGGTGCTGAAAAGGGTAGGGGCTATAACCCGAAACGCGGCGAAAAGGTCATCGCGTGGTCGAGAAACTTCCTTGATCAATCTGCGCCCCTGGACGGCGCGAGCTGGTCGGACGTGACTGGTATCAAGATCTTGGACGGTGTCTTGCAGCTTTCCGTTGGCGACAAGACCACAGGTTTGAAAGATGTGTCGCAGTTCGCCGGCTTTGGCGGCGATGTTGCGTCCCCGTCATCGATCCTGCTGAGCAAGAACGGTCTGCACACCGAAATCGTCATCGATCCGTCGACGGAAATCGGCAAGTCCGATCTCGCGGGAGTTTCCGATGTCATACTTGAATCGGCCCTGACCACGATCATGGACTGCGAGGATTCGGTTGCTGCAGTGGATGCGGAAGACAAGGTTCTCGTCTACGGCAACTGGCTTGGTCTGATGCGCGGCGATCTGACCGAAGAAGTTTCAAAAGGTGGAAAAACCTTCACCCGCAAATTGAACCCCGACCGTTATTATACCGGCCCGGACGGTTCCGCCGTGACGTTACATGGACGGTCATTGATGCTGGTTCGAAATGTCGGGCATCTGATGACCAATCCTGCAATCCTCGACAGGGATGGGCGTGAGGTTCCGGAAGGCATCATGGATGCCGTCGTTACCGCTTTGATTGCTCTTTACGATGTCGGTCCGTCTGGCCGTCGGCAGAATTCGCGCGCCGGTTCGATGTATGTCGTCAAGCCCAAGATGCATGGGCCGGAAGAAGTGGCCTTCGCCAACGAAATTTTCACGCGGGTCGAAAAGCTTGTCGGCATGACACCAAACACCATGAAGATGGGCATCATGGATGAGGAACGCCGTACGACGGTCAACCTCAAGGAATGTATTCGTGCGGCGAAGGACCGGGTTGTATTCATCAATACCGGCTTCCTCGATCGTACCGGTGACGAGATGCACACGTCCATGGAAGCAGGCCCGATGATCCGCAAGGGCGACATGAAGCAGGCGGCCTGGATTGCGGCTTACGAAAACTGGAACGTCGACATTGGTCTGGAGTGCGGTCTTGCCGGCCATGCTCAGATCGGCAAGGGCATGTGGGCGATGCCGGATCTGATGGCAGCGATGCTGGAGCAGAAGATCGCGCATCCCAGGGCTGGTGCCAACACGGCATGGGTGCCTTCGCCGACGGCGGCGACGCTGCATGCAACGCACTATCATACGGTCGATGTCGCGGCTGTTCAGGATCACCTGAAGAGCCGAGGCAGGGCGAAACTCTCCGACATTTTGTCGGTACCTGTCGCATCTCGCCCCAACTGGACGCCAGAAGAAATCCAGCGCGAACTCGATAACAACGCCCAGGGCATTCTGGGTTATGTCGTCCGTTGGGTCGACCAGGGCGTGGGTTGCTCGAAGGTTCCGGACATCAACAATATCGGCTTGATGGAAGACCGCGCCACTCTGCGGATCTCCGCACAACATATGGCAAACTGGTTGCGTCACGGCGTCGTGACGGAAGAACAGATTGTCGAAACGATGAAACGCATGGCTGTTGTGGTCGACGGTCAGAATGCTGGTGATGCCGCCTATTTGGCAATGGCACCCGATTTTGACGGTTCCATTGCTTTTCAGGCTGCCGTCGAACTGGTCCTGAAAGGACGCGAGCAACCGAACGGTTACACCGAACCGGTTCTGCACCGTCGCCGTCTCGAGTTGAAAGCAAGGCAGGCCGCCTGACTTGCAAAAGCGGCGGGTATTCCCGCCGCTAGCCAACAAAAAAGCCGCCGGGATGTCCTGGCGGCTTTTTCATTTTCTGGTCTTGATCCGGATATTACTGGATCACGATAACCTTGGTGTTCCGGCCCGGACGGACGCGGCTGTAAAGGTCGATCACGTCCTGGTTGATCATGCGGATGCAGCCGGAAGACGCTGCCGTGCCGATCGACGCCCATTCAGGCGATCCATGGATGCGGAACAGGGTATCCTGACCCTTTTCATTGAAGAGGTACATTGCGCGTGCACCAAGCGGGTTGGTCAGGCCAGGCCCCATGCCGGCTTCGACGTACTTCGCGACTTCCGGTTTGCGGTCGGCCATTTCCTTTGGCGGATGCCACATCGGCCATTCCTGCTTCCAGGCGACATAGGCCTCACCGGCCCACGCAAAGCCTGCCTTGCCAACGCCGATGCCGTAACGAACGGCGCGGTTACCCGGCATGACGTAATAGAGGAAACGCTCACGGGTGTTGACGATAACTGTGCCCGGCTTTTCAGGAGTCTGGAATTCAACGATCTGGCGACGGAACTTCTCATTGACGCGGTTGATCGGGATAGCTGGAAGGGCGTAACCGGCGTCCGTGACAGGGCCGTAAACGTCGTTGAAAATCTGGACGGTTTCAACCTTTGTCGGAACAGGCGCCGGCGCGGATGCGACGGGCTTGTCGGACGATTGGGAAGTGGTCTCGGCGCAGCCGGCCAGAGCCAGTACTGCCGTCAGACCAAGTGCGGTCAATGATGTACGGATGCGCATGTCGTTCTCGCGGAAAATTCGCCAAATTGTGCGAAAGAGTAGGCTGAATTGGATAATGGGGTTATTTTCCATTAAGCTGCGCTTGGCAAGCCGTAGCGCCTCGGCAACGAGCCACAGCATGTAAAATTGCCGGTTCATTGTCTTTTTGCAACAATAGTTCACACGTCCTTGAATGCGTTATCCATGACTATTCTTTCCGTCACCAATAACAATCCGTTAATTGATGGTCGCCAATCGGACAAGGCCATGCTGGTGCGGCGCGGCGTGCAGATCTTGCTGCATGAGATGCGCCATTCTGTTCTGCCCGAACTGCCTCTGGCGAGCGGGCGACGAGCCGACCTCATCAGCCTGTCCGTCAAGGGTGAAATCTGGATTGTCGAAATTAAATCCTCGATTGAGGATTTCCGTGTCGACCGCAAATGGCCGGACTACCGGTTGCACTGCGACCGGTTGTTCTTTGCCACACATGCCGAAGTCCCGATCGACATTTTTCCGGAGGATTGCGGCCTCATCCTTTCCGACGGATATGGCGCTCATATGCTGCGGGAAGCGCCGGAGCACAAACTGCCACCTGCCACGCGCAAATCACTGATGCTGGATTTTTCCAGAACTGCGGCCACCCGCCTCATGTTGGCGGAATGGACAACGGGCCGCAGCTTCGGAGAATGACCGACGTTTATTTAGGGGCGCGTTTCGCAAGAATGCGCTGCAGGGTACGGCGATGCATGTTGAGACGTCGAGCGGTTTCCGAGACGTTTCTCTCACACATCTCGTAAACCCGCTGAATATGCTCCCAGCGTACCCGGTCCGCAGACATCGGATTTTCTGGAACTTCAGTCTTTTCACCCTTGCGCTGCGTCAACGCATTAAAGACATCATCGGCATCGGCCGGCTTTGCGAGATAATCGAGCGCACCGAGTTTGACCGCGGTAACGGCGGTAGCGATATTTCCGTAGCCCGTCAGAACTACGATCTGCGTATCCGTTCTGCTTTGCCTGATGGCCTCGATCACTTCCAGCCCATTGCCATCTCCAAGTCGAAGATCGACGACGGCATATTTCGGTGGCGTCGCCTTTGACTTGGCGATGCCCTCGCTGACCGACTCGGCGGTATCGACATTAAACCCGCGCGTTTCCATGGCGCGAGCCAGGCGGCGGAGAAACGGGCCGTCGTCATCGACGATCAGCAGCGACTTGTCGGCGCCGATTGGATCGTTTTCGTCGGCAATCGCCTTGTCATCGAGAGGGGCTTGATCTTTTGTATTCATGGTTCCGGCCTTCCGGCAACTTCCTGAGCCTGTTGTCTTCTTATCGCTTCTTCAAATCGGATCGTAAAGCGTTCAGTGGCTTTTATCGTCCATAAGGGCGCGGGGCCAGACGATTGTGATTCGCGCTCCGCTCTCGGTCACGCCGCGATTTTCGAATGTCACGGTCGCACCCGAGCGTTCCAGCAAAGTCTTGGCGATAAATAGACCGAGCCCCAATCCGCCTGCGCGGGCATCATTGTGGCGCTCTGTCATATAGGGTTCGCCAATGCGGGCGAGAATGTCATAGGCGTAACCAGGTCCGTCGTCTTCAATTGCGACTTTTACCGTCTGGGCATCATAGGCGGCGGTCACTGTGACTTTCGTTCCCGCATAATCCACGCCATTTTCGATAAGGTTGCCGAGACCATAGATAATGCCGGCGTTTCTGATGCCGACAGGCTCATCGACGCGGTTATTTTTCTCGATCAGTTCAAGCTCGATGCCGAATTCGCGATAAGGTGCCATGACCTCATCAAGCAGGGAAGAAAGCGGCAGACGACGCATATGTTCTTCGCTGTCGGCTGAAAGTGAGGTCAGGCGTCGCAAGATATCGCGGCATCGTTCGCTTTGGCTGCGCAGAAGGGCGATGTCTTCTCCCAAACGTTCGTCATTCCCGAGTTCTCGCTCCATCTCCTTGGCGACGACGCTGATGGTTGCAAGTGGCGTCCCAAGCTCGTGCGCAGCCGCCGCCGCGAGGCCGTCGAGCTGTGACAGGTGTTTTTCACGCTCGAGAACGAGTTCCGTTGCTGCCAGAGCATCGGCAAGCTGATTGGCTTCATGGGAAACACGGTAGGCGTAAAATGCTGCAAACGATGTCGTCGCGATAATGGCGAACCACGTGCCAACATGCAGCAGAAGCTGGATCGGCAAAGTTTCGCCCGGATACCATGGAACCGGGAAGGGCGAGAAAGCGATCGCTGTCGAGCAAATGACCGCGAAGGCGAGAAGAATAAGAGAGTGCCTCAGCGGTTGCGAAGCGAAAGCGATAATGACCTGTACGCAGATCAAAGGCGCGAAGGGGTTGGAGAGACCTCCCGTGATGTAGATGAGTGCCGTCAACTGCAAGAGATCGAAGGCGAGCAACAACGTCGCTTCCCAGGGCTCCAGGCGGTAGGTGGATGGAAAACGAGCTGTCAGAAACAGATTGGCCAGCGCCAGCGCGGCGATCAGCAGCGAGCACGCCAGGAGTGGCAGCGGGAAGTGCAAGCCGAGGGCGACGAAGAGAATTGTTGCACTTTGACCCGCGACGGCAAGCCAACGCAGCCAGACGATTGTCTGCAGCCTGATTCTTCGGCTGGCACGACCAAGTCTCGTCGTTTCGATTGCCTGGATTGCCGTCTTCGTTTCTTTTACGGGTTTCATTGCTTACGTTCCACGTGGCTTTGCACGGTTGGTGGGTTGCGCGGATGCCGGATCTTCCGGCCACGGGTGACGTGGATACCGGCCACGCATGTCAGCGCGCACATCTTTCCACGACCCCGACCAGAAACCAGGCAAATCGCGTGTCGTTTGTATCGGTCGATGAGCGGGAGAGGTCAATTCCAGAACGAGTGGCAAGCGGCCCTGCGCGATCGTCGGATGCGCTTTAAGTCCGAACAGTTCCTGTACACGAATGGAAAGTGTGGGTTCGCTTCCGTCATAACGGATTGGGTGCCGTTGTCCTGTCGGCGCTTCGAAGTGGGTCGGCGCCAATTTCGCGAGCTCTCGCACCACCTCGTGTGGAACAAGTGACATCAGCCCTTCGGAAAGGCTGCCGGAGCGAATATCCTGAAGACTGCGGACACTGTTTTGGAATGGTACGAACCATTCATCCAGGCGTGCTGTCAGAGCTTCGTCGCTGACATCCGGCCAGGGGTCTCCAATGCTGGCATGAAGAAAGCCGATCCTCTCGCGAAGTTGGTCCGCTTCCCTTGAAAATGGCAGGATCGACAGCCCAAATTCGCGTACCCCGTTGGCGAGTGCCTGTGCGGCCTGCGGTCCCTCCGGCTTTGGCAAAGGCGCTTCATCGAGAATGATGGCGCCAAGGCGCGTCACGCGACGTGCCCTGACCTGTCCGCTGGCCTTGTCGAAGAACAGTTGATCCTGCGTTTCGATGAGGTGTGGCATCTCATCTTCGATATCGCTGCG